>JANNMC010000386.1:0-6032 GCA_031397435.1 Candidatus Eiseniibacteriota bacterium
GCGAAGCAACAGCAGACGGCCGTTCTCCAGGTGATGGATCGCGCCGTGGCGCGCGATTCGCTTCTGGGAGAGATCTATGCGGTCGGACTGCTGGCGCCCCCCGGGCAGTACAAGTTTCGTATCCTGGTCGAAGATCTGAACGTCGCTCGCCGTGGCCTCGTCTACGTCATGAAGGACCCGAAGCGCCAGGGTGAGGTGAATGGCGTTGTCGATCTCGGCAAGTGGCTCTTCGCGAGGCCGTCGCTGAGCGGGATTCTGCCGGCCTGGTCGGTCTCGCCGCGTACGGAGGAGAGCCGGTTCGGAAAGGGGCCCTACGAGGTCCTGCCGCAGCCCAGCGGGTTCTACGGGCTCTATCGAGACGTCTTCTCGGCCTATTACGAAATCTACGACGAGCCGCCGTCGCCGGCGGGACGCCGCTACGGCCTCACCTCCCGCATCGTGTCGGCTGCCGGCGACACGATTTTCACGTCACAGGACTCCCTTCGCGTCACCGAAGGGGATGCCTGGCCCCACGCGCTCGCGATCGACCTCACCGCCATCCCGGCGGGGCACTACTCGTTCCATCTCTCGCTCGAGTCGTCGGACGCACCGTCGCGGCTCGCCTCGAGCGTGACGGAATTCGACGTCCTCTGGAGCGCCGAGTCGTGGACCCCGTACGCGGCGGACGGATTCGAAGTGGCGGCGAAGGTGCTCCTGTCCGCCGAGGAGGAGATCGACTTCCGGCGGCTCCCCATGGGCGCGAAGGAGGTGCGGATCCAGGAGCTTTGGCGTTCGGTCGATCCCTCGCCGGAGACGGCCGATAACGAGACCTACCAGGAGTTCCTGCGCCGCGTGGTCCACACGAACGTGAACTACACGGTCTTCGAGCGGGGGATGTTCACCGACCGCGGCCGCGTCTACATCCGTTTCGGCGAGCCCGACGAAGTGCGCATCGAGCGCCTTCCGGTGAGCGACAAGACACTCGGGTTCGCGATCAGCGGCGAGATTCCTCGGGAGGCGGAAGGCCAGGTCTCCAAGCAGAATCAAGGAATCGTCGACACGCGGCCCTTCGAGATCTGGACGTACCAGCTACGGGGAAGAGAGTTGGCCGCGCGTCGTGGCCTGAGCGAGACGAACAACGCGCTCAAATTCGTGTTCGTGGATGAACAGGGGTACGGAGACTACATCCTCCGCTACTCCTCCACCTCCAGCATGCACTGAGGGGCGTCTCCGCCGGTCCCTTGGTCGCCCTTGACTTCGCCCCACCCTCTCACTACTATCGACCGCTCTAAGCCTCTAGATAAAAACAACTTATGACTTACTTGGAGGGATCGATTCGATGCGCGTGGGTGTCCTGACGGGAGGGGGAGATTGTCCCGGCTTGAACGCGGTAATTCGCGCCGTCGTGAAGCGCGCGGTGAAGACGTACGGGTGGGAGGTCGTGGGAATCCGGCATGGCTGGCGGGGGCTCCTCATCGAGGAGATCGATCCGCTCGGACTCGACGATGTCGCGGGAATCCTTCCGCGAGGTGGGACGATCCTCGGGACATCCCGGACAAACCCGTACAAGGACCCTCAGGGCGAGGCAAAGATCCGCGCCGCGCTGGAGAAACACGGCATCGGAGCGCTCATCGCGATCGGCGGCGAGGATACGCTGGGCGCCGCGAACAAGCTGGCGGCGGCCGGCATGCCCGTGGTCGGCGTCCCGAAGACGATCGACAACGACGTGAACGGCACCGACTACACGTTTGGATTCGACACGGCGCTCAGCATCGCCACCGAGGCGATCGACCGGCTCCACACGACGGCGGAGTCGCATGACCGCGTGATGGTCGTCGAGGTCATGGGCCGCCACGCGGGGTGGATCGGCCTCCAGTCGGGAATTGCCGGCGGCGCCGACCTGATTCTCATTCCGGAGTTTCCGGTGACCATTCGGGAAATCTGCGAAGTCGTGCGCCGGCGCCACGACCAGGGGAAGAGCTTCAGCATCGTCGTCGTATCCGAGGGCGCGCAGGTCTCCGACAACGAGGGGAAATCGATCTTCGTGCCGGGCGACAAGCGGGACGCCTTCGGCCACGTCCGACTGGGAGGAATCGCTCCGACGATCGCCGATCTCATCGAGGCGGGAACCGGATTCGAGACTCGATATACGGTGCTGGGTCACATCCAGCGAGGCGGCTCACCCACGGCGTTCGACCGGGTCCTGGGATCGCGGTTCGGCGTGGCGGCGGTGGATCTGGTGGCGCGGCGCGGGTTCGGCCGCATGGTTGCCATTCAAGGAACGCAAATCGTGGACATCCCCCTCGCCGAGGCGGTTGGATCCATGAAGGTGGTCGGCCCGGACCTGTACGAAACGGCCCGGGTCTTCTTTAGCTAGGGAAAGGGGATACTCGTGCGTGTCGGAATCAACGGATTCGGCCGGATCGGACGTCTCGTCGTTCGCGCGGCCCTGAAGCGGAACGCGGGGATCGAGTTCGTCGCCGTCAACGATGTCACCGACGCGAAGAGCCTCGCCCACCTTCTGACCTACGACTCGATCCACGGTCCGCTGGCCGAGCGGGCGGAGGCGGTCGACGGCACGCTGCGAGTCGGCGGCGCCACGATCCGATGCCTGAGCGAAATGAAT
Source organism: Candidatus Eiseniibacteriota bacterium (assembly GCA_031397435.1). Classification (GTDB taxonomy): domain Bacteria; phylum Eisenbacteria; class RBG-16-71-46; order SZUA-252; family SZUA-252; genus SZUA-252. The sequence goes on from JANNMC010000386.1 coordinate 2,606, forward strand.
CCGGCGGCGCTCCCCTGGAAGGATCTCGGCGCCGACGTGATCTTGGAGTGCACGGGGAAGTTCACCGATCGGGAGAAGGCGGCGGCCCATCTGCAGGCGGGTGCGAAGCGGGTCCTCGTCTCGGCGCCGTCCAAGGGCGCCGACGCGACCTTCGTGATCGGCGTGAACGAGAAGACGTATGATCCCGCGAAGCACCAGGTCGTCTCCATCGCCTCCTGCACCACGAACTGCCTGGCGCCGGTGCTATCCGTTCTGGACGAGGCGTTCGGCATCGAGCGGGGTCTCATGACGACCATCCATGCCTACACGAACGATCAGCGGATCCACGACGCTCCTCACAAGGACCTTCGTCGCGCTCGCGCGGCCGCGCTCTCCATGATCCCAACCAGCACCGGCGCCGCGAAGGCAATCGGACTCGTGATCCCGTCCTTGCAGGGGAAACTCGACGGCGTGGCCGTGCGCGTCCCCGTGGCGAACGGCTCCCTGATCGATCTCACGCTGAACGTGTCAAAGCCGGCGACGGCCGCCGCGGTCAATGCCGCGGTGAAGCAGGCCGCGGAGGGACGGTTGAAGGGAATCGTCCAGTACAATGAGGATCCGATCGTATCGTCCGACATCGTCGGCAATCCGCATTCGGCGGTATTCGACGCGCCGCTCACCATGGTGTCGGGCGACCGCTTCGTGAAGGTGTTGGCGTGGTACGACAACGAGTGGGGTTTCTCGAACCGCATGGTGGACGCCCTGTTGCTCCTCGGACGGGCATAGGGAGGCGACCATGAGTTTCCGCACGCTCCGCTCTCTCGATGTCGCCGGGCGCCGCGTCTTCGTGCGCGTGGACTTCAACGTACCACTCGCTCCCGACGGCTCGGTTTCGGACGCTTCGCGCATCGAAGCGACGCTGCCGACGCTGCGCTACTTGCTGGAGAAGAAGGCGCGCCTGGTGGTCGCGTCGCATCTGGGGCGCCCCAAGGGGAAGCGCGACCCGAAGCAGAGTCTGAAGCCGGTGCGGGAGCGGCTGGAGCGGTTCCTTCGGCAGCCCGTCGCGTTCGCGGAGGGGATCGTCGGTCCCGAGGCGGAAGCCGCGGCGTCGGCATTGAAGGACGGCGAGATCCTCCTCCTGGAGAACCTCCGATTCGATCCCCGCGAGGAGGCAAACGATCCCGGCCTGAGCGAGGCGCTCGCGCGACTCGCGGAGGTCTACGTGAATGATGCTTTCGGCGCCGCGCACCGGGCTCATGCCTCCACGGTGGGAATGACGGTTCATCTCCCGGAGCGCGCGGCCGGCTTCCTGATGGAACGGGAACTTGCCGCGCTGGGGCGGCTGCTCGGCACGGCTCAGGCGCCGTTCGTCGCGATCCTGGGTGGCGCCAAGATCTCCGGTAAGATCGACGTGCTCCAGAATCTACTTCCGCGCGTCGACCAGCTGGTGGTCGGCGGTGGGATGATGTTTACGTTCCTCCGCGCGAAGGGAATCGCCACGGGCGGATCGCTCGTGGAAGAAGATCGGATCGACATGGCGCGCGAGCTCCTCTCGGGGCCGCACGCGTCGAAGATCGTGCTTCCGACCGACTGCCGCGCCGCCGCCGACATTCGTGGCACCGACCCGGGGCGGATCGTGGCATCCGATGCCATTCCGGCCGATCGCGCCGGTGTCGACATCGGACCTGCCTCCCTGGAGAGGATTGCCGCGGTGCTCTCCGACGCGCGCACCGTCTTCTGGAACGGTCCGATGGGGGTTTTTGAAGTTCCCGCCTACGCGGAGGGAACGATGGGTGTGGCTCGCGAAGTGGCCAAGGCGACAAAGCGCGGCGCCTTCACGGTCGTGGGGGGCGGCGATTCGCTGGCCGCGGTCCATCAAGCCGGCGTGGCATCGCAGATCTCGCACTGCTCTACCGGGGGCGGTGCATCGCTCGAGTTCCTGGAGGGACGCATCCTTCCCGGTGTGGCCGCGCTCGAGGGCGCGGCCGTCGCGAAGGCGTAGCGGGCGATCGTATGAAACGAGTTCTCGCGGGAAACTGGAAGATGAACCTGAACGTCGCCGACGGTCTCGCGCTCTACGCCGCGATCGCGGAGGGAGCGCGGAGCCATCCGTCGCTCTCGTTCCTGGTCTTTCCACCGGCGACCGCGCTGCATTCCCTGGCGGCGGCTCGGCGTCCGGACGATCCAAAACTCGGCGGGCAGAACTGCCACAGCGAGCCGAAAGGCGCGTTCACGGGCGAGATTTCCGCCGAGCAGCTGCGTGAAGCCGGCGCCGACTACCTGCTCGTGGGTCATTCCGAGCGACGTCGCCTCTTCTGCGAGAGCGACACGCAGTGCCGGCAGAAGCTCCAGGCAGCCTGGCGAACCGGCCTGATCCCGATTCTCTGCGTTGGGGAGACACTCGCGGAGCGGGAGCGGCGGGAGACGCGCGACGTTCTGGCGCGGCAGATCCGCCGGGCGCTGGAAGGTGCTTCACCGCGCGCGACGCTGCTCGTTGCCTACGAACCGGTCTGGGCGATCGGGACGGGCGTCGTGGCCACGGTCGAGGAGGTGGCCGAATCGCACCTCTGGGTTCTCGAAGAACTGGCGGCGGCAGGCAGGACCGGAGCGGCGGAGACACCGGTCCTCTACGGAGGAAGTGTCGATCCGAAGAACGCGGTGCCGCTGGCGAGACTCCCCGAGGTCGGCGGGTTCTTGGTCGGTGGGGCGTCGCTCCAGGCCGCGTCATTCCTCACGATCGCCGCGGCCCTGGTGGCGGAGTCTTCCTCGATCCGGGGCTCGCATTGACCCCCGGCGAGGCGCGTGGTAGGATTTCCCACTCGGGTTTGGCGCGTCGCCAGCCCTCGAAGGAGTAGAATTCGACTATGCCTGGATTTCTGATCGTCATCTTCACCGTGGTTCACCTGGTCGCATGCGCGGGGCTCATGATCTCAATCCTTCTCCAGTCGGGGAAGGGGGGCGGGCTTGCTGGCGCGTTCGGAGGTGGTTCCAGCCAGACGCTTTTCGGCGGTCGTGGAGCCGCGTCCTTCTTGAGCCGTGCGTCGACGATCCTGGCGGTCGTCTTCTTCGTGACCTCGCTCACGCTCGGACTCTCCGCGTCGCGAAATGCCACGTCCCGCACGAGCCTGATCCAGGAGGATGCTCGACGCCGCGCCACGCAGCGCGCCGGGACCGCCGGCCAGCAGCCTGGTGCTCCGACGACGGGGCAGCCCACCGGCCAGACGCCCGCCGGTACCGTTCCCGCGCCGAGCGCACCCGCGACGGGTGCTCCGACGAGTGGCACGCCGGCGACTCCGCCCCCCTCGGGCGGGAAGTAAGCAAGTCGCCGTACTAGCAGGGAAGCTTCGATGAAATGCCCGGGTGGTGGAATCTGGTAGACACGTACGTTTGAGGGGCGTATGGGTAACCCCGTGCGAGTTCAAATCTCGCCCCGGGCACACCGTGGGTC
>JANNMC010000014.1:0-9290 GCA_031397435.1 Candidatus Eiseniibacteriota bacterium
CATCATCTGCGGTCCCTCCGGAATCACCGAAGTGGAGAAGCGCGCCGTGCAGGACTCGGCGCAGCACGCCGGCGCGCGCGAGGTGCTCCTGGTGCCGGAGCCGATCGCCGCGGCCATCGGGGTCGGATTGCCCGTCGGAAAGCCCTCGGGCAACATGATCATCGACATCGGCGGCGGCACGACCGAGATCGCGGTGATGGCGCTGAACTCCATCGTGAACCAGCAGTCGATCCGCGTCGGCGGCGACGAGATGGACGAGGCGATCGTGCAATACGTGAAGAAGGCCTACAACCTCCTCATCGGCGAGCAGACGGCGGAGATGATCAAGATCAAGATCGGCTCGGCGTTCCGCCTCGAAGTGGAGGAGGAGATGGAAATCAAGGGCCGCGACCTCGTGGCCGGCATTCCCAAGACGATGAAACTCTCCTCGGTGGAGGTCCGCGAGGCGCTCAACGAGCCGCTCCAGCAGATCGTCGAGGCACTTCACAAATCGCTCGAAAAGACTCCGCCCGAGCTCGCGTCCGACATCGTCGACCGCGGCATCGTCATGACAGGCGGCGGTTCGCTCCTCCGCGGAATCGACATCCTCCTCCGCGAGGCGACCAATCTTCCCATTACCGTCGCCGAAGACCCCCTCACGTGCGTCGTCCTCGGCACCGGCAAGATCCTCGACGATCCGACCCAGTACGAAAAGGTGCTCATGTCGGTCGTCCGCGACTGAGCGCCGCGGGGTAAGCCCCGATGATTCGGAATCTCCTCTTCCGGCGTCCGGACTGGACTGTCTTCATCGTCACGAGCCTCGTCTGCCTGAGCCTGATTCTCCTCGAACGGCGCGCCCAAGAGCGCGTCGTTTGGTTTTTGCAGCACACGGTCCTGGCGCCGGCCGAATTCGCGGCCGGCTGGATGGAACGCGGGGTCGGCGTCTACTGGGAGAACGGGCGCCTGCGCCAGCGGGTCGCCACGCTCCAGATGGAAGTGGATGCCATGCGAGCGGAGCGTGGCGAGAACGCGCGGCTCCGTCGCCTCCTCGCTCTCGACCAGCGCCACCCCTTCGCGCTCGTGGCCGCCGACGTCTCCGGCAGGAGCCTCGACCGACTCGGCGGAAGCCTCACGCTCGACAAGGGCGAGGAAGAGGGCGTGACGGCCAACCGCGCGATCCTCACTCCGGAGGGACTGGTCGGCCGCGTGGAGCGGGCGACGGCGCACCAGGCGCGGGTCCTTACCATCCTTCACCGGGACTGCGCCGTGGCGGCACGCGTGGCGCGCACGCGCGTCGAGGGCGTGATCCGCTGGGACTTTGGCGACCAGCCGACGCTCCACCTGCTCTACGTCTCCTCCCAGGAAGACGTGAAGCCCGGGGATATCGTCGTGACCTCGGGCCAGGGAGGGATCTTCCCGGAAGGGGTTCGAATCGGAACCGTCGATCGCGTGGCCCTCGAGCCGAACGGACTCATGAAGGAGATTGTCGTGACCACGGCCGTCGACTTCCGTGGCCTGGAGCAGGTTCTCGTCTACACGCCCGGCACGGCGGAAGGCGTGGCACCCCCTGATCTTCTCGAGGAAGCCGCGCCTGCCGACAGCTCGGCGGTTCCCGCGGTGGATCCCGAGGCCGGGGCTTCGATCGGGGCCTCGGCGGCGCCACCCTCCGGGACCGTGGCGCCATGAAGCTCATTCGCGACAGCCTGGTTCTCCTGGTCGTCCTCTCGCTCCAGGCGACGCTCCTCTACCGAATCGAGATCGGGGGGACCAGACCGGACCTCCTCGTCGCGTTCGTGGTCTATTTCGGATGGATGCGGGGTCCGATCCCCGGAACCCTCGGTGGGTTCGGCGTCGGACTCCTTCAGGACTTGGACGCCTCGGGGCCGCTGGGGATGAACGCTCTCGCCAAGTCGGTGGTCGGGTTTCTGGTCGCGAGGGCCGGGTTCCGGGTCCACCGCGCGAACGTCGGTGTTCGCTTCGCGTTCTTCTTCGCCGCGCTCCTGGTGCACGACATCCTCTACTACGCGGTCGCCACGGGTGGTGACGGCGGTGAGTTCGTGAAGCAGATGTTCGTGAAAGCGCTTCCGACCGCGCTCTACACCGCGGTCGCGACGCTTCTCCTCCTCGGCGTCGCGGAGCGTTTTACCCGGCGCCGCCTCCTGACGGACGAGACCTAGCGATGCGATTCGATCCGATCCCCGTCCGCGGATCCACGCGGCGCGAACGGATCCTCAGCTGGGCCGTGGGCTTGGTTTTCGCCTTCGTGCTCCTTCGCCTCTTCACGATGCAGGTACTCCAGGGGACGCGCTACCGGGAGCTCTCCGAGGAGAATCGCATTCGCGTGGAAGTGCTCACCGCTCCTCGGGGGGAGATCCGGGACCGCCAAGGGCGGCTCCTGGCCGACAACATTCCATCCTTCACCGTCACCCTCGACCCCTTCGACCCGGCCTATCAGGGCCATCCGGCGCTCCTCGACTCTACCGTCGAGCATCTCGGGAGAATTCTCGGGGGAGATCCGGTTGAGCTCCGTGAAAAGGTGAAGCGGGAGCGCCGCCGCTCCTTCGTGCCGATTCGCTTGATGCGAAACGTCGACATGAAGTCGGTCGCGTACGTCTCGGAGCACGCGGCCACCCTTCCGGGGGTCGATGTCGAATCGGAGCCGCTCCGGCGCTATCCGCTGGGGTCGATGGGGTCGCACCTCCTGGGCTACGTCGGCGAGATCTCGGACAAGGAACTGGAGGACCCGCGCTACGCCGACTACCTGCGCGGCGACCTCACCGGCCGCATGGGCGTGGAGCGCCAGTACGAGAAGGTGCTGCGCGGCGTGGACGGAAAGCGGTTCGTGGAAGTGAACGCGCTGGGACGGAAGGCGGAATTGCTGGGTGACAAGCGTCCGATCCTGCCGAAGCGGGGCACCGACCTCACGCTGACGGTCGATCTCGCCTTGCAGCGCGCGGCCGAGGAGGCATTCGAGCCTGGCGCGCGCGGCGCCGTCGTCGCCATCGATCCGCGAAACGGGGACGTCCTGGCGCTAGCCAGCCGGCCCAACTACGACCCGAACGAACTCGCCACCGGGATCTCGTTCAAGCGGTGGAAGGAACTGAGCGAGGGAGAGAATCATGCGCTCTTCAATCGCGCCATCCAGGCCGCCTATCCGCCCGGATCGACCCTGAAACCCTTCGTCATCCTCTGCGCGCTTGCCGCCCGCGCCATCGAACCGGGCACCACCTTTCGCGAGACGTGCGACGGCGCCTTCCAATTCGGCAGCCGTCCGTTTCGCTGCTGGAATCCGAGGGGCCACGGCACGCTGGCGCTCCGCGGCGCGGTGGCGCAGTCGTGCGACGTCTACTTCTACCAGCTTGGCATCCGGCTCGGGCTCGACCGGCTCTCCAGCTTCATGAAGACGCTCGGCCTCTCCCAGCGGTCGGGCATCGACCTTCCCCAGGAGCGCCGCGGCCTTTTTCCGGATCCCGCCTGGTACGACAAGCGATTCGGGGTCGGACGCTGGAGCCGTGGTTTGATCCTGAATCTCGCGATCGGACAGGGCGAGTGTTCGGTCACCCCGGTGAAACTGGCCCAGATCACGGCGATGATCGCCAATGGCGGGATGATGTGGCGGCCGCGCCTCGTGCGCGAAGCGACGCGCGAGGGGGCGAAGATCTCTCTGGAACCGGCGGCCGCCGACTCGTTGTCGCACCGTCTCTCGCTGAACGCACGCGACCTGCAGCGTGTCCAGGAGTCGATGGAGGCGGTCATCTACGATCCACACGGAACCGGCGGGCTGGCCAAGGTGGAGGGAGTGCGCGTCGCGGGAAAGACCGGCACGGCTCAGAATCCACACGGCGACGATCACGCCCTCTTCATTTGCTACGCGCCGGCCGAGGCCCCGGAGATCGCCATCGCGGTCCTCGTGGAGAACGCGGGACACGGCGGATCGGAAGCGGCGCCCGTGGCGCAAAAAGTCCTCCACGCTTACTTCCATCCGGCCGCCGCCGAGAGTGCGCGGATCGCGGCGCTCAAGCCCGCGGCGCTCGCGCCGGCCGCGCCGCCGAGGAGGGGCTGACATGGCCAATACGCGCCTCGGCGCCGAAGTCGATCGGCCCCTCCTGGTGGCTGCCATCCTCCTGGCGCTCATCGGCATCGCCTTCGTCTTCAGCGCGACCGCCAACGCCGTCATGGAAGCGAAGCAGGGGCTCTACCTCAAGCAGTTCATCTGGCTCGGCATCGCGCTCGCCGGTGCGGCGGTCACCGCGATCGTTCCCTACCGTGTCTACGAAGGGAAGCTCTCGTACCTCCTGTTCGGGATCGGCGTCATCCTCCTGGTCCTGACGCTTTTCGTCGGCCACGTGGGACTCGGAGCCCAGCGATGGCTCGGGTGGGGGCAGCTCAAGTTTCAGCCGTCGGAGCTGGCGAAAGTCGTCACGGTGCTTGTCCTGGCCACGATCCTCTCGGATCGAAAAACCGACCTGACACAGGTACGGTCTCTCTTCAAGCCGTGCCTCCTAGCGGCGATTCCGATGGCACTGGTCATGAAGCAGCCCGATCTTGGAACCTCGGTCGCCTTCGTGACGATCCTCCTGACGATGCTCTTCTGGGCGGGCCTCCCGCCGCTCTACCTCTTTCTCCTCGTGACGCCGATCATCAACGTGGCGCTCTCCTTCTTCCTCCCGGTCTGGATCCTCTTTGCCGCGATCCTGGCGCTCGTGCTCTATCGGTCGCGGCTTCGCCTCGTACCGATCCTGGTCGTCGTGGCGATCAATCTCGTGGTGGGGATCGTGACGCCGCAGGTCTGGAATCATCTGGAGCCCTACCAGCGGCAGCGCGTCACGACCTTCATCGATCCGAACGGCGATCCGTACGGCGCCGGGTATCAGATCATCCAGTCGAAGATCGCTATCGGTTCGGGCCAGGTGTGGGGAAAGGGATTCATGAACGGGACGCAGAAGGGACTCGCATTCCTCCCCGAGCAGCACACGGACTTCATCTTCTCGGTCGTGGGGGAGGAGACCGGATTTCTCGGCTCCGCCACGGTCACGCTTCTCTACCTCACCTTGATCCTGCGCGGCGTGAGGGTGGCCCACCGGGGTAGGAATCGCTTCGGGAGTCTTCTCGCGATTGGCATGACCTCGATCTTCCTGTACCATATTTTGGTGAACATCTGCATGACGGTGGGGCTGGCTCCCGTCACGGGCTTGCCGTTACCGCTCCTGAGTTACGGAGGAACGTCGTTGCTGACGAGTTTCCTCCAGGTTGGCCTGATCCAAAACGTCGCCATGCGATGGCGGGAGTACTGACCCGGAACCGACGTGTATCCAACCCTCTGGAAGTTCAACGGCCTCGAGCTCCATAGCTACGGCCTCCTCCTCGCCATCGCCTTTCTGCTCGGGATCCAGATCTTCGTGTCGCGCGCTCGCGCCCGGGGCATTCCGGAAGAGCCGATGCAGACGCTCTCGCTCTGGCTGCTGGTTCTCGCGATCGTCGGCGCGCGCGCCCTCTTCGTGGTCACGCACTGGGCCGATTATGCGGGGGATCCCCTCGCGGTTCTCCGCCTCTGGGAGGGCGGGCTCATCCTCTACGGGGGATACTTCTTCGCGATCGCGGGCGGCATCCTCTACGTGCGGAGCCGCGGACTTCGCGTCTGGCGTGTCGCCGACGCCGCGGCGCCAAGCATGGCACTCGGCATCGGCATCGGGCGGCTTGGCTGTTTCATGAACGGCTGCTGCTACGGGCTTCCGACGACGCTGCCCTGGGGCGTGCGGTTTCCGGCCGAGAGTGTCCCTTCCTACGTGTTCCCGGGGTCGCACCTCCATCCATCCCAGATCTACCTCTCGCTGGCCGGCCTGGGGATCTTTATCTGGCTACTGGTGTCCGATCGGAAACCGCGCTTCGAGGGCTGGCTATTCTGGACCTACATCGCGGTTGATGCCGCGTTCCGGTTCCTGCTCGATTTCACTCGCTACTACGACGCTTCGAGCGCCATCGGATCGCTGGGGCGGCTCTCGTTCAACATGAATCAGATCCTGAGCGGCGGACTGATCGCGCTGTCGCTGGTCATGCTTGTCATTCTCGCGCGGCGCCCGGCCGCCCCGGACGCCGCCCTTCCGGTGTCCGCGAGCGAATCCGCTCCCCGCGCTCCGGGCTCGGCGTCCACGGCGTAGCGCCGTGCGGTACGCGGTCCTCGGGAACCCCGTCTCCCACTCCCTCTCGCCGGTCCTACAGCACGCCGCATTCGCCGCAGTCGGCATGGCGGCCGTCTACGAGGCTCGCGAGGTGACCGCGGAGGAACTCGGACCAGCGCTTCACGCCCTTCACGACGAGGGCTTCGCGGGACTGAATCTGACGGCTCCGCACAAGGAGGCGGTTTGGCCGCTGCTGGCGCGCGCCACGCCGGAGGCCGAGTTGCTCCGTTCGGTCAACACGCTGAAGCGGTCGGATGCCGGATGGGAAGGGCACGCGACGGACGGACTTGGCTTCGCCGCCTGGGCACGTGAATTGGATCTCCCGGTCGCGGGCGCGCGCGTGATCCTTCTCGGTTCCGGCGGTGCGGCGCACGCGGTGGCTCCCTATCTCGCCGCGCTCGGCGCCGCCGCGGTCACGGTTGCCGCGCGGGATGCGTCGCGTGCCGCTTCGGTGACGGCGCGGGGGGATCGGCGAAATGGTGGCACGGCTTGGAGCGCATCGTCGCTCGACTCCGTGGTCCAAGAGGGTGGATTCGATCTCCTGGTCCGCGCGCTTTCGACCACCGGGTTGGCGGACGGAGAAGCGGCGTGGTGGGGCCGGCTGGCGGCTGGCGCACCCGTGATCGATCTGAACTACGGTCCGCGCGCGGCCGAGATCCGGCACGCGGCGAAGGCCGCGGGGCATCCGTTCGAGGACGGGATCGGGATGCTCCTCCACCAGGGTGCGCTCTCGTTCACGTACTGGACGGACCGCGCCGCGCCGCTGGAGGAGATGCGGCGAGCGCTGGCCAAGGCGGTGGCCGCCTAGCGAGAGGGAACGGGGAGGAGGGGGATGGGTGGCGGATGGAGGGGCGCGCTCCGAGCGGCGCGCCGGCTCGCGGCGGACTCCGCGACCGACCTGCTCGACGCGGTGACCGATCGCCGTTGCCCGGGTTGCCGCGGCTCCGTCGAACGGCGACAACTCGTCTGCGTTGCCTGCGACGCCGCGATCGGCCGCCTGGGCAGCGTGCTTTGCCTTCGATGCCTCCACGGGGGATCGGAAGGCGAAGGCGCCGAATCCGCCCCGATGCGGGGGGGTGCCTGCCCGAGGCACGGCTCCGATCGGCTCGTTCTTGCCGGACCCGCCTACGAACCGCCGCTCGACGCGATCGTGCGCGCCTTCAAGTACGAGGGCCACGCTCACCTGGCTCCCTGGGTCGCCTCCCTCGTTCCGGCTCCGCCCTCGCTCGATGGATCGTTCGGCCGCGAGGCGCTCCTCGTTCCCGTTCCGCTCCACCCCGCGCGGCGAGCCTCGCGCGGCTTCGATCAGGCCCAGCTTCTCGCCGAATGCCTGGGGCGATGGTGGGGCATTCCGGTGGCGCCGCTCCTGGAGCGACGACGCGAAACGCGGCCCCAGGCTCGGCTCGATTCGGAGGCCCGGCGGGGGAATTTGGATGGGGCCTTCCACCTCGGACCGCGTGCCGAGCGGCTGGCGCGCGGACGCCCGCTTCTGCTGGTGGACGATGTGGCTACGACCGGCGCCACGCTTCTTTCCGCCGCCCGCGTGCTCGAGGCGGCGGCGCCGTCCTGGATTCTCGCCCTCTCCGCGGCGCATGGAGGCGATCCCGATGCGGCGCAATCCACGTCCCAAGCGAAGGTTGCGGCACCAGAGGTCGTGTGCTAGAGTCTCAGGCTTGGCGGAATAGGGGAGGCATGTCCCTGTCCCGCCTCTAACGATTTATTTCCGAACCACTTGCCACGACTTGTCGAGATCGAGGGAGGGGCATGGACAAGCTGCGTCTATTGGACGAAGCATACCTGCCGCTGGTAACCAAACCGAGCCGTTACGTGGGGAGTTTCCTCCACGCGGCCCGGAAGGACCCGGCGAAGGCCAAAGTCCGCGTGCTGCTCTGTTTCCCCGATCTCTACGAAATCGGGATGTCGTACCTGGGGCTGAAGATCCTCTATCACATCGTGAATAGCCGCCCCGATGGGTTGGCGGAACTCTGCTTCACGCCGTGGGGCGACATGGAACGGCTCATGCGAGCGGAGGGGATTCCCCTCTACTCGCTCGAGTCGCGCACGCCCGCGCGTGAATTCGACGTGATCGGCATCTCGCTCCAGTACGAACTCGCCTACACGAACATGCTCACGATGATCGATCTCGCGGGGATTCCGCTGCGGGCGAAGGAGCGGCGCGAGGACGATCCGATCATCATCGCCGGCGGGCTCTGCACGGTGAATCCGGAACCCTTCTCCCCCTTCGTGGACGCCGTGGTCATTGGTGACGGCGAGGAAGTGATGAAGGAGGTCTGCGACCTGGTCGCGGAGCGCCGCGACAGCGGAATGCCGCGTGCCGAGATGCTCCTGCGCCTGGCGGCGCTCGAGGGAGTCTACGTTCCGTCGCTCTTCGCCGAGGTGATGAACCCGTACGGATTCGTCGCCCGGGAAGCCATGGAGCGCACACCCATCTCGCGGCCCCGATTCCGATGGGTGCCGTCGCTCGATCCCTCGTACTACCCGGAGAAGCCGCTCATCTCGCCGACCGAGGTCACGCACGACCGCCTGGGCGTGGAGGTGATGCGGGGCTGCACGCGTGGCTGCCGCTTCTGCCTGGCCGGGTACATGAATCGTCCGCTTCGCGAGAAGCGCGCCGATCAGGTGTCGAACGAGGTGCAGTGCGGCATTGTTCACGCCGGATGGGACGAGGTGTCGCTCCTCTCGCTCTCGACCACCGATTACAAGCAGCTACCGGTCGTGCTCCACGAGCTCGACCGGTTCACGAACGAGTTCGGCGTCTCGATTTCGCTCCCCTCGACCCGCGTCGGAACGCTGGCGCCCTCGGTGGCCGAGAAGATCGGCCAGGGCCGGAAGGGGAGCATCACGTTCGCCCCCGAGGCGGGAACGCAGCGGATGCGCGACGTCATCAACAAGGGGATCGACGAGGCGGAACTCGAGTACTCGGTGAAACTGGCGCGCGATCAGGGGTGGGGCGGTATCAAGTTCTACTTCATGATCGGGCTTCCGACCGAGACCGAGGCCGACATAGACGGCATCGCCGACGTGCTCCGGAAGGCGCAAGGCTGGGCCAAGGGCGGCAACAAGCGGATGCATTTCAATGTCGGTATCTCCCCGCACGTGCCAAAGCCGCAC
>JANNMC010000088.1:0-5407 GCA_031397435.1 Candidatus Eiseniibacteriota bacterium
CGGCGTGCCATAAAGCGTGCGGCGCGGGAACGAGGGCTCCAACTGAGGACGCGCGGCGAAACCGTTCGACTCCTTCATCGATTCGAACTGCCGCCGCCACTCGGCGGGAACGGAGCTGGGGTCGTGAAGGAAGTCGGCATAGAGCGCTTCCACGAACGGAAGGCTCATTGGATTCGGAGATTTGGTCGGGTCGCTCATCGGTTCATCTGGTCCCTTGGCGGGAGCCGCGGCACGGACATCCCGCTGTTCAATGCTGTAGGTCGCTTGCGATCATGGGGTTGCAAGCGAAACCCGTGCCATCGGAGAGGCTCTCGTTGGGGCCTGGAGCGGTCCCCTGGGAGGGCTTGCATCCGGAGCGCGGGGGACTCATTCTGCCACGGTTCGGGCTGCCTTACATCTAGATTAGTCGCTGGGGAGGTGCGGGATGCTTCGATCAATCGATCCGACGACAGGCGAGACGATCCGGGACTATCCGGAAGCCACGCCGGCGGCCATCGGCGCCGCCCTGGATTTGGCCGAACGCGCGTTCCACGCGTGGCGGCGGGAGTCGTTCGAGGCGCGCGCGACGGTGTTACGGCGTGTGGCCACGCGGCTTCGAGAGAGGGCAGCGGACGATGCGATCATGATGGCGCGTGAAATGGGGAAGCCGGTGGCGCAGGGACGCGCGGAGGTCGAGAAGTGTGCTTGGACTTGTGAGTTCTTCGCCGAGCACGCTGCCTGGATGCTGACGTCCCAGGAGGCGCCGTCCGACGCGTCACGCTCGTACGTCGCGTTTCAGCCGCTCGGCGTCATCCTTGCCGTCATGCCGTGGAACTTTCCCTTCTGGCAGGTTTTCCGATTCGCGGCGCCGGCCTTGATGGCGGGGAACGCGTGCGTTCTCAAGCACTCGTCAAACGTCTCCGGCTGCTCCCTGGCGATCGAAGCGGTCTTTCGCGAGGCAGGGTTGCCCACGGGACTCTTCACGACCCTTCTCGTACCGGGCTCCGCTGTCGAGCCGATCATCGAAATGCCGCAGATTCGCGCCGTCACCCTGACCGGGAGCGCACCGGCGGGAAGTGCCGTGGCCGCGGTGGCAGGAGGCGTGCTGAAGAAGACCGTCCTCGAACTGGGCGGCAGCGATCCCTACGTTGTCCTGGAGGATGCCGATCTCGACTTCGCCGCCGCGACGTCCGCGGCCTCACGGCTCATCAACGCGGGGCAGTCGTGCATCGCGGCGAAGCGTTTCATCGTCGTGGAGCCGGTCCTCGAGGCGTTCACCGAGCGGTTCGTGGCCACCATGCGCGCGAAGCGATGGGGGAATCCGCTGGACGAGGGTGCTGACGCTCCCGATCTTGGCCCGATGGCGCGTCACGATCTCCGCGACGAACTCCACCGGCAGGTGGAAGCAAGCGTCGGGCGCGGCGCGCGGCTCCTGCTGGGCGGCCGCGTCCCCGAGGGCCCTGGCGCCTTCTACCCTCCGACGGTGCTTGACCAGGTCCGCCCCGGAATGCCTGTTTACGGCGAGGAGACGTTCGGGCCCGTGGCCGCCGTGATCGCGGCGCGCGACGAAGCCGACGCGATCCGGCATGCGAACGACACGCCATTCGGACTCGGCGCCGCCGTCTTCACGCGTGATCTGGCGCGCGGCGAGCGGATCGCGCTGACCGAGTTCGAGGCGGGGGCTTGTTTCGTGAACGGATTCGTCAGGTCCGATCCTCGACTGCCCTTCGGGGGCGTAAAGGAGTCAGGATACGGCCGAGAGCTAGGGGCATTCGGCATCCGGGAATTCGTAAACGTGAAGACGGTATGGGTGGCGTGACGGCTCGGGCCGTGTGACCGCCCCCTTTCACTAGAGCGAGGCTTCACGCTCCAGCGAGGCGGCAAGCTCCAGGTAGCGCTCATGGATTCCCTGGTCCACCTCCTCGCGCTCGACCCGCTCGAACGCCTCGGCGATCTCTTCCCGCGCGCGTCCCTGAATGGCGTCGTCCGCCATCGGGAAGAAGCCCTGATCCTCCTTGGCGATGTGCATGCGAAGGAGCGCCACGTAGCCGAGCGCGCTCCGGGCGACGTCCTCGTGAGCATCCGCGTCGCCCGACTCCATCCGCTCGGCCCCTGCCCGCATGGCGGCGGTCAGCTCCCTTGCCTCCGCGTGTTCTTCGAGCATCACCCCGACCGGCCCACCCGCGGAGGGGATCCCGGCCTGGTGCATGGCGGGGAAGAGGATGTCCTCCTCCTTGTGATGGTGGCAGCCGTCGGCGTAGCCCTTGATGAAATCGGCGGCGCGCAGGAAGAAGGAAGGGGCGACCGGGTCTCCCTTCTCCAGGCGCTCCACGGCGGTCTCGAGCGCGGTGAGCACCCGCTCGATCACGCGGTGCTCGTCCATGAGGACTTTGGTGGCGTTCATGACGTCATCCTTCATCGGCCGGGGCCGGATTTTGCCGCGGGGTCGGGGCCGCGCGTGACGAGCGTCTTGTAGTCGGCCATCGCAGCCTCCACGACACGCGAGGCGTGCTCGACGCCGTACGTGCGCTGGACCACGATCTGGACCTCGGCGTGCGGGACGAGTTTGTACGTGGAGAAGTAGTGTACCAGTCGCTCCACGAGGATCTCCGGGAGGTCCGTTAGCTCGGACGCCTCGCTCCACATGAAGTCGCCCTCCAGGACCGCCAGGATCTTGTCGTCGGCCTCGCCCCGGTCGAGCAACTGAATTCCTCCGACGACGCGTGAGGGAATGATCACCTCGGATCGAGCGATCGGCCGCTCGCTCAGAACACATATGTCGAGCGGATCGCCGTCACCATGATCGGCGCCCGGGCAGAGCGCCGCGATCTTCGCCCCGCAGAAGGTGCGGGGAATGAACCCGTAGAGAGCCGGCGGCTGCGACGACGTTCGCTGAGGGCGATCGACGCGGAGGTAACCGGTCGGCTTGTCGAGTTCGTACTTGATGAGATCGAACGGCGTGATCTCGATGTAGGCGTTCACCTGGAGCGGCGGCTCCTTGCCGGTCTCCAGTCCATGCCAGGGGTGAGGCCGCCAGTGGGCGAATTCAGTCGGGGTCATCTCAGCTCCATTTCGTTTAGCGCTTGCGGCCCGCCGCGAGCAGCAGGACGACTCCGGCTCCGGCGCCAACCGCGCCCAGCCAGACCGGAATCGACTCGCGCTCATCGACGCTGGCCTTGAAGTCGCCTAGTTCGATGACGTTCTGGCGAGTGCTGTAGGTAGGGCGTTTCCAGAGCACGAAGACGCTCGCGGCAATCAGGAGCAGCGCTACGATCTGCAGGGGTCGCATGGAATCTCCTGTCTGTTCTAGGCGTCCTTGGCCGGAGTCGAATGCCACGCCGCCCATTATAGAGCAGGAACGGCTTTCCGATTGTTCCGACCCTCGAACTTCGTTCCTGAGCTGTCTGCTATCCTAGGCGGCATGACGGCGCCGTCGGGCTCGAAAGATGAAACTGCCTTCTCCGCGTCGCGCGGATTCTCGGGGCGCCCCGGGGCACCGGCGCTCTGGATTGGCGCCGCCATCGCCGCCGTGATAGGAACCCTCCTCGTCATCGCCGGAGTGAGGGTCGTCGGGCCGCATGCGTCTCAACCCCAACTCCGTCGCTTCGCCATCGCGGCGCCGTATCTAGCCCACGATTCGGCTCGTCCCGTGCGAATCTCGCCCAATGGCCGCTTCCTCCTCTTCTCGAGCGGGAGTCACCTGACGCTACGGGACCTCGAGCGGTTCGAGCCGGTGAGCGTCACCGGAACCGAGGGAGCATCCGCCTACTTCTGGTCGCACGACAGCCGGCAGATCGGCTACTTCAAGGGCGGAGCGCTATGGACCTCCGATCCAACCGGCGCGATAGCGTCCCGTCTATGCGCCATTCCCGCCGGCGGCGGAGTCCAGAGCGGAGATTGGGGACCGGGCGATGACATCGTCTTCGCGCGCCACCGGGAAGGCCTCTACGTCGTGTCGGCAAGGGGAGGAGAGCCCCGGCTCCTGCTTCAGCCGGATTCCACCGAGGTCGACTTTCACCACCCTCAGTTTCTTCCCGACGGCCGCCACGTGCTTGTCGTGACGCACCGAAAGAGCGGAGCGAATGCCGCGATCGTCGTGTCCTACCCCGAGGGCGTGCGGAAGAGTCTGGGAGAGTTCAAGGAGCTCGACGCCGCGCGGCATGCCGCCTCGGGCCATCTCTTCTTCACCTACGAGCATGGAGCCCAGGGGGTGCGGGTCGTTCCGTTCTCGGCATCGCGATTGCAAGTCACCGGTCCGCCGGTTCTCACACTTACCGGCGCTCTCTATCCCTCGGTATCGCGTGATGGGACGCTTGCGTACTCCCTACGCGTCGCGGGTGACTCCACAGGCGAGGTTCTCCTCGTGCAGAACTGGGCCGAGGAGCTGAAGACACCGATTGGGGGGAGATAGCGCCGTCAGCTTTATCCCGCGGCGAAGGCAGTCCGCTCGAACGAAGGGCGGAGCCTCCTCCTCGAATCAACTCTCTCGTGAGAACCGGATGAGAGACACTCCGAGGAGGACCATCCATAGCGGCAACAGAGCGTTGTTGATATCAGCGAGGGGTTGCACCGCGGGTAAGACATTCCGGAACGCCCCGACGACAAATAGGGAAGCGAACACTACTCCGCACCAGCCCAACCACTTTGGGAAACGCGCTTCGCTTCAGCGCCTGACTGCGCAAAGGCATCTGCGTCGAGCCGCCGGCACGCAGGCGAGGATGAACCTCGGCGGCACTGCCATCAAGAATGCACGGGTCTTTTTCAATGGTGCCACTCATGACCCCATACGGCTCGCGCGTGAGCTACGGCGCGGCGAATCCAAAGGTGTCACTCAATGCTCTGCGCGCACCCTGGATTCAAGTGCGTGCTAGGCGGCCCAGCTAAAGCACTCGACCTCTACAGCCCCCACTCCCAGCCGACGTGGACGGACCCGTTAGGTCCAAAGTTCTCAACTTTGTAGTTCGTGCCATTCACCGATGTGTTCCCAGAATTCACGTTGTTGTTTGTAAAGGCAACCGTCGGATAGACGTAAAAGTGCTTCCCGATATGAAAGTAATAGCCGCCGGAGATTCCAACACTCATCGTCCGAAAGCGTGTGTCTCCGCCCAAGGGCGCCGATCGCAGCAGCCAGTTCTGGTTCAACGCAATCGCCGCCACGGCCGGTCCGTTCTTCATCGGCCCATTGAATCGATATCCCATTCTCAGTACTTGAATGGATGAAACCGTCGCTTTCCACCGTGCTGCGTCGTAGTTGGGGTCGCCCTCCAGGAGGAAACTCGGAACGTCGTAGCGCCCGGCCCCAAAGGCAACCTGGAATCGATTGGGCAGCGACAGGTTCAGGATTCCGGAGTAACCGCGAATAAAAAATGAGATAGCGTCCGCCTCAACAGCGATGGATGCGCTGCTGGAGGGTTCCGCGCTCTGGGCC
>JANNMC010000059.1:0-19368 GCA_031397435.1 Candidatus Eiseniibacteriota bacterium
CGCGCTGATGGAGACGACGTCGCCCGCCGGCTGAGCACCCCCAGCGGCCGGCTTGGCGCTCCCCTCCGTACCGAATCCGCCCGCGATCACGGCGAAGAACTTGCGGTTCATCGCGCGGCACATGATGTAGGAGAGGATGGCGCCGCTCGAACCCACGAGCGCACCGGTCACGATCAGGAGGTCATTCGATAGCATGAAGCCGGTCGCCGCCGCCGCCCACCCGGAGTAGCTGTTGAGCATCGACACCACGACCGGCATGTCGGCCCCGCCGATCGCCATCACCATGTGGACGCCGAAGAGCAACGCGATGCCGGTCATCACGAAGAGCGGCGTCATGCCCTGGGACACGTCATGCGAGTTGATGAAGACGCCGCCGAACCAGATCACGGCCAACAGGCCGGCCAGGTTCATGAAGTGGCGCCCGGGGAGGGTGACTGGCTTGCCGCTGATCTTGCCCGCCAGCTTCCCGAACGCGATTAGCGATCCCGAGAAGGTCACGGCGCCGATCAGGATGCCCAGGTAGATCTCGATTTCATGGATGGTCTTGTCCGCGCCCGTGAACTGCCCGGAGGCCGCGGGATCGATGTAGTTGGCGAAGCCCACCAGCACGGCCGCGACACCCACCAGGCTGTGCATCAGGGCGACCAGTTCGGGCATCTGCGTCATCCGCACGACGCGCGCGGCATAGAGCCCGATCGTGGCGCCGACGGCCATGGCGCCGATGATCCATGCGAGGCCGCCCGGAGTCACCTGCGGCCCGAAGATCGTGGCCAGCACCGCGATGGCCATTCCGATGATGCCGAAAAGGTTTCCGCGTCGCGAAGTCTCCGGGTTCGAGAGCCCTCCGAGACTGAGGATGAAGAGAATCGTTGCCGCGATGTACGCGACGGTTGCAAGACTCGCAGACATTAGTGGCCTCTCCTATTTCCGGAACATTTCAAGCATGCGGCGGGTGACCGCGAAACCGCCGAACATGTTGATCGATACGAGTGTGAGACTCACCACCGCGAGCCAAAGGATCCAGGTTGTGGGGCGATCAGCGCCTGCCGCCCCAGCCATCAACGGCGGCGCGACCTGGACCAGCGCGCCGATCGCGATGATGCTGGAGATCGCGTTGGTGACGCTCATCAGGGGCGTGTGGAGCGCGGGCGTGACATTCCAAACCACCATGTAGCCCACGAAACAGGCCAGGACGAAGACGGTGAAGTGGGAAAGGAAGGCCGCAGGAGCGTTCGCGCCGATGAACCAGAACAGGGCAGCCACGGCGGCGAACATGACCGCGGTGCGGATCGGCGAGGCCGGCTCGCCACCACCGTGACCGTGCCCCTTCGGCTTTTCGGCCGGCTTCGCCGCCGCTGGCGCAGCTGCGGCGGGCGGCGCCGCGGAGATCTTGGGCGCGGGCGGCGGCCACGTGATCGCGCCTTCCTTGATCACGGTCGTCCCGCGAATGACTTCGTCGTCCATGCTGACGTTGAGGATGCCGTCCTTGGTCTTGCAGAGTTCCTCGGCGAGTCGAAGCAGATTCGTGGCGTAGAGTGTGCTCGACTGCTTCGCGAGGCGGCTCGGGAGGTCGGCGTAGCCGATGATGGTTACCCCGTTCTTCACGACGACCTGACCGGGCACGGTGAGCTCGCAATTGCCGCCCTGCTCCGCGGCCATGTCGACGATGACGCTCCCCGGCTTCATGGACTGCACCATTTCCGCCGTGATCAGGCGTGGCGCCGGTTTGCCGGGGATGAGCGCGGTCGTGATGATGATGTCTACGTCTCTTGCCTGCTTGGCGAATACCTCGCGCTGCGCCTTCTGGAAGCCCTCGCTCATGAGCTTGGCATAGCCGCCCACGCCCGTGCCTTCTTCCTGGTAGTCCACGGCGACGAACTCGCCGCCCATGGACACCACCTGATCGGCGACTTCAGGGCGCGTGTCGTTGGCGCGGACGATGGCGCCGAGGCCCGACGCCGTGCCGATGGCCGACAGGCCCGCCACGCCGGCGCCGATGACGAACACCTTGGCGGGGGGCACCTTGCCGGCGGCGGTGATCTGGCCCGTGAAGAATCGGCCGAAGTGATGGGCCGCCTCGATCACGGCACGGTAGCCGGCGATGTTGGCCATCGAAGAGAGGGCGTCGAGTTTCTGCGCGCGGGAGATCCGCGGCACGCTGTCCATCGCAAGAACGGTTGCCTTCTTTGCTGCCAGCCGCTGCATCAAGTCGGGGTTCTGTGCTGGCCAGATGAAGGAGACGAGGGTGGTGCCGTCCCGCATCATGGCGATCTCGTCCGTGGAGGGGGCCCGCACCTTGAAGATGACGTCGGATTTCGCCCAGAGCGCGGCCGCGCCATCGACTACTTCGGCGCCCGCGGCGCGATAGGTGTCATCGCCGCAGTTGGCCGCCGCCCCGGCGCCGCTCTCCACCACCACCGCGAAACCTAGCTTCATCAGCTTTTCGACGACTTCGGGCACGGTGGCGACGCGCTTCTCGTCAGTCGCCGTTTCGGCCGGAATCCCAATCACCAATGGCATGAAGGTCCTCCCGTGAGGTGCTTCATCGATGTTCCAGGGTTCGATCTCTCAATCGCGCGAACCATCATGACGGATCGTGGCCCTCACAACAAGGTGCGGCGCACTAGCCGCAAGGCGCTCGGTGCCGCCTCCTTAAGTCGCGGGTGCATGATCGCGGTTACTCCCTCGGTACCATGGGGGGCTGACGGGACCGCGATCGTACCGCGCAGCCTCCACGGAAACGATTACACTCGACTCACTTCGGTGGGGGGGCAGCGCACGTCAAGTCGCGGTGGTTGCCGGGCTGCGAAAGGAGACGAGGATGACGTTCAAGTCGCGAGGTGTTCGCGCGGTCGTGATGCTGCAGATGGCTGAAATGCGCCGACTACACGTGGTGTGGAAGAAGGCGAAGCGTCTTGGCGTGAAGCTGCCCGCGAGCCGCGATCCGGCCTACCGTAATCTCGACCTGCTCATGCGCCATCCGCTGCGGGCTTGCCGCGGCTACCTCACGTGGCTCTGTGAGGTGCTCGACCGTCCTGACCCGGGCGTGCCCGATCCACCGGAGGCGAAGGATGTGGCGGCAGCGGCAGCGGCGTACCTGAAGCTGCTCGATCGCGCGTGGCAGGAGCAGATGGCGTGGATGCCGGACAGGGTGCTCGATTCGGCAGTCGTTCACACGTCGCGCTGGGGCGCCCCCATGACCGTGGAGGCAATGCTGGAGCACGCCGTCGTGCACCCGATGCGGCACCGGTTCCAGCTCGAGGAACTGATCGCGAAGGCTGACAAGCGCCGCTGATGCCGCCGCCGATCAAGACACCGTTGGTGTTACCGCGGCCCGTCCCGAGATCAATACACCTCCGGTACGAAATTCTGATCGGTGATCTCCGGACGGACGTAGGACTCGTCCATTTGGCGTGGTGGCAGCTTGAGCTTCTTCGGCTTGAAGTCCTTGTACCCAAACTGACTCAGCAGATGACTGATGCAGTTGAGGCGCGCCCGTTTCTTGTTATCGGCCGGCACGACCCACCAGGGGGACTCCTTGGTATCCCGGACCGATAGCATGGCGTCTTTCGCGCGCGAGTAATCGACCCAATGCGCACGAGACTCCAGGTCCATCGGGCTCAGTTTCCATCGCTTTGCCGGATCGTGGATCCGCTTCTGGAAGCGAACTTCCTGCTCCTCGTCACTGACTGAAAAGTAGTACTTGATGAGCACGATTTCAGAGCGGACCAGCATCCGCTCGAACTCGGGACACGCTCGCATGAACTCGAGATACTCAGCCTTGGTGCAGAACCCCATGACTCGCTCGACACCGGCCCGGTTGTACCAGCTCCGGTCGAACAGTACGATTTCACCGGCAGCCGGCAGATGCGCCGCGTAGCGCTGGAAATACCACTGAGTCTTCTCCCGCTCCGTCGGAGTTCCGAGCGCCACGATCCTGCATGTGCGCGGGTTCAGGCTCTGCGTGATCCGCTTGATGACACCGCCTTTCCCGGCGGCGTCGCGCCCTTCGAAAATGACGGCCACCTTGAGTCCTTTGGCTCTCACGAATTCCTGGAGTTTCAAGAGCTCGAGTTGAAGCCGCGAGAGTTCGGTTTGATAAAGCTTAGGGTTGAGCTTCCTGGCCACCTCCGTTTGGTCCTGTGCATCATCCACGTCCGCATCGGGCGTCGTTTTCGAGCGCTCGCGCAACTGCTGTTTCTTGGATTTCGCCATCGAATCACCTCGTGCCAGGGAATCCCCTAATCAAGGGGTATCCGTCACCGCAATCACCCCCGCTGGGGAGCGTCTTTGGCTCTTGGAGAGGCAACTCACGTGCCACGGGACGGTCCGGCGTAAGCGGCTGATAATACGGGGGGGTATGGGGGTAGGGGATCGCTGCGGATGATTAACCGGTAACTATTGCCAGTCGCTTCTTACAACGTAGCGGTGGTGCACGCGCCTCACCAGCGGGCGCGCACGCCACGCGTGTCGACATGCACGAACGGTCCGTGGACGGCGTTCGCGGGGTAGGCCGAGAGGCCACCCACCAGGTCGGGGTGCCGGGCTTCGACCCCTTCGGCCACGGCGTAGAGGACGCGGGCGTCCCGAATGGTGGTCCTTCCGTCGCCGTCGAGATCGTCCATGCGGCCATCTCCGTTTCCATCCACGATCAGGTCGGCCGCGTCCCCGTACATGTGACGGCTCTGGCTGGCGCGGCCCCCTTTCGAACCTACCCCTTGCGCGTTGTACTGCGGCGTTCGAAAGCCCGACATGACGTGCAGGGAGCCGGGAAGTCCGCGGCGCTCCAGCTCATCGCCGATGAGCTCCAGTTTGTCCAAGAGCGCCACGCTCAGCACCAAGACCTTGGGCCACACATCCTGCTGGTCGTGCGTCAGGAAGTCGCGCAGGAAGAAGCGTTTCGACACCAGCGTCGACTCGTTTTCCAGCGTCACGGGAATGAACCCGGGCGGGGGCGCGTAGCGTGATTCACGCGAGGCACGGCCTCGCGTCGGCCACGCCCCGACGCGATAAGCATTGACGCGCGCGCCCCGTATGGCGCTTAGCGACTCCAGCGTGACGATGGCGAAGGGACTGCCGCCGTTCGCCGGAAGCCCCAACAGCTGCACGCCCGGTGTGCCCAGGGAGAGTGACGCGAGGAGAGGCTTCAGTGCCGGATTCTGAGACAACCATTCCGGAGTCCCGAAGAGGGCTCTGAGGTTTCCGCTCGCTCCGAAAAGGTCGCGTAGAGGGGATGGCACGGCAAAGCCGTTCACTTCTGGCGAGGCAACCGCCCCCGCGAGGTCCTGGATCGCCGGCCTCGCGGTGGGCGCGACGAGGAGCGAGACCAAGCCGCAGAAGACGGCGGCGATACGGCGAACCTGATTCATGAGTTCCCCCCCAACCGTGTCTTCAGCAATGGGGTTTGGTGGGAACGACCCCGTGGGCATGGAGCGCTGCACTTCGGTAGGCTGCAAGTCCGGTGCCACGTGAGGCTTGGAGGGGAAATGGTCTCTAAGTGGTTGCCGTGGAGCACGATGGGGTTGTGGTTATTTCTGGTTCCCGGTGCCAGGAGTGTGACGCTGGGGACACAGGGTGCCCCCAGAGGTTCGAGTCACGATCCCGCGGGGACGTGACTCGAAATGGCGGAAGCGCTCCAATGCCCATGCCAACTGTCTGGCGCATGGATCGAATGGGCGCTTCCGCCAACCAAGGGGTCCTCGAAGACGCTATCGACCGACCCGGATATTCCCGAGATTCCCAATCAAGCCGAATGCTTGAAGAAGCCAGATCACGACCCCGATGACGACAACGATGTTGAGGAGGCTCTTGATCTTCGCGTCCATCGGAACGTACGTGTTGATCATCCAGAGCAACACACCGACGACCAGCAGGGTGACGACGACGGTTACCAAGGGCATGTCAGCAGCCCCCCGCCTGGAGCCTGGCGTTTCGCAGAAGCGTCGCGCTCATTGTCATCGCGAAACCCCTTCGCTGGGACGAAGAGCCGAACCGAGCATCGCCGCGGCATCTCCGGCCTGCGAGAGGCGTCGTTCGGCGCGGGACTCGCGCGTGCCGAGATCCTGCGCGAACGCCTCCTGGCCGGCCTTGATTGCCGACTTGGCATCGGATCCAAACTCCACGACGGTCTCGCGTGCTTGATCGAACGTCTCGCCGGCGCTCTTGCCCAAGCGCTGAGCCGTAGAGGCGAGCCGCTCCCTGGTCTTCTTTCCGCTCTCGGGGGCTAGCAGAAGCGCGAGACCGGCACCGACGACGGCGCCGAGGGCGAATCCGAACAGGGTCGCGCCGAGATTCGAGGATCCATTGGAATTCATTCCGTCATTCATGACCTTGATCTCCATTGATTGAGGAACTGCGGTTGGTGAATCGATGAATGAGACGCTTCACGAAGTAACGGGTCGCCGATCTCACTCCGAGCGACATGGCCGCGGCCGTGAAGAGGGGATGCTCGACGCCTTCGAGCAGCGTCGTGGAGACGGTGGCCGTGCGTTGGCCGATGGCCGCGAATCGGTCCACGACCTGTTGGACGGGCGTGACACATCCCTGAGCCGAAGCCACCAGGATCCGGACCTCTTGCGTGGCCTGTTTGATTTGTTCCGCCGATTCGCCGAGCGCCACGGTGATGCGAGATATGTCCTCGGCCGCCTTGCTCAAGTGGCGAGCGATCATGCGCGCGGTCAGCACGGCAACCGTGAGGAGTCCGATTGTCACGATTACAATCCAGAGTTGGAGCAGCGCCGGCATGGCGCACCTTCCTTCGAGTTTCGAGACATGGGCTTAGCGCGAGAACGGTTGTCGAGCGCGAGCGCGCGGGGCGACGTCCAACAGGTAGGTAAAGCAAGAGCGAGGCCACACTAGACGCGGGCGGGAGTCGCTTTCGAAACTGATTCTCCGGAGGATGGCGCCGCGGGCGTGGCTAACTCGCCGACCACGGCCTGAAGCATCGCGGCCCCCGGAAGTCCGAGTAGGGCCCCGGCGGGTCCGAATATCTGGGTACCGGCAAGGATGCTCACGGTCACGACGAAGGGGTGCATCCGTAGGTACCGACCCATCACGCGCGGGGCGACAAAGGTGCCGATCGCCCAATTGATGAAGATGTAGACGGCGACTCCCGCCACGGCGTGAAGCGGGCCCACCGTCAGCCCGGCTAGCGCGATGGCGCCGGCGGCCACGAGGAAGCCGAGATACGGGACCAACTCCGCGAACCCGACCAGCAGTCCAAGGAGGAGCGCGACCGGAGAGCCCATGAGGGCGAGGGAAGCGCCCACGGCGACTCCCATCACCAGGCAGACAATCGCCTGCCCGCGAACATAGGCGCGGAGGGCCCGGTCGACCGCGCGGCCAAGGCGGGCGAGCTCGGAGTGGGCGGCCCCCGGCACAAAGCGGAGCGCGCTCACGCGCACCGCTGTCGGCTCCGCGAGAAGGTAAAACGCGAGCACCGGCAGGAGGGCGAGACCGAGCAGTTGACCAAGTCCTCCGAACCCGCCGGCGGCCCATTCCGCCAGCGCGCCGGACAGGCTTTGCAGCAGGTTGGTGGCGCTCTCGCGCACGGCATCGATGGTGGGATCCATCCAGGCACTGAGTCCGTGCGCCTCGCCATACGCGCGCACGCCAAGGTCGAACCGCGCGATGGCCGCCGGCGCGCCCTCGGCGAATCGCGCCGCCTGCGCCGCGAGCCGCGGCACGGCGAGGGCGAGGAGCCATCCGACGAGCGCGACCAATCCGAGTATCACGGCCGCCGCGGCAGTGCCCCGAGGCACCCGGGGACCACGGGGGCCGACGGGACGCTCGGCGGCGGCTACGATGGGAAGGAGGGCATAGGCGAGAAGGACGGAGTACCCGACCAAGAGGACGAGGTCCCGAAATACCAAGACGAGCAAGAACACAACGCCCGCGACCCAGAGCAGCGCCCTGCGTGCCGAAAGCATCGGCTAGGCCTCGGGGAAATCCGCCAAAGCGCGGCGATGCCGGGAAGCGAGGCTCGCCACGACTGCTATCAGTTCGCTCGGATCGGCCGGCTTCGAGAGGTACATCTGGAATCCGGCAGCCAGGATGTTCACTCGGTCCTCGATCTTCGCGTAGGCCGTGAGCGCCGCCGCCGGCGTATCGCCGCCCAGTTCCGGGGTGCGCGCTCGGATCTGCTTGATCAAGGCATAGCCGTCCTCCTCGGGCATCGCGATGTCGGACAGGAGCACGTCCGGTCTCCAGACATCGAAGACCTGGATCGCCTGCGCGGCGGAACCAGCGACCCGCACATCGGCTCCACAAGACTCGAGCAGGGCCTTCAGCGCTTCGTTGGCAGTCGGTTCGTCATCCACGATCAAGACTCGGACCTTATCGAGCCGGCGAAGGAACACATCCGTGATCCCGTCGCGGGCCGTGGGATGCCGGGGAAGCGTGGCCACATTGCTGTCGCTCGTCCCAAGGAGGGCGAGCCTGACCGTGAAGCGCGACCCTTGCCCGAGGCCGCCGCTCTCGGCGACAATCACTCCGCCATGCAACTCGACGATGTGGCGAACGATCGAGAGCCCAAGACCCAGGCCGCCGTGGCGTCGCATCGAACCGCCCATGGCCTGCTGAAACGGTTCGAAGACGTGAGGCAAGAACTTCGGCTCAATCCCCATGCCGGAGTCCGACACGACCAACTCCACGTGCGATTCCGCGCGGCCGAGCGTGATCTGCACGTTCCCCCCCTTCGGGGTGAACTTGATGGCGTTCGAGAGCAGATTCCCCACGACCTGGTGGAGCCGCTCGGAATCGCCCGAGATCAAGCCCGTCCGTTCATCCAGGACGAGCTGCAGCCGGATCTGCTTCGCTTCCATCGCGGGGCGTTGAGATTCCACGGCGGTTCGGACCACGAGGATCAGGTCGATCGCTCTCACGTCGAGCCGGAACTTGCCCGACACGACCCGGGAGACATCGACGAGATCGTCGATCAATTGAGAGAGGGAGAGGACGTTTCGCTCGATGACTTCCAAACCGCGGGTAGATTTTTCCTCGTCAAGGGTCCCGCTTCGAAGGAGTTGCGTCCAAGTGAGGATCGGGGCCAAGGGATTTCGCAACTCGTGGGAGACGGTCGCCAGAAACTCGTCCTTCAACTGATTCGCCGCCTTTTCCTCCTTCAACTCAGTGGAGGTTCTGGATTGCCCCTCCAAGGCGAGAATTCGGGCGCTGGTCTGCTCCCGATCCGACCGATTGATGAGCAGGATCAGCATCACGCATAGAAGGAGCGCCAGGAAGATCGATACCGTCGTTACGATGTTGAATACGGTCTGCGTGCGGTCCACGGACGATTGCGTAGCCGTGAGGCCACCGGCGGCCGCGGGCTCCATGTGAGCCACGAGCGAGTCCAGCGCGAGTTGGAGAGCCCGTCCCCGCGAAGCGCTCGCCGCCGCGGCGAGGTTGGCCCTGGGTCCGGGGGCGGCGCGAAGGGCTCGCTCGAACGCCTCTTGAAATTCCCTCTCCGCCACGAGGATGCGATCGATCCTGGACCGCCCCCCGACATCGACGAACTGCGCGCGCATTTGGGTGGCTCGCTGGCGTACCTCCGCACTCCCGGAACGGGCCAGTCTCGTGTACGGCTCCTCGTCGGTGAGCAGGGAGGCGCCGGCGTCGGAGACTGCTCGCAAGCCGTCGACCCTGAGGGCCTGACTCTCGGAGAGATCCTGTATTTCGTCCAAGGCGAGGGTAGCCATCTCTTGGACGAGTACCTTCGAGGCGTACAGGGAGGCGCCGCTGCTCACGATCGCCAAGAGCCCGATCACGATCAGTCCGGTGTTCAGAGTTTGCTGGTGCGACCACTTCCACATGGGGCAGTCCTGACCGTGATTCGAAGGAGTGTGAGACGGCCCGGCCACCAAGTTGGCGGCGTGGACATGGATTCGCTAAAGGAGAATCGTGCCAAGTTTGGCGGAATATCGGCTCAGCGTGATGTCGTTGTCCAGTAACGACGTACGCGTTTCAGGCCCGGCGCCACGGACGCTGAGGATGAGTCGGCAAAGTCCCTGCGCGGAATCGTTTTCAAGAAGCGGAAGGAATTACATCCGGGAAGCGGCCGAGACAGAGGTTACTCCCCGGACGCCCGCCTTCAAATTTTCGCGTAGAGATGGAGCCGGTTGTAGAGCGTCTTGAGGCTGATGCCAAGAATCTCGGCGGCCCGCTTCTTGTCGCCGGCGCAGTGTTCCAGGGTCGCCAGGATGAGCTGGCGCTCCGAGTCGTTTAGGGAAGTCCCCACGTCCGTGGGAAGCGCGGCGCCCGCCTGCTGCGCGGCGAGTTGTCGTGCCTCGGCCCCCAAATCGTGCAACTCGATCACTTCCTCGGCCATGATGTAGGCGCGCTGGATCTCGTTCTTGAGTTCGCGCACGTTCCCTGGCCAGGAGTGGTCGCGGAGCCGTTCGCGCGCCGCGGCGCTGAGTCGCTTGGGGGTACCTTCGGAACGATTGAGCGCGGCCAAGAAGTGGTCCGCCAGCATCAAGACGTCTTCGTCGCGCTCGCGAAGCGGCGGCAGCACGATGGGGAACACGTTCAACCGATAGTAAAGATCCTCCCGCAGCCGCTTCGCCAGGATCGCCTCCCGCGGGGGCCGATTGGAGGCGGCGATCAGCCGCACATTTACCGGAATGCGCGCCTCGCCACCCACGCGCGTCAGCGCGCCCGACTCCAGCACGCGCAGCAACTTCACCTGCAACTCGACCGGCATCTCGGTGATCTCGTCGAGGAAAAGCGTCCCGCCCGCCGCGCGTTCGAAGTGTCCGCGTCGCTGCTGGGTCGCGCCGGTAAAGCTGCCGCGCTCGTGCCCGAACAACTCGCTTTCGATCAGGGCCGGTGGGATCGCGCCGCAGTCGAGCGGAATGAAGGGCCTCACGCGCCGGGGACTCAAATCGACGATCGCCTGCGCGACGAGCTCCTTCCCCGAGCCGCTTTCTCCAGTGATGAGGACCGTGGCGTCGGTGGCGGCGACTTTGGCGACCAAGTCGTAGACCCGCTGCATTGGAGCCGAGGTGCCGATCATCGGTCCAAAGCGGCCGAACTTCCGCAACTCGGCCCGAAGGGACCCGACCTGATCCTTGAGAGATCGCACGCGGGCGGCATTGGCGAGAACGGCTCGCAGACGGTCGGTGTCGATTGGCTTGGTGAGGTAGTCGAGTGCGCCGAGGCGCAATGCTTCGATCGCCGAGGCGACGGTCGCGACGCCAGAGATGATGATCACGTCGGTCGGTGACTCCTGCAATTCCTTGAGTAGCACCGTCCCTTCGCCGTCCGGCAGAGCCAAATCGACGACGACGATGTCTACCGACGATCCCCCGAGATGTTCACGCGCCGCCTTCAGCGTACCCGCAGCGGCGACGGCGAAGCCCTCCTGCTCCGCGATTTCGGCTAGCCCGGCGAGGAAGTCCGCGTCGTCGTCGATGAGGAGTGCGTGGAGCATCGGGGAACCTCGTGTTCGTGCGAACGGCAAACGAAGTTGTGAGTGTGCGTGCGCCTGCACCCTCAACTTCCTATGTCACTTACCTGAGTGAGAGTAACACCCGTACGACTGGCAAGGCTGCAAGATTCGCACCCGCCGCGCCCAAAAGTGGTTGGCGCGTTTGTAGTAACCGACCGGCAAGCTTTACATAGAGGTCTCGAGCGGAGGGACTCCGGGGCCGCCGCTCAAGGCACCGCAACCGCTTACGCCGAGTGAGTCGCTGGCACATGTCATGCCTTACGCGATGGCGAAGAGTTCAAGGGTCCGGTGGCTCGCCGCGAAAAAGGCTCTCGCCAACGCCGTTGGATGGCGGTCGCGAGGGGCAGTCACGGCAGCGGACTCGCACCCCATCAAGTGACAGGAGGAATGAGATCATGCTCTGGACCATCGCGGTTGTGCTCATCGCGCTGTGGCTGCTCGGGTTGGTGTCCGCCTATACCATGGGCGGCTTCATCCATCTGCTATTGGTCATCGCGGTCGTCGTCGTGTTGCTCCGCGTCATTCAGGGCCGGCGGGTCGCCTGAACGCCTCCCGGGGGCAGACTGGAGAACTAGCATGAGAATCCTCGGTTTCGTTCTCGTGGCGTTCGGAGTTATCGTGTTGCTCTATGGCGGAATCAGTTACAACCGAGAGCGCACGGTGCTCGATGTCGGTCCATTCAAGGCAACAGCCACCGAGCAGAAAAACGTCCCCTTCTCGCCCATCGTGGGGGGGATTGCTCTGCTCGGTGGTGTCCTCCTCCTCGTGGTTCCGAGAAAGCGCCTCTCCTAGCGTCTCAGGGCTTTCATCGTGAAGCGATGGTTCGGAGGGATTGGCCGCAGGCTCGGAATCGAATCGCATGAGCAGCGGCTCCTGATCCTCATGGGGGCCCTCGTGGCGGTGCTGTTCTGCGCCTACACGATCGCCAAGGTGTTGCGGGACGCACTCTTCCTATCGGAGTTCGGCGCCTTGGCGCTGCCCTATGCCTATATCGGCGTCGCGGTGGCGGCCGCTGCGTGCGTGTGGCTCGAGAGCATTGTGGCACGGCGGTTCACGAACGACGGCGCTCTGCGATACAACCAGTTCGCCGCGATCGGTTTCAGCGTGCTGGCCGCGCTCGTCCTGCCGTGGGCGCGCCATTGGACCATTGTCGCGTTCTACATCTGGACCGGCAGCCAGGCGATGATGCTCCTGCCGCACTTCTGGGCGCTCGCGCTAGACGTTTGGGACACGCGCCGAGCGCGAACCATCTTCCCGCTCTTTGGAGGGTGCGGATTGCTGGGAGGGCTGGCCGGAGGCGCTTTTGCCGCGTGGTCAACGCCGGTACTGAAGCACGTGGGGCTCATGTGGGCGATGTCGGTTCTTCTCGTCGTGGCCTACGGACTGGCGCGCGTCGTCGAGCGGCACCGGGCGCGGCGCCCCGCCCCCCTGGAAGCGACCGCGACCACCTCGCGCTGGGACACCATCCTGCGTTCCCCCTACATCAAGACCCTCACCGTCGCCCTCGCCCTTTCGGTCGTGGTGTCGACGCTGGTCGATTTTCAGTTCAAGGTCTTCATCCAGAGCGTCTACCCGGACCAGCGCTCCCTCACCCAGTTCTTCGGTAAGTTCTACGTCGGGTTGAACGCGTTCTCGCTGCTGTTCCAATTCAGCGTTGCCGGGCTGGTGCTCCGACGCCTCGGTCTTGGGCCCGCCACCGCCCTCCAGCCGATCACGGCGCTGCTCTTCACGTCGTGGATCATCATCAGTCCGATCTGGTGGGTGATCGTGGCGATGCGCTGGGTCCAGGGCGTGATCTTTGGGACGCTAGGAAAGTCGTCGGCCGAGATCTACTACACCGCCATTCACCCCCGCGAGAGGCGCCGCATCAAGCCCGCCATCGACACGCTCGTCGAGCGGTGGTCGGACGCCGTCGTCGGACTCCTTTTGATCGTCGTCCTGCACACCGTCGGAGTTCGATCCGAAGTGGTGGCGGCCGTGACTGTCGCGTTGTCCCTGGCGTGGCTGGGCATGCTCTTCGTCCTGGACCGACAGTACGGACTCGCCTTCGAGCAGGCGCTGAGCAGCCGGTGGATCGAGCCGGAGTCGACGCCGGACGCCGTCCGGACGCCGTCGGCGCGACGGGTGTTGAGGCAGGCGCTCCAGGCAGATGACGAGCACCGCATCGTATTCGCGCTCCAGTTGAGCCCTGCGGCTCGCGACCGAGGCATCGCGGGTGCCGTGCGCGGCTGCCTCCAGCATCCGTCGCCAGCGGTGCGCACAGCGGCGGTGGAGGCGATGCGGGCGATGCGCCTCGGAGACCCGGAGAAGCGAATCGAGGGAATTCTCCTGGAAACAGACGAGGCGCCCCGTCGCGCGGCAGTCGGCTATCTACTCGCCCAGAGCCGCGACTCGACCGCGTTCGTTCGCCAGCTGTTGGACGGCGAGGATGCGGCCGCTCGGCAGTACCTACTCGACGCCCTCTTCGAGCGGCCCTACGAAGCGCCCGGCGCGATCACGCTGGCGTGGATCGATGCGCGCCTCAAAGCGGGCTCGCGGGAGGATCTGCTCCTGGCGGCTCGCGCGGCGGGCGCCATGTCCGGCCCGGCTTCGGTGGGGCCGCTTCGCACGCTGCTCGCCAGCCCCGATGTGGAGGTGATGCGCATGGCCCTGATCTCCGCCAGACGCCGGCCCCACGGGGACCTGATGGACGTCCTGTTGCCTCTCTTCCTGATTCCCGACTTGAGCCACGAAGCGCGTGAGGCCGCCGCCGCGATCGGCGATCCAGCCGTCGCCAAACTGGAACCACTTCTGAGCGGTGCGGGGGGCGCGAGGGCGCAGGCTCTTGCCGCGCGCACCTTGGCGCGGATCGCGTCGCCACGCGCCATGAGCGCGTTGCTGGGCCTGGCCCGTAGCGGCGATCCACGGCTGCGCCACTTCGGCCTCGAGGGCTTGAGCCGCATCCGCGCGGATCGCGGCAAGCCCGTGCTCCCACGCGCCGCCGCCCACAAGTTGTTCCTTCGCGAACTGGCGGACTATCGAGTGAATCGCGAGGCGAGCCAGGGGATCGTGGACCATGCCGCCGCCGAGGTGCGGCTCTTCGCGGCGACCCTCGAAGAACAGGCCGAGAGGGCCATCGAGCGGGGGCTCCGGGCGCTGGCCTGCTGGTACGAGGCCAAGCCGCTGGCCGGCGCGTTCGAGCGGTTCCGGTCGCGAGAACCGCAATCTTCCGCGCCCGCGTTGGAATACCTAAGTCACGTGCTCCCTCGCGCGGTGTTTCGCCCGGTATCGAGGGTTTTCGAGGGAACGGTGGCGGAAGCCGACGTGGCCGATCGCGACGACGTTGCGGAGCCGATCCGCTCCGCATGGCGGTGGGGCGATGACTGGCTGCGCGCATGCGCCGTTCGAGCTTCGCGCTTCGCCCCATCGCTGGACCCGGCGATTTTCGAAACTGGCGGATTCAAGGACCCGCTCGTGAGCGCGGAACTCGCGGCACTCGCCGCGGCCGGGGCGCCGCGAACGGACCAGCGGCCCCCCGCCAAGGGAACGAGTTCAATAGAGGAGGCGAGATGCTGACGGCGGTGGAACGAGTATTGATCCTCAAGCGTGCCGATCTACTGAGCGATGTCGGGCCGCGGCACCTCCTTGGACTTGCCGAGGTGGCCCGTGAGGTCGAGATCGTGAAGGGCGACACCATCTATAACGCAGAAGATCCCGCCGACGCCCTCTATATGGTGGTCGAGGGGCGCGTGAAGCTCTCGACCGAGGACCGAACGCTGTCCGAGGTGGGTCCGGGCGAGGCGTTTGGCACCTGGTCGCTAGTAGACGAGTCGGCCCGGGGCCACAAAGCGGAGTGCATGGAAGACGGATTGACGCTGGCGCTTCACCGGGATGAGTTCTACGACGTGGCGGCGGGCGATCTACCCCTGCTCCAAGAAGTCGTGCGAGCGCTGGCCAAGCGGCTACGCGCGCTCGTGGCGGAGCGGCCGGAAGAGGCGCGCGTTGAAAGTGAAGGAGCCGAGGAGCCCAAAACGCCGGAGACACCGGAGGCGGCCGCGGCGGAATCGGTGACGGCGGCCGCGATGGAGCCCGCGATCAATACCGCGCCGAAGCCCAGTCCGGGCACCGCACTCGCCGCCGCCGCCTTGGGGACACCAGCCCCCGACGGCGCGAACGACGAAGAGGCGAAACCCCAATGACGGCCGGACAGATTGAAGAACGGTAGCTCCCATTCTTTCAAACTCTGGCCCCGGCAAGGGTATCTGGGGGCTTGAGGGGGCAACCGGCTCGGCGGAACGGACGTCACGTCGGTCTCGGAAATTATCTGCATCTGCTTCGGCAGACGGCAGTTACTCACCTCGCCAGGCCGTCGGTAGTTCGGTGGATCGGCGTAGGGCAGCGTGGCACGCGGATTGCGGTGGCGTCCTTGTGCTACCCACCGTCGCCCAACTCGTCCGAGCCTCCATGAGGTGATCCTATCGATACCGCGCGCCACGCCTCTTCAAGGGCCGTGCGCCGACTAGCCTCGGCAGCGCCGCTTCTGATTCTGATGCTTCTCGTGTCCCCGCTCGTCTGCCTCGGCGCCGTTAGCGGCGCACAAGCGGGCGAACGATTCGGCGATTCCACGTGGGTGGCGCCGGGACCGTCGTTCAACGCGCACTACGTGACCGATGGACCCCGCGTCGCCCGCCCCGACCAGGAGCGAACGTGGGAGACGATTCTCCGCACACCATTCCGGGTCGCGTTCTTTCCGCTGCGTCTCCTCGCCCACGGACTCGAGGCTGGCGCCGCCTACATCGGTCCCCGGTACCTGGAGCCGAAAGTAAAGGGCCCGCCGCGAGCGGGACCGGTGCTCTCACCCCATATCACGCTCGGTGGCGTGGACGACATCGGAGTCGGGCCGGCGATCACATGGGTCGGCCTGCCGTCCGCCAGTTCGAGGCTCCGTCTTGAGGGTTCATGGTCGAGCATCGACCAGCGCCGCGTGCGCTTCAGCGAAGCGATCGGGTACAAGCGGCCGGTCGGGCTCCTCCTCCAAGCCGAGTATGACTACAAGCCGAATCGGCGTTATTACGGAATCGGAAACAACACGCTGGAATCGAACCTCTCCTACTACCGTCTCGAGACCGCGGGCGTGCAAGGCGCGCTCCTTCTCGGCGCGTCGCCGCTACGGCAATTGCGCCTCGGTGGCGGCTATTCGAGCATGAGCCCGAACCGCGGATACAATGCGACGCCGCTGCTCCAGGACGTGTTCGCCACTGGCACAACGCCGTTCGAGCATCGGGCCACGAAGGAACTCTGGTATGGCGTCGCGGCGGACCTGGCCTTGCTCGACGACGACCGCCACCCCTCACGCGGTCTGCACGGTAAAGTTGATGTGCGGCGCGCCGCAGGCGTGAGGGCAGGCGATCCTGACTTCGATCAATGGAGGGCGGAGGGCCGGGCCTACCTGCCCGTCTTCGCTAAGCGCCGAGTCATCGCCCTGCGCGCGGTGTTCGCCGGGATCGAACCCCGCGGAGGCGCCACCACGAGCCTGCCGTTCTACCGTCTAAGCCAAAGCGTGGGCGCGTCCAAATTCGCCGGGTACACGACCGATCGGTTTCGCGATCGGCAGCTTCTCCTCGCCCGCGTGGAGTACCGCTGGGACATTCTCCGGCAGCTCAGCGCCCTGGCGCTCTACGAACTCGGGGAGGTGGCGCCGAGCCTCGGAGCGTTCCGCCTCCGCGACGCCCACCGGTCCATCGGCGGCGGCCTACGTCTCGGTTTGAGCGACGAAACCGCGCTCCGAATCGAAGTCGCGAAGAGCGTCGAAGGGCTCAACGCGATGCTTGCGCTAGGGAGTGACTTCTAATGCGCGCGACCTACCTTACCGGCTTCGTCGTTCTGCTGGGAGGACTCCTGGCGCTGCTTCTCTTCCTCCCGTCTCAGGGTTGGGGCGCGCCGGTGACGGACGTCACTCCCGGGCATTCAGGGTCGCGAGACGCCGGAGACACCTCGAACATCACCGACTCCACGTGGGTGGATCACGATCGGCAGCCAATCCAACGGCCGCGAGACTGGGAGCCCAGTTACTGGGGGAAGCAGTTCCGCCACGGCCTGGCCCAACCTCTTTCCCATGCGTTCGACATCCCCGACAAATTGCTCTGGGCAGTCCGGCTCTTCGGCGTCCGCACCCGCCGCGAGGCCGTGAACGTGAACGCCTTCGACGAAGCCCCGAACTCGACTTGGTTTACCAATCGCAATCACCGGCGCTCGGTTCCCGTTTCCGAACTTCGGCAGGGGCCAGACTCGGTCTTCCTTCCGACGAAGCCGTGGACCATCAAGCATGCGAAGCAGGGCGGATTCACCGTGGGATTCCAGATCAAGGACGCCGAGGGCAGGAAGTGGCTCGTGAAGCTCGACCCTCGCGGTTATCCACAGCTCGGCTCCGGCGCGGACATGGTCTCGAGGACGCTCCTTCACGCCGCGGGGTATAACGTGCCACACAACGAGCCCGTTCGTTTCCGCCGCGAAGACCTCACCATCGACCCTGACCTCTTGAGCGGGGCCGAAGGAGAATTCTTCACTCCAGCCAACCTTGAGTCGGTGCTCGTGAAGGGCGCGGTCTTCTCCGACGGAAGTCACTCCGCCGTTGCCAGTCTCTTCCTCGCCGGCCACGCCCTTGGAGCGCCGAGCATGGATCGCCTGCGCCCCGGCGACACGAACGACTGGTACACGCATGCCAATCGCCGGGAACTCCGGGGCCTTTACGTTCTCTGCTCGTGGATCAATGATTGGGACACCAAGGATCAGCAGCTCCTCGACATGTTCGTTGAAACGCGCGACAGCCTGGGGCACACCCAGCACTACCTCCTCGACACCGGATCATCGCTCGGCGCCGGAGCGGAGGGCCCGAAGCGCCTCTCGGCGGGTTTTGAGAACACCATCGATCTGGGGTGGACCGCGCGTCGCTTCGTAACCCTCGGCTTCGTTCAAGAGCCGTGGCGCCGCGCTCGCCAGGAGAGCGGCATTCCCTCAGCCGGCAATTTCGAGTCTGAAGTCTACCGGCCGCAGGACTTCAAGGAATTGGTATTGCATCCCGCGTTTCGCGAAATGACGGACCGCGACGGTTACTGGGGCGCCAAGATCGTCGCGTCGTTCTCGGACGCGCAAATCGGAGCCGCCGTTGATGCGGCGAACTATGATGACCCGCGTGCCCGTGACTTCATCGTCCGGCATCTGATCGTGAGGCGTGACAAGGTCGCGCGCCACTGGTTCGAACGCGTGGCGCCGCTCGACTTCTTCCGAGTCGAGGATGGGGTGCTTCGCTTCCACGACCTCGCGGTCGATCTCGATCTGGCGCCGGGTCGTGGCTACGACGTGGAGATGGAGGTGACGGGCGGTCCCGATCACGGAACCGGACACGTTTCCCTGACCGGTACGGAGATGTCTCTCAACAGCCTCGGAGCGGGCGCGACGCGACTGTCGCTCCGTATCTCGGTCGCCGGTAACCGGGCGAGCCCGGCACATGTGGAACTGACCCTCGTGGGATCCGAGTGGACCGTGACGCGGCTTAAGCACGGATGATCCACCCGGACCACAACCCTACGCAGAGAAGAATGGTGCGCGACAGGAACGGACTCCTCCTAGCAGCGGTGACGGCATGTCTCTTGGCCGGATGCGGCCACATCGGGCGCCTTAAAAACGTCGGGCACACGGTTGCCCCGGTCCAAACCGACAGCACCGAACACGGAGAGGAAAATCGCCGCACGGTGCGGACACCGCGCCGCGCGCCACTTAATCCCCTCTTCGGCGACACCCTCATCGGGCTCATGCCAGGCACCGCCGATTCCTCGTCTCGATTCTTGGGAAGACTGCGCGACGGATTCACCGTCGATACGCTGAATATCTTCCTCTGTGGCGACAATCGTCCGGGGTACCGCCTCGGGCGCCTCAACCCGGAG
>JANNMC010000096.1:0-10743 GCA_031397435.1 Candidatus Eiseniibacteriota bacterium
TGATGTCGAACGTGATCATGAATCCGTTCGATCCCTTGAACTCGAACGCCTTGTCCGTAAGACGGTACGCCTCGACCTCATTCGGCATGAGGACGAAGCCATCGTTCCGCGGCGCGCCCCAGTACTTGAGATTGCTGATCACGATCGGATCGGCGGTGTTGCCCGGAAAGCGATTCAGGGCGACCTCGCCTCCCTTGCCGCCGTCCAGCTTGGCGACCGCGCGATCCTTCGTCGCCGTCCACTCGATCGGCGCGTCCGCCCCCACCGTGAACGACTTCCACTTCACCGGGTAGAGCTTGCCGAGCGCGGTCTGGATTCCCTCACGCTGCTCCTTGGTGACCGACGGGTCGAAGTGAAGGACCGCCCAGTCCATCTCCCCGTCGGAGAACTCGGCGCCGAGATCCATGCCGATCCAGAACTTGGCGCCGTCGAGCTTGGTGGCGCCGTACTGGCCCTTGTTCACCCGAAAGACATTGTTCGCACGGCAATAGTGCTCGGTGGCGGCTCCGCCGTGCTCGGCGTGGGCGCCCGCGTGGGCCGACGGTCTCGGGGTGAAGTAGCACTGGCAGAACATCGGGCAGGAGCAGGCCTCGATGATCGTCGCGTTCAGCGACCACTCGCCGGCCGGTGAGGCTTGGGCCTGCCGGGTCGGTTGTGCGAGAAGGGCGAGAAACGCGAAGACAATGGAAAGCAGAATGGTGCGTGATACCGACTTCATGGCCATTTCCCCCTCAGTACCGTGGCCGACCAGGGGCGGGGCGCTTGTGGCCACCGCCCAGACGATGAGGGGTACTACACTACACCCTCTTCCGGATTCCTCAAGGGGTGAGGAGGGCGCGAAGCGGGGCCGCTTGGGTCGCCTTGACCAGCCGGTCGACCTCGCCGCGGGGACCATGGAACTCGACCACGATCGTTCGCACCTCGGAGGGCGTTAGCGCTGGGGTCGAATCCCACGGGGTTCGAACGGGACGCCGCCCCTGGGCGATCTCGAGCAGATAGGGCTCGATCTCCGCCGCCCCGACGTGGAGGCGAACGACCGTCAGCGAATTCGCTTCCTGCTCCGGTGTTAGCGGGAGCGCCAGGCGGCCCGGCGCGACTCCGGCGAGCGACGCCCGCATCCCGGGAAGCCCATCGTGCGTGAAGGTCTCCAGCCCGCCGCCCTCGGAACCGAGCGGCTCCGGAAGCGCCCGCTCCAGATTCAGGTAGACGCGGATCTCCAGCCCCACCACCTCCGCATCGTCGCCCGCTTCCGTACCGATCTTCCCCTCGTAAACACGAACCGCTCTCGCCTCTGCCGGGGCCTTCGTCGCCACCGCCCAGGCGCTCGTTCCCGGCGCGATTTCCCGGGAACGGCTCGCCCGATCCTCGTGAAACGCCTTGCCCGGGGCGGGAAGCGCGTCGAGTGCTTTCGACAGGGTCCGCTCCAGCGCCTTCCGTCCGGCGGCCGGCAGGCTGCCTCCCTGCTTCGCCGCCTCGGCGTGGGCCGGGAGGGTTATCGAGAGCGAAGTCATTGCAATGCCGAGGACGGCGCCGATCGCGAGTCCCCGAATGCGTCCGTTCATGAACTGCCTCCTCTGGTTCGGTCCCGAGCCGAGTCTACGCCCGAGAGGGGGAATCGATTCCATGCTCCAAACGGCGCAGCGCCTCCGCCAGAACCACCGGCTCCGGGAGGAGGCTCGCGATGACGTGTCGATCGTCGTCCAGGTCGTAATAGTGCGCCGGATGGACGAACACGTTCGCGCGATCGAGCGCCCACTCCGCCAGGTCGCGGCCCGCCTCGGGGATGGAGTCGAGACGGACCATCGCGCTCCACCCGCCGTCCGCGTGGAGCAGCGCGGCGCCATTCCGGGACGCCCAGTTCCTCCACGCCTCGAGATTCCGCCGCACGCGCCCCAGGAGCGCCCCCTGGAACACGTACCGCCGAGCCAGGAGAGAGGGGAGGGCGAGCTGAACCGGCGTTCCCACGGAGAGGAAGAGGTCGAGAATCCACTCGAGCCCCGCGGCGTGCCGTTCGACCGCCGCGGCCGGGCCGGAAAGCGCGATCCACCCCAGTTTCAGTTGCGGCAGGCCGCACGACTTGGAGATGCCTCCAAGTGCAAACGTCGGAACCGTCCGCGTCCCGCACCAGGTGGGGAGCACGCGCTGCTCCTCCCATGGAAACTCGCGGAAGACTTCGTCGGAGATCAGCGCGACGCCACGCCGCTCCGCCAGGGCTTCCACCGCGCGCCGTTCCTCGGGGGCCAGCACCGAACCAGTCGGGTTGTTCGGCTCCACGAGCACGATCGCCCGGGTGCGTGCGCCGACCGCGGCTTCCAAGGAATCGAGATCGAGGCGCCACTTTCCGTCGTACGCGAGCCGGTACGACTCGACCCGCGCCCCTTCCAGGCGCGCGATCGGTTCCAGCAGCGGGTAGGAGGGACGAGGCGCGACGATGTTGTCTCCCGGCTCGCAGAGGAGCCGGAAGAGATGGGCGTACGATTCGCTGCTGCTGGCGGTAAGGAAGAGCCGGTCCGGATCGACGGGCGCCCCGGGGGAGCCGAACTCGTGGGCGACCGCTTCGCGCGCGGAGCGCATTCCGGAGGGCTCGGGGTCGTACCGCGACGCCGAGGGGGTGGCCAGCATGGCCAGTACCTCGGCGTCGAGCGCGAGGAGTCCCACCAGGGTCGGATTCGTGACGGTGAGGTCTAGGATGTCGTGCCCCGCGCGTCGTTTCTCGTCAAGGAGTCGCGCCAGCGGATTCGGCTCCTGTTCCTGCGGGAGCCGCCGGTTCACTCCTTCGATTTCTCCCGCGCGGCGGTGGCCCGGTTATAGAGGAGATTCACCGCGGCCAGTACCACGGCGCCGATCAGCGCGGGGGCCCATCCGTTGATGGCGAAGTTCGGAACCAGGAAGGCCACGACGATGAGCAAGAATGCATTCACGACGAACCAGAACGCACCCAGCGACAGGATGATGAGCGGGAGCGAAAGGAATGTCACGATCGGGCCGAGCGTGGCGTTGATGAGCCCCAGGACGAGCGCCGCGATGACCGCGGTCCCCACGTCGGGCACGTAGAAGCCTGGGAGGTAATGGGCAAGCAGCAAAAAGGTAGCCACGATGATCGCGAAGTGAAGCAGGATTTTAGACATGGCTCTCGATCTCCAAAACGGTCCCATGGTTCCCCTATGACCGCAGAGTACCACGGACACGGGAGCGGCGCGCGCGGCCGAAGTCCGCGACGGAAAAGCACTTCCGGGCGGGCTTTTCGGTTGTTCCGCCGAGAGAACGGGCCCTATACTTTGCGGCTTCCATTTCGGGAGGAACGGCGGGCGACGTGGCGACGCTTGGCGAGCGGCTGGACCAGATTCGAGGACGGCTCGCGCGTGCCGCGGAGCGGGCCGGACGGCCGCCCGATTCGGTGCGGCTCCTCGCGGTGGCGAAAGGATTTCCCGCCGCGGCCGTGCGCGAGGCGATGGCCCTGGGGCTCCGCGAGTTCGGGGAGAACCGGGTGCAGGAAGCCGACGCGAAGATTTCGGAAATAGGAGAGTTGAGGGAGTCGGGCCATGCGGGGACTGGACCGCGCTGGCACCTCATCGGGCACCTGCAGCGGAACAAGGCGAAGCGGGCGGTCACCCTCTTCGACGAGATCCATTCGCTAGACGGCGAGGATCTGGTCGCGGAAGTCGGCCGCAGGGCCGCGGCTGAAGGGCAGGTGATCACCGCCTACGTCGAGGTGAACACCTCCGGCGATCCCGGGAAGCATGGCGTCGCCCCCGAGGGAGCGCTCGCGCTCCTGGAGCGTGCCGGCCAGGAACCGGCCATCCGGCTGGCAGGGCTCATGACGATCGGTCCGCTTCATGGTGGGCCGGAAGGGGCGCGCGCTTCGTTTCGCGCCCTCGCGCGGCTCCGGGACCAAGCGGTGGGTGCTGGGCTGCTTGAATCGGGTGCGGGGCTCTCGATGGGGATGTCGGACGATTTCGAGATCGCCATCGAGGAGGGAGCGACCATCGTGCGCGTCGGCTCCGCGCTCTTCGGGACTCGCGGCGCTGTCCGCGAGGAAGCCGCCGGATAACGGTCGCGTGCGATTTCAGGTCCACGTGACGCCAAAGAGCCGCGCGAACGCGGTCGAGGCGTCACGCTCCGGGGGAGAGGCGAAGATCCGCGTGCGGGTCACCGCCGCTCCCGAGGACGGAAAGGCGAACGACGCCGTGGTGGCGCTCCTGGCCGAGAGGCTCGGCGTGCCGCGGCGGCTGGTGCGCGTGGCGGGAGGATCATCCTCCCGCGCGAAGTGGATCGAGGTCGAAGGCCTCGAGGAGGCAGAACTGTGGCGACGACTGGAAGCGAAACCATGAGCGGCGCCCCAGGCGCGGGACTGGCCGGTTCGGCCTCGCCGGCGGAAGAACGCCGCCGGATCGAAGCGGCGTGCGATGCGTTGCGGCCGCGGCTTCCCTTCGCCCCGGAGGCCGGCATCATCCTCGGCACCGGGCTCGGCCAGTTCGCGTCGGCCCTGACCGACGCCGTGACGATTCCATACGCCGAGATCCCGCACTTCCCCCGAACGGCGGTCGAGAGCCATGCCGGCGACTTCATCGTCGGCCGCCTCGGCGGCCGTCCGATCGCCATCTTGAGCGGGCGCGCCCACTACTATGAAGGTCATAGCATGAAGGCCGTGACCTTCCCGGTGCGCGTGCTACGCGCGCTCGGCGCCCACACGCTCATCGCCACCAACGCGGCCGGAGGAATGCATCCTCTCCACCAGGCCGGCGATCTCGTCGTCGTCGTCGACCACATCAATCTCATGGGGGACAACCCCCTCGTCGGTCCGAACGACGACTCTCTGGGGCCGCGCTTCCCCGACATGTCCGAGCCCTACGACCGCACGTTGATCGCGCTCGCCAAGGAAGTCGCCCTGGAGGAGCGGATCGCGCTCCGCGAGGGCGTCTTCGTCGGCGTGGCCGGTCCGAACCTCGAGACGCGCGCCGAGTACCGCTTTCTCCGCGCCGCCGGCGCCGACGTGGTGGGAATGTCGCTCGTCCCCGAGGCGATCGTCGCGGTCCATGGCGGCATGCGCGTCCTGGCGTTCGCCGTCGTCACCGACACCTGCTTCCCCGATGCCCTCGAACCGGTCGACGTGCCGAAGATTCTGGCGACAGCCGCGAAGGCCGAGCCGCTTCTCACCCGGCTCGTGACGCGCGTCGTGGAGCGGATGGCGGCGCCTGGCGCGGATCGTGCGGAGCCGCGCGGATGACCGTGAAATCGCC
The DNA here is from genome assembly GCA_031397435.1 of Candidatus Eiseniibacteriota bacterium. Taxonomy (GTDB): domain Bacteria; phylum Eisenbacteria; class RBG-16-71-46; order SZUA-252; family SZUA-252; genus SZUA-252. The sequence continues at coordinate 5,241 of JANNMC010000096.1, forward strand.
CCGCTTCACTCCCTTCTCGACCTCGCTCGATCTTCCGAAGTCCGAGGAGAAGGTCCTCGCCTTCTGGCGCGAGATCGGCGCGTTCGAGAATGGACTGAAGCGCCGCGAGGGATCGCCCCCGTTCGTCTTCTACGAAGGGCCCCCGACCGCCAACGGGCTCCCGGGCGTCCACCACGTCCTCTCCCGCACGCTGAAGGACGTCATCTGCCGCTACAAGCAGATGAGCGGCTTCTACGTGGCGCGAAAGGGCGGCTGGGACACGCATGGCCTCCCGGTGGAGATCGCGGTGGAGCGGGAGCTGGGAATCAGCGGCAAGGACCAGATCGAGAAATTCGGCATTGCCGAGTTCAATGCGCTCTGCAAGAAGAGCGTGCTGCGCTACGAGAGCGACTGGCGACGCCTCACCGAGCGGATCGGTTACTGGCTCGACATGGACGCGCCCTACTTCACGTTCGCCAACGAGTACATCGAGAGCGTCTGGTGGATCCTTCGCCAGTACCACGATCGGGGATTCCTCTACGAGGGTTTCAAGATCGTCCCCTACTGCCCGCGCTGCGGCACGCCGCTCTCCAGCCACGAGGTCAGCCAGGGATACCAGGACGTGACGGAGCCGTCCGTGACAGTGAAGTTCGCCCTGGAAGACGAGCCGGACGCCTACGTCCTTGCCTGGACGACCACCCCCTGGACGCTTCCCGGCAACGTGGCGCTGGCCGTGGGCGCGGAGCTGACGTACGTGCGTGTCCGTCAGTCGGTCGACGGACGGGAGGAGCGCTATTACCTGGCGCAGGCCCGCCTTTCGCAGCTTACCGGGGACTACGAAATCGAGAAGGAGCTGCGCGGCGCCGAGCTGGTCGGGCGCCGCTACAAGCCGCTCTTCGATTTCGTCGATCTCGGGAAGATCACGGAGAAGAAGGCGTACTACGTGGCTGCCGCCGACTTCGTCACGACCGAGGACGGCACGGGCGTCGTTCACACGGCGGTCATGTATGGCGAGGACGACTATCTCCTGGGGCAGCGGCTCGACCTTCCGATGCATCACACGGTCGACTCCCAGGGCCGATTCACGGCCGACGTCGGCCCGTGGGCGGGGACGTTCGTGAAGGACGCGGAGTCCGACATCCGCCGCGACCTTCGCCGGCGCGGACTTCTCTATCGCGAAGAGAACACAACGCACGCCTACCCGTTTTGCTGGCGCTGCGACTCCCCGCTCCTCTATTACGCGTGGAAGACCTGGTACCTGGCCACGACCCGCTACCGCGATGAACTGATCGCGGCGAACAAGAAGGTCGCCTGGCATCCGCCGGAAATCGGCGCCAACCGCTTCGGGAACTGGCTCGAGAACAACGTCGACTGGGCGCTCTCGCGGAACCGCTACTGGGGAACGCCGCTCAATCTCTGGCGCTGTGGGGGATGCGGCGCGATTCGATGTGTGGGAAGCGTGGCGGAATTGCGGGAGGGGACGGGGCTCGTGGAGCCGCTCGACCTCCACCGTCCTTGCGTCGACAGCGTGACCTTCACGTGCATCGCCTGCGGCGGCACGCAGCGGCGCGTGCCCGAGGTCATCGACGTCTGGTTCGACTCGGGGGCGATGCCGTTCGCGCAGTGGCACTACCCCTTCGAGCACCAGGACGACTTCGATCGTCTCTATCCCGCCGATTACATCTCGGAGGGGATGGATCAGACGCGCGGCTGGTTCTACACGCTCATGGCGATCGGCGTCTTCGTGAAGGGGGAAGCCCCCTACCGCCACGTCCTTCCGAACGAGCTCATCCTCGATAAAGAGGGAAAGAAGATGAGCAAGTCGAAAGGCAACGTGATCGAGCCGAACTCGATCCTGGATCAGCGCGGCGCCGACGCGCTCCGCTTCTACCTGGTCGCGACCAGCCCGCCGTCGACCTCCACCCGTTTCGACCTGGAGGGCGTCACGGAGGTGACGAAGAAGCTGATCGGCACGCTCCGAAACGTCGCCCAGTTCTTCGTCCTCTACGCGAACATCGACGGCTACGAACCGGGCGCGGGAACGCCGGCGAAGCCGACGCTGCTCGACCGATGGATCCTGTCTCGGCTTCACACGCTGGTCGGCACCTGCCGGACGGCGCTCGAGGGCTACGACCTCACGCGCGGGGCACGGGCCATCCAGGAGTTCGTTATCGAGGAACTCTCGAACTGGTACGTGCGGCGCTCCCGCCGGCGCTTCTGGAAGGAAATCGACGCGGCCGACAAGCGCGCGGCGTACGACACGCTTTTGGAGTGCTTGGAAACCGTGGCGCGGCTCCTGGCGCCCTACACACCCTTCCTGGCGGAAGAACTTCATCAGAATCTCGCTCGGGCGGCGCGGCCCGGCGCCCCGGCCAGCGTCCATTGGTGCGACTATCCGGCGCCCGACCCCGCGCGCGTGGACGAGAGGCTGGAGCGGGGGATGGAGATCGTGCTCCGCGTGGTGAACCAGTCGCGGGCGGCGCGAAACGCGTCGTCGCTCCGGGTTCGCCAGCCGCTCCGGCGAATCGCCGTGGCGGGACTGGGCGCGCGCGACGCCGAGGCGCTGGCCTCGCTCTCCGGACTGGTCCTCGACGAGCTGAATGTGAAGGAATTGGTGACGGACGTGCCGCGAGACGCGATGATCTCGCTCGCCGCGAAGGCTAATTTCCCGGTGCTGGGGAAGAAGGCCGGCGCGGCCATGAAGGAACTGGCGGCCAGGATCCAGGCCGCGCCGGTCGCCGAGATTCAGGCGGCGCTGGCGCGCGACGGCTGGACCGTGGAGGTGGGCGGGGCGCCGTTCACGCTCGTCGCCGAGGACGTGCTGATCCAGGGCGGGTCCAAGGCCCCCTGGGCGGCGCAGGCCGACGGCTCACTCGTGGTGGCGGTCGACACGACGATCGACGATGAGCTGAAGGCCGAGGGGCTGGTGCGCGAGCTGGCGCACCGCATCCAGGCGCTTCGAAAGAGCGCCGAGTTCGACGTGACCGACCGCATCCGGCTCGGGTGGGAGCTCTCCCCCGCGCTGCACGAGGCGTGCGGAAGGCACGAGCGATTCCTGAAGGAAGAGGTGCTTGCCGAGGAGGTGGGGAGCGTCGTGCCCACTGGCTCCGGAGCGGTGGTCGAGGAGTGGAGTTTCGACGGGGAACGTGCCCGCGTAGGCATCGTGCGGGCCAAGCAAGGAGGATGAGTTGCCGCTGACCAAGAAGGACCTCAAACATTTCGAGGAACGGCTCCTTGAGGAGCGGAAGAAGCTCCTGGGACAGCTCGGCTACCTCGAGAAGACGTTGAACCGGACGCAGCCTGATTCCGCGGGCGATCTTTCGGCCTACTCCTTCCACATGGCCGACATGGGCACCGACGCGATGGAGCGGGAGAAGGCGTTCCTCTTTGCCTCCTCCGAGGGACGGCTCCTGTACGAAGTCGACCAGGCGCTCCGGCGACTCTACCGGAACGAGTACGGCGTCTGCGCCGGCTGTGGCAAGGAAATCGTGAAGGCGCGCCTCGACGCGATTCCGCAGGTAACGCTCTGCGTCGCGTGCCAGGAGAAGCAGGAGAAGGAGACGCACACGGCTCGCGGATGAAGCGGTCCCGGATCCTCTTCGCCCTCTGCGCCGCCCTCGTCGTGGTGCTCGACCAGCTGACAAAGGCCGCGGCCTCGTCGCGCCTCTTCATGAGCGAGCCGGTCCCCGTGCTGGGGGAATTCGTGCGCCTGACTCTGGTACACAACACGGGAGCCGCCTTCGGCCTCTTTCCGGGCAGCCGGCTTCCGTTCATCATCGTGTCGCTCCTGGCGATCGGGGTCGTCCTCTACCTCTTCACCCGCGAGGCCTACCGGGGCCTGCCGCAGCGAATCTTGCTAGGGTGTATCCTTGGCGGCGCGATCGGAAATCTCGTGGACCGGATCCGCCTCGGCTGGGTCGTCGACTTCATCGACGTCGGACTCGGCTCGGCGCGATGGCCGGTCTTCAACGTGGCCGACAGCGCCGTCACCGTTGGAGTGATCCTCCTTGCCTGGTTCCTCTCCCGTGCGGGTCACCCCGCCCCTGACACCGAAGATCCATCTCGTGCCGGCCTCGCGGGCGGGTGAGAGGCTCGACCGCTTTCTGGCCGAAGCGGAACACTCCCTCTCCCGATCCGCCGTGCAGAACCTGATCGATCAGGGCTACGTCCGGTTGAACGACGCCTCCGTGCGCGCCAGCCGGCGTGTGCGCGAGGGGGACCGCGTTGAAGTCGTGCGGCCTCGCCACGTCCCCTCGACGCTAGAGCCCGAGGCGATCCCCCTCGACGTCGTCTACGAGGACGAGCATCTCGCGGTGGTCGCGAAGCCCGCCGGAATGGTGGTCCATCCGGCCGTGGGGCACCACACCGGCACCCTGGTGCATGCCCTCCTCCATCGTTACCGCGTTCTCTCCAGCGGGAACGGCAACGAGCGGGCCGGCATCGTCCACCGACTCGACAAGGGGACGTCGGGCCTGCTCCTGATCGCCCGGACCGACGAAGCCCATCGGATTCTGGCCGCGGAGCTGGAGGCCCGAAAGGTGCGCCGCGTCTACCGCGCGCTTGTCTGGGGCTCGCCTCGCGACGAGGAGGGCCGGATCGAGGCAGCCCTGGGGCGAAGTCCGAAGGACCGGAAGAAGGTCGCGGTCCTTCAGCGCGGGGGGCGCTTTGCCGCGACCCGGTACAAGGTAGTGAAACGCTACAATTTCCTGACGGAACTCCATCTGACGCTCGAGACCGGCCGCACGCACCAGATCCGCGTTCACCTCGCCCACCAGGGGCACCCCGTCTTCGCCGATCCGGAGTACGGCGGGCGCCGCGGGCCGCTCATGGGTCTATCGCCCGCTCGCCGGCCGCAGGCGATGCTCCTACTCGCGGAGCTGGGTCACCAGGCGCTCCACGCGGAGACGATTGGGTTCACGCATCCGGCGACCGGTGAGCGACTGGAGTTCACCCATCCCGTCCCGCCCGACTTCGCGGCGGTGCTGGAAGCGCTGGCGTGCGAGTCCTAGGCGTGGATTTCGGACCGCGGCAGATCGGCCTCGCCGTGAGCGACGAGACGGGCTTCCTGGCCCGCCCGCTCCGGAGCCTCACCGTGGAGCGAATTCGCGAGGCGCCACAGGCGGTCGCGGCCGTGGCGCGCGAGGAGAAGGCGGGCACGATCGTCGTCGGAATGCCGGTCGGGCTGGAAGGGGAAGAACATCGCCCGGAATCGCATCGCGTCCTCCGGTTCGCCAAGGCGCTCCGCGCGGCCACGGGGCTCACCGTCCATTTGGAGGACGAGAGCTTGAGCAGCCGCGAGGCGCGGGAGATGCCGTCGGTCTCGCGGCGGGGCGCGCGCGGTGCCGCGGAACGGGAACACTCCCGCGCGGCCGCTATCGTGCTCCAGCGCTGGCTTGACGGCCGCGCCGGGGGGAAGCGCGCACCGCACCCCGACCCGGAAGGCGGCGAGTCATGATCCGCAAGCAGAGGGTCCGCCGCACGCTCCTGCTCGGGCTGCTCGTGGGCGGGGTGCTCCTGAGCGGGC
>JANNMC010000119.1:0-12459 GCA_031397435.1 Candidatus Eiseniibacteriota bacterium
TTCTCGGCGTCACGCACGACATCACGCAGCGGAAGCTCGAGGCCGCGGAGCGCGCGCGCCTCCAGGCGCAGATCGTGCAATCCCAGAGGATGGAGTCGATCGGGCGTCTGGCCGGCGGAGTCGCCCATGACTTCAACAACATGCTTGGCGTGATCCTGGGCCATGCTGAACTCGCCATGCGGGAGGCCCCGCCCGGTTCGGAACTCAGCGGGGAACTTCTTGGGATCATTCGCGCGGCGCGGCGCTCCTCCGATTTGACGCGACAGCTTCTTGCCTTCGCGCGCAAGCAGCCCGTCGCCCCGCGCGTCATCAACCTGAACCAGGGCATCGGCGACGTGCTGGACATGCTCCATCGCCTCCTGGGCGAGGAGATCCGGCTCGACTGGGTTCCGGAAGCAGGGCTCTGGCCCGTCCGCTTCGATCCCGCTCAGATCGATCAGATCCTGGTCAATTTCGCCGCGAACGCGCGCGACGCGATTGCCGGCGTCGGTACATTCACGATCGAGACTTCGAATTGCGTGGTGACCCGCGCCGCGAGAGATCCGTTCCAGGGTTGTGATCAGGGCCGCCCCGGCATGCCGGGTGAGTACGTCGTGCTCACGGTTCGCGATGATGGACGCGGCATGGCGCCCGAAGTCCTGGAACATCTCTTCGAGCCGTTCTTCACGACCAAGGAACTCGGACAGGGAACGGGGCTGGGGCTCGCGACGGTCTACGGGATCGTGCGACAGAACGGCGGATGCATCGAGGTTTCGAGCGTTGCGGGAAGCGGATCGACGTTTCGCATCTACCTCCCACGCGCGACCGGCGAGGTTGCCGAATTGACCGCGGAGCCGAGAACGGACCTGGGTGTGATGCTGCATGGTCGAGGCGAACGAATCCTACTCGTGGAGGATGAGCCGTCACTCCTCGAACTCGACCGAACGATGCTGGAAGAGTTGGGGTACGTCGTGGTCGCCGCCAAGACGCCGGGTGAAGCCTTGCGGCTGTCCCGTGAAGAGATCGCGGCAGTCGACCTCCTGCTGACCGACGTGATCCTCCCCGAGATGAGCGGCCGTGACCTGGCTCAACGTCTGACCAAGCTCAAGCCGGGGCTTCGTTGCGTCTACATGTCGGGATACACCGCCGATGTCCTGACGGCCCCGGGCGGCCAACTCGACCCCGGCGTCCGCTTCCTGCCGAAGCCGTTCACGATGAGCGATCTCTCCATAAGGGTCCGCGCCGCGCTGGATTAGCGGAGCGGAGCGCCCCGCGAACGCAATTCGGTAGCCGCTTCGTAGCGCCCCTTCGCCTGTGGTACCGTCAACCCATCATGGCCCATGACACGACACCCGAAGCAGCTCGGATCCAGGCCGAAGTCCTTCGCGGACTGGGCGCGAGCCGGCGGCTGGAGATCGCGTGCCGGATGAGCGAAGCGGTCAGAACCATGGCCATCACGCGCCTCCGCGCGCAGCATCCCAGCCTGGACCCGGCTGCCATTCGCGACCTTCTCATCTTCGAGCTCTATGGCATCCGCCGAAGCGCCGGATGACGTAATTCGGCAGGTCCTTGCCGCCCTTGAAGCCGCTGGCGTGCCGTATATGCTGACCGGTTCCTTCGCGAGTTCCCTGCACGGCGCCGGCTCACCGCGAGCCGACGCTCCTCGCGATCGCGGCCGCCATCTCCTTCGCCGCCGGCGGATGATGCCGCAGCCATAGTTCCGGCTCGATCAGTTCCAGCTCCATCACCGCCAGCCTCCCTTCGTTGTCGCGCACCATGTCGACGCGGCCGTATGCCGGAAGAGGCTCGCAGGCGGCCATGGCCCGCTCGGCCAGCTCGATCTGTTCCGCCGTGGGCTGAAGATCGTGGACCGTTCCGCCGTGATCCACCTGCACGCGGAAATCTCCCGGTTTGGCGACCTTTCGCACGGCGTGGGTATAGTGGCCGTCCAGAACCATGAGCGTGTCTTCGCCCTGCTGGACAATCTCCGCAATGAATGGCTGGAGGATCAGGGCTTCCGCCGTCAGGAGCTTCCGCATGATCGGTTCCAGCTCCGAAACGTTCGCGCGATTGACCCGGTATGTGTGGCGCGCGGCCCCCGAGACACAGGGCTTCAGGACCGCCTCGCTCCATCCCGACGCTTCGAGCAAGTCCGCCAGCGGTTCCACGCTCCCCCGCTCGATGAACCGGCATGCCACGACCGGAACGCCCTTCGCTTCCAAGTCGGCGAAGTAGTGCTTGTCCATGTTCCAGCGGATGATCGAGGCCGTGTTGCAGAGCGTGGTCAGTCGGTCCACGCGATCGAGCCATGTGGTGAACTCGTCGAAGCGCACGAAGTAGTCCCAGATGGTGCGAAAGACAAGGCAGCGGAATCGCGACCAATCCACGTCGGGATCTGCCCAGTCGAGGCGAACCGTCGTGAGCCCGTGGTCGGCGAGCGCGTCGCTCAGGAGTCGGTCGTCCTGGAGAATGTTCGCCAGGTACCAGTCCCCTTCCGGGGCGACAGCGGCGGTGAAGCGATGCTCGGTAAGGAGTGCGATATCGGCGGTGGGGTGGCTCATCGTCGGGGGAATCTCCGGTTCACGTGGTCTTGTCGAGGAGAACTTCGATCTTCTGGATCGTCGCCCAATTGCGAGTGGTTACGGAGTCGCCGGAGAGGCGGGCGATCTCCTTGGCCAGTTTGCTCTGGTGGATTCCGGCCGGGCACCACACATACGCCGCGTGACGGCCGATGGCCAGCACGTCCGGGTCCCACGTTGTCGCCTGGAGCGGCTTGATTCGCGCCCGAACGCTTGGCTCCGTGAAGATCGTGACGAAGAGGCGCGATGGATTGTCGGCGATGTCGACCAGCGGATTCGCTTTGACGATGGCGGTTACTTCGGCGGCCGAGAGGAGGGTCACTCGGCTGGAGATCCCCACCGCGGCGGCGACCGCCTTCTCGATCCGCGGGGCGGCTTTCGCCGCGGCCGCGCTCGTGGTTGTGAAAAAGACATTTCCGCTATTCAGCAACGTCCGCGCGTCGCGGTAGCCCAGCCCTTCGATCACGGTCCGCAGGTCGGCCATGGCCACCCGCTTGGCGCGCCCGTTGTTGATGCCCCGAAAAAGCGCGACGACCCTCAGCGAGTGAGCCACGCGGCGACGGCGTTCCAGGCGGGGGTGCCGGCGAAGAGGATTCGCAGTGGTTGCGACACGATGATGCAGAGGCCGCCCCACACAAAAGCGGGGTGGAAGCGCCCATTCCTGACTCGATCGGCGACGATGCTGGAGACGATGAAGAGGTCCGTCAGAAGCAGGAAGGCCGGAATCCCCAGCGGCTTGATGAACCAGACGCGCGCGATGGCCGGCGTCAGGATGGCGAGCGTGGCCAGGAGCATCAGCCGCTTGTGGATGTCGTTCCGGCGCCTGAAGTAGAGGCCGAGGGCCGTCAACGTGGAGAAGAGGATCATGTCGGCGAGCGGGATCATCAGGAAGACCAGCGGTGGCGGCCCGTTCGTCGGCGTGAATCCCTTCTTGGCCGAGGTGATCGCGGCCACGGCGCCGACGACCGGCATCACCACTGCCAGCATTGCCGCGGCGACCCCCAACTTCCGGTGGATGTCGGTCCTCTTCGCGGCCACCAGCCTCACCTGAACCAAGAAGAGCAGAATCCACGAGGTGAACAAGATTCCATGGAGGACCAGAAGGGTCGAAAGCGGCTTCGCCTCGAACATGCCCCGGAGATAGAAGCTGGGGGCGAATCCAATGAATACCGTGAGCGTGATGGTCACCGCCATGACCGTGTAGAAGGGACGATCGTTGCGGCGCGGCGCGGCGGTCAGCAGCGCTGGCGAGTTCAAGATTTGCCTCCTGGAGGAGCGCCGAAGAAGAGCCTCGCGTAGAGGGCGGCCAGAACAGCGCAGACGCCCGTCGCTCCCCAGAGCGCGACTCCCGCGCCGGTGGCCAGGGCGAGTCGCGCCAGCGTCGTCGCGGTGATGAAGAAGAAAGCGAAATTCGCCAGCACGACCGGGCGGCCGTAAATGCCTCCGATCGTCGCGTAGCGATTCATCCAGTCGAGAATGCCGAGCGCGAAGAGGGCGCCGGCCAGAAGCTGGACCACCACGGCGCTGGTCGCCTGCCCCGAGCGGCTCAGAAGTCCGGCAATCTCATCCGGGGCGAAGAGAGTGACGACCCCTAGACCCATCAGCAGGAGCGCGGAGGCGAAGAGAAGCGGTTGGATCTTCATGGGACGGGAGAATACCGCAGCCGAGGCGCGAAGTGTTCGCTCCCCGCCGGGAGCGGTACAATCGCCCCACCAACCGAGGCGCCCTCCCCGCGCTGGGCCAGGCCAGATTCCTTGTCACCAATGCGGCCCCCTCCGACATAGGGAGATGAAGGGCCAGGCCGCCCGGGAGCCGGATCAGGAGCTTCCGGCCGGCGGCGGGCTCAAAGGAGGGTCTCATGTGTCCGCAAGTCGTTGATCCCCAGCCGAAAGCGCCATCCGCGCCTGCTCTCGTCTCCGTCGATGGCCGGTCCTATCCGCTCCGGTCGGCCGAAGTCCGTGCCCAGGCCGAGGGTGGCTTGGCGTTCACCACGCTCGTCCAGGAGTTCGAGAATCCCCACGACGAGCCGCTCGAGGTCATCTACAGCATGCCGCTTCCCGCCGACGGGGCCGTGCTTGGCTACCTGATCCGGATGAGCGATCGCGTCATTCGTGGCGAGATCGAGACGCGCGAGAAGGCTTCGGAAAAGTACATGCAGGCGATCTTCGAGGGACGCACCGCCGGGCTCCTGGAGCAGGATCGAGCCGACACGTTTCAGCAGCGCCTCGGCAATCTTCCCGCCCGGACGAACGCGCGGATCGAGATCGAGGTTCTGCATCCGCTCGCGTTCCTTCTCGGCATCGAGGATCGTGGCCCTGTATGGGAGTACCGCTTCCCCACCGTGGTCGGCGTTCGGTACGAAGGAGCGCCCGGCCGCGTGAAGGACGCCGATCGCCTCGACGTGAATCGTGGAGGCGGGGGCGAGATCCCGACGCGCGTGGCGCTGGAGCTTCAGATTGCCGATGCGACAGCGGCTGCGACCGCTGCCATCACATCCCCCAGTCACGAACTCCGGTCGATGTCCGGGGCCGATACGACGCGGGTCCATCTTGCCGACGGCGCGCGACTCGATCGCGATCTCGTCATCCAGTGGCCGGCCGGCACAAGCGAGGTCGGCGTGCGGGTCGTGGAGGGAGCGGGATTGAAGGGCGACGAGGGGCGCTATGCGCTCCTTACCGTGACGCCGCCGGCCGTGCCCGCCGCGATCTACCATCGCGACGTGACCGTGCTGATCGACGCGAGCGGCTCGATGGATGGAGCGCCGCTGATCGCGGCGAAGCGCGTCGTTTCCGACCTGCTCCAGAGCCTTCTGGAGGGCGATCGGTTCGAGGTGCTCGCGTTCGCGAACGATGTGGAGCGGCTCACTCCTTGTCTCACCAGCGCAACGCCGGACGCGATTCGGGACTGCCTGCGTCGGCTCGACAAGCTCCATGCGGATGGTTGCACCGAGATGCAGAAAGCCGTGCTGGAGGCGATGTCCTCACTCCGTCCCAACTCCCAGCGCCAGGTGGTTCTGGTGAGCGATGGCTACATTGGTTTCGAGGAAGAGATCGTCAATTCAATCGCCGCCGGCCTGCCCGCGGGCGTTCGGATGCACATGGTCGGCGTTGGCGCCGCGCCGAACCGTACGCTCTCCGCCGGAATCGCCCGCGCCGGACGGGGCGTCGAACTCTTCGCGAACGACGAATCGACCGCCATGGAGGCGTCCCGTCGGCTTCTGGTCGCCACGGTCCGTCCGGTCCTCACCGACCTGACGATCGGCGGCACGGCGGTCGTCGGCCATGCGCCGGCGCGGCCGCGCGACATCTTCGCGGGGAAACCGCTGGTGCTGGCCGTGGAACTTCGCCCCGAGGGCGGCACGCTCGTCGTGGGCGGGCGTCTCGCCGGGAAACGTGAAACGTGGGGCTGGCGGATGGAGGTTGGATCTGAGGCCACCACGAAGTCGCCCCTCCCGCTTGGAGCGCTCTACGGGCGCGAGCGGATCGCCGACTTTGAGTCGGCGGTCGTGAAGTCGGGGGAGGAGCTCGAGGAGATGATCGAGCGGATCGCGCTTCGCCATCGCATCGTGAGCCGCCGCACCAGCCTCGTCGCCATGGCGGAAGAGCCGTCGGTCGATCCGCGCGCGCCGAGGCGCCGGGAACGTCTGGCGGTCGAATTGCCGTACGGCGTCTCGGCGGAGACGGTCGGACTGGGTGGGTCACCGGGTGCGATCAGATTTAGGTCGATGGGAACCCAGCATGTCTCCCTCGATGATTTGGATATGACTTTCAGGGAAGCTGCGGCACCCTTCACCGCGATCGAGTCCTTGAACGTGGTCTGGCTCGATGCCGCGACTGTAGTCATCGAGTTCACCTCGCCGCACGATGGCTTCGTTCTGCCGACGGCCGACGTGGCCTTCGAGCGTCCCTTCGAGAAATCGACGCGGCTCACGGTGGATGGGAAGAACTCTTCTCCCAACGGCCCGCATCCGGCCGGAGTCATCATCCGGTTGGCGCTTCGGGTCGATGGCGACCTGTCGTGGAGCGCGGGGGACGATTCCAGCGTCAGCTGGACCGTGAACGTGAAGTCGAAGCAACTCTTTGGGCGCGCAAGCCAGACTGCCTACTCCATCGTGCTGCGGACACCTCCACCCAAACCCGAAGGCGCCTAGGCACGTGTCCGAGATCGATGACCTCTTCACCGCGGCCCGCACCAACGAGCCGCGCGCATTCGCCAGGTGGATGGGGAGCGTGGAGCTCCCCGTCCGTCTTGGCTTGCGGCGTTACGCGGAGGCGGTCGACGTGGAAACGATCGTGCAGGAGACGTTTCTCCGCATGTGGCTTCTAACTCAGGAACCAGCGCGAGAGCTGACCGGGGAGCACGCGTCGCTCAAGTTCGCCATTGGCATCGCGCGGAACCTGGCGCGCGCCGAGGCGAGGCGCTACCGGCGCGAGCATCTCCTCCCTCCGGAGGAACTCCCCGAAGTCCCGGTCGATCCCGCCCCCACCTCCGATCCCAAACTGCGGCGGTTGATCCAGGAGTGTCTGAAGCGTTTGGCCGGAGCGCCGCTCAAGGCGCTGGAGGCGCGGCTCAACTTCGGGGATCAATACCCCGATCACACGATCGCGGAGATGATCCGGATGACGAAGAACACCTTCCTCCAGAACATCGTTCGCGCCCGGCGTCAGGTGGCCGAGTGCCTGGAGAAGCAGGGTGTCCGGCTGGATGAGGTGCTGCCATGAGCGAGCGCGACTCCCTGATCGAGGCGTCGGTTGCCGCCTACCGAGAGCGGGACCAGGAGGGGCGATTGGTTCCGCCGCCTGAGTATTGGGATCTGGCTCCCGAAGACGTGGAGGAGTTGTTCCGCCGCCAGGTCCTGAGCCGCGAGGTGGAGCGGGCGATGGATCTGGAGGGGCGGAGCGCGACGGTGAAGGCGGTGCTGGCGAGGCTGGGGATCGTCTAGCGGTTGGGAATCGCCTAGCGGAAATTCCGGATCAACACGACGTTCTGGCTCGACTCTCCGTACATGAAGTAGATGCGGCTCCCGTCGCGCGACCACTTCATTTCGTTGATCCCGCCGGTCGGGAAATTGGTCAACGCGACAGGATGGCTCCCGTCCGCGTCCGTGACCCAGAGATTCTGACTGGAGTTTCCTTCAGCCTGCCGGAGGAGCAAGAGCCGCTTCCCATCCGGCGACCACCGGTGACCGAAGATCCGGCCATCCGAGAAATGGGTGATCTCCTCGGGCGCTCCTCCGTCCAACCGCATGCGATAGAGGTTCCGGGATTCATTCGAGGCATGACGATAGGTGAAGGCACCCCCGTCGGGGGACCAGTGCACATCGAGTGCGCGAGGCGGAAGCGAAGGCGTCACGGCCGGCTGGCCCCCCTTGGCTGAAATGATCTCGGGAATGAAGTTCCCCTGCCCCTGGATGTCACGAATCACCGTGTGGCCGATTCGGCTGCCATCGGGAGAGAATTGCGCGGTGAAACGCGCGCTCTTCGCCAGACGAACCGCTTCTCCCCCCTCCGAGGAGACACTCCAGAGCACGTCCGGATTGTCGTCTCGATTGAAGAGGATGGTTCGACCGTCGGGCGAGACGTCGACGACCTGCTCTCCCGTTCCCGACGTGAGCTGCCGCGCGTTCTCACCACGTTCGTCCGCGCGCCAGATATGTGGTGTCAAGTCGTCCGCGCCCTGGAGATAGATGATCCCCACGTTCGGTCTGTAGAACGGATTCACCGCGAGCTTGCGTCCCGAGGTGAGCGATCGCTCACCCGTGCCGTCCGCGCCGATCGCGAATAGTTGAGCGGAGCCATCCTTGACCGCCCCGTAGAGGATCGTGCTGTCTTGGGCCGGATCGAAGGTTCGGACCGCGCCTTCGTCGCCCGATCCGAACGTGATCTGACGCACGCCTCGAGCGCCCGTCGGGGACGCGACCCAGACGTTCGACTCCTGACGCCCTCGAACCGTGGCGATGGTCCCGCCGTCGGCCGACACGCTCGTATTGAAGTAGAAGGCCGCGTCATTGGTGATCGGGGAGACCTGGCCGCCTGGATACGTGAGTCTCCATATCTGTCCATCCGTGAGCGTCGATTGGTCGTACGCGGAAACCAGCAGCCCTTTCCCGTCCGGAAGCCATGCGAGATCGTTCGCCCGGACCCAGCCATGTTTCCCAATCGGCTCCCGCTTTCCATCCGTCGCGCTGTACGCGACCACGGAGGCCGCCAGAGCCACACCGCCCTGGACCTCGATCGCCGCGACCCTCTTGCCGTCGGGGGACCAGGCCGGCTGATCAAAGGAGACCGGAGGCGAAACGCTCGCCAATACCCGCTCTTGCCCGCGATCGAGATCGAGGACCACCAAGTCCTCTCGATTCTTGTGCGGCACCCCCCGCCGGAAGCAGATCTGCTTCCCATCGGGGGAGAACGTGACCCTCGAATCTACATCGTAGGCGCGCTTCCGGGGCGTTCCGCCCAGGGCCGGTATCTCGAAGATCGCCGTGTAGCCGTCTCGTTCGGGATCGGCGCTCTGGTAATAGAGATAGTTCCCGTCCGGGGTGAAGATCAGTGAAGTTGGCACAACTTTTTGTGCTGGCAAAATTTGCACGTCACTTCCGGTGGCCACCTGTCGGACCCAGAGCGTCCGACTTCCATCCAAGACGATCGAGTAAGCGAGATAGCGGCCATCGGGAGAGAGTGCCGCGCCACTGACGATGCCACGGTTCGTGACGGTGCTGATCTTGATAGCGGGCGCGGCAGCCTGCTTGCCGGAATCCTCACCCCGACGACCGAGCAGGACCCCCGCGACGACGACCGCCGCCACAACGGCGATGCCGGCGATCCACACGGCTGGCGAAATCCGGCGGCCTGCCAGCACCGGGGCGCCGAGCGCCGAGGAGCCGCTTCCCGAACTGCCGGAGGGCGTCAGGGAGTCATACTCGTCCACGATCTCGCGCAGCTCGATGGCCAGATCCTTCGCCGACTGGAAGCGCTGATCGGGGTTCTTGGCCAGGCAGCGGCGGATGAGCCGGCGAACCTCCGCGGGGACTTCCTTGTTCAGCTCCTCCACCGGAATCGGCTTGTCGTGGAGGATCTTGTGCATCGTTTCGACATTGGAGTCGGCCACGAACGGCTTCGTTCGCGTGGCGGCCTCATAGAGGATGCAGCCGAACGAGAAGATGTCGGAGCGGTGGTCGACCGTGGCCGCGCGCACTTGCTCGGGTGACATGTAGCCGACCGTGCCGAGGACCGCGCCCACGCTAGTTCCGTCTCCTGCCTGCGTCACCCCGCCGAGCGTGACGTCGCCCTCGGCCGGCGCCTTCTCGGTCAGCTTGGCGAGCCCGAAGTCGAGCACCTTCGCGAAGCCGTCCTTCGAGACCATGATGTTTCCCGGCTTCAGGTCGCGATGGACGATTCCCGCGGCGTGAGCCTTCGCCAGTCCCTCCGCCGCTTGGGCCAGGTAGCCGAGGAGGGTGCGGAGGTCGGTCTTGTCGTGATGGATCTTCGTCGTCAGCGTCTCGCCGCTCACGAGTTCCATCGAGATGTAGTGGAGCATGGAGGAGCCGGAGTCCTTGTCGGTTCCGCTGTCGGCGCCGCGCACCTCGTCCTGGCCGATCTCGTAGATCGTGACGATGTTCGGATGATTGAGGGAGGAGGCCGACTTCGCCTCGCGCACGAAGCGGCGGACGCGCTCCTCGCTCTGGACCAGCTCGGGCGGGAGAATCTTCAGGGCAACGTTTCGCTCCAGCGTCTGGTCCTGCGCCAGGTAGACCTCTCCCATGCCGCCGGCGCCAATCGGGCCGACAATGCGGTAATGGGCGATCTGATCCTGGGGCTGGAGGGTGCGGGCGGAGGCCATGACGGGGGATTCTACCGTTTACCCTGGTAGTAAGGCCACCCCGCCGGATCGCTCGCCCAGCGGGGGGCGTAGACGAGGAGCAGGACGAGAATCGCCGCCTCCACGAAATACGAGATCAGAGAGGCTTCGAAGCCATAGGAGCCGCCGGTCAGGAGTGTGGGGCCGTGGAGTTCCGTGGAGAAAAAGGCCCCCGGGGAGAGCATCCCGCTGTCGCGCATGCCGAATCCAAGCGCCGCGACCAGGTTCCAGCCGGCGTGGTACCAGCAGGCAAGCCAGAGGGAGCCGGTGCGCACCGCCAGCATCGCCAGCAGGACGCCGTTCGCCGCGGTGATGATGAGCCCCGCGGGATTTGCGCCTGGATTTCCCGCATGCATGAGCCCGAAGAGGAGCCCGGAGATCCCCGCCGCGATCCACGGTCCCCCCATCTCGCCAATCACCTGCACGAAGTAGCCGCGAAGCAGGATTTCTTCCCACGAGGAGATGAGGATCATCGCTCCGATCATCGGCATCGTGATCCCCAGGAGGTCGGGCGAGACCGGCGTGATGGTGGCGAAGCCGGCAATCGCGAGTCCACTCGCCACGAGCGCCGGGGTCAGCCCTCCGAAGAAACAGCCGATTGCCGCCCGGCGGAGATTTCCGGGGGCGAACCAGAGGCCGACCGTGCGGAGTCCGCGCCCCTCCATTCGCCGGAGCGAGAGCCACGTCACTCCAACACCGAGGAGCACGAGCAGCGCGCCGGTGGCGAGGAGCGACCATGGCTGCACCACTCCCCCCTGCATCTGGCGCGGAAGCCCGAGCGCCCTCCAACCGAATCCAATGACGGCAGCGCCGGCGATGAGGAGTCCGAGGAATGCCGCGAGACGAAATGCCGCGTGCATGCGGCGAGGCTCCACCGGGCGTGGCAGCGAATAGGTCCACTCGTCGCTGTCGGTCCCCTTGAAGTGATCGGCTTTCGGCTTGAACGCTCCGCGCTGAAATCCAAGTCGCTCCAGAAGGCGGATCGATGCTTCGTTACGTGTATCCAGCTCGGCCCACACTTCGGTGGCGCCCTGCTTGAAGAGCGCCTCGATCACGCGGCCGCATGCTTCCGTGGCGAATCCGCGGCGCCAGTGGGGCGCGCCGATCTCGTAAGCCAACTGCGCGCGGCCATCGCGGCAGAGCGTCACCTGGACGGTTCCGATGCAGGCGCCATCCGCTTTGGAGCGGACGACCCAATTGAGCCACTCTTCGCTGCCATCCCCGGAGAGGCGCGTTTCGAGCTTCTTGTAGCGCCCCGCCAGCCACGCCAGCGACTCGGGAGCGTCTTGAGGAACGAACGGGTACATCCGGGGATCGGAGAGCAGTTCGAACAACTCCGCGGCATGCGACTCGCGAAGCGGCTCCAGTCGAAGTCGCGCGGTCTCAAAGACCGTCTCGCCAAGGCTCACGGGGTCTGGCATGGTTGAGATCCTAGCGTACGCGCCCCGGGGGCGTCCGCCGCTCCCCTTCCGCCAGGAGCGCTCGGAACGCGTCCGCGTCCTGCGCCGAGACGGCGCCGACAACGCGATCAAGCGCCGCGCGAAGACGTTCGAGCGCGGCGGCCGAGTGGGGATTCTTTGCCTGGATCTCGTAGTAGACGTCGGAACTTTCGCGCACGATGGCGGCGGCGAGCGATTCCAGGGCGAGAAACGTCGTGCTTCGGACGGGATGCTCGGTTTCCGGCAGCGCGAGCGCGAAGGCGATGGCGGTGGCGTGCGCCAGGCTCAAGAGGTCGGCCATGATGCGGTCGTGATCGTCGAGCGGAAGGTGAACCACGTGTGCCGTGGTCGAGAGGAAAAGTTTCTCGACCTCCACACTTGCGGCCGCGTCTCCCGTGTCACAGATCACGACGTCGGCGTCGCGCAGCAAGTGCGTCGATGGTCCGAACATCGGATGAATGGAGGCGACTCGGCCGCCGGCGCGCTGGAGCGCGCGTATCGGCTCGAGGAGCGGCGTCTTGATGCTGGCGATATCGACCACGACCCCCGATGGTGGCGCACCGGACCACGCGGCATAGAGCGTCGCGGTAGCGGCCGGAGGCGTG
>JANNMC010000185.1:0-1583 GCA_031397435.1 Candidatus Eiseniibacteriota bacterium
TTGTCGAACTTGCCGTCAGGCATGGAGGCGCGATTCGCCGCCGTGTCGATGACGCTCGGAAGGACCGCGTTGGCGGTCACTCCCGCGTCCTTCAATTCTTTGGCCAGTGTTTCGACCAGGGCGTGGAGCCCCAATTTGGCCGCCGCGTAGGCGGCCGCGCCCGGGTAGATCTCGAGCGCGCCGCGGGAGGAAATGAAAAGGAGGCGTCCGCGGGAGCGCCGTTTGGCGTGCGGGATGACGTGCTTCGCGGCCCAGAAGGCCGAGACGAGATTCGTTTCGATCATCGATCGAACGGTCCGTGCGTCGACCGACTCGACCGGCGCCCCGCCGGCATAGCCGCCGGCCACGTGCACCAGGACGTCGAGCCGTCCGAAGGCGGTGCTGGCCGAGGTAACCGCCCGGCGGACCGACTCCTCGTCGGTAATGTCCGCCTCGATTCCGAGGAGCCTCTTCCCGGAGACCGCCGCCGGTTCGGACGCGGCCAGCGCTTCCCACTCCCCCGCGCCGCGGTAGGTTACGGCGACGGGATAGCCCGCCGCCAGAAACGTGCGAGCCACGACCGAGCCGAGCGCCCCCGTACCTCCCGTGATCAAGGCCGCCGCCGCGTCAGCCATCGGAACCCTCCTTGCGCCCTCCACGATCCATCGAAGAAGGAGGAGTATAGCGTGCGGCGTCGCGCACTCGCCATACGCCCGAAACGCGTCCCCAGCCAACCGAGGTGCCGCCTAATCGGATCTCCACCAGCCCCTCGCGTTCGCCAGCCAGGCGGACCCGTTCCCCCGCCACGAGGGCCGGCGCGTCGGGGAGCGGCTGTCCCGAAGCGGCCGCGAGCGGGAGCGAGGCGTCAAGAACCACCGCCTCCGGAAAGTAGCGCTCGTTCAGCGCGGCGGTCGCGAGAAGCGCGGCGACGAGGAGTCCGACGACCCCTGTCGCGTCGAGTGCGCGACGCATCAGCCGCCGCGACCGCGGCTCTCGGATGGCCCGGCCGTTGATGACGCCGGCGCGACGCCAGCGCCAGGCCATGCCGGCCGCACCGATCGCCACGAGCAGCGCCGCCAGAAGCCACCCCTCGCCCGACGATAGATAGAACCCGCCTCCGCCCGCGCCATTCTCCCCCGCGCGATCGGCGATTTCTCCGCGCGATAGTGCCACGCGCGCCTCCGCGATTGAGAGATTCCTCGACACGTCGGCCGCGCGCGGTTCGAGCCTCGCGGCGCCTCGCAGGAAGAGAACCGCCTCCCCGAGCTGGCCGTGCGCGAGGGCGTCGCTTCCCGCGTTGTAGAGCGGCGTCGCGCCGTTCAGGGCCGGCATTCGTCGCTCCAGCGCCTTGCCAGATCCGCGGCTCCCCGGAGCGCCGCCGCCACGTCGCCCGATCCGCCGGGAGCGAAGGCAACCTGTTCTAGTTGCCGTAGCGCTTCAGCGATCCGCTCGACCTCCTCCGTCTCGACACTCGCCGCACGGAGCCGGTCGATGAGATCGCGACGCGAGCGCCCGTCCGGATCGATGCCGAAACGAATCCCCGCCGCGTCGCGGAGCGCCGCTTCCGCCTGCTCCGCCGCCCGGGGCGCCCCCGGCTCCGCGCT
>JANNMC010000194.1:0-2649 GCA_031397435.1 Candidatus Eiseniibacteriota bacterium
GGCTGTGGACTTCCGCTTGACCGACGAACAACGAGAACTCCAGGAAGCGGCCCGGAAGTTCGCGCGCGCAGCGCTGCCCGAGATCGCGCGCGCTTGCGAGGAAACCGGCGAGCCGCCGCCGGACGGACTCCTGAAGAAGTACGCCGAGCTCGGCTTCCTCGGGATCAATATCTCCGCGAGCTACGGCGGGCTCGGGCTGGGCAACCTCGAAGCGCTGCTCGCGCTCGAGGAGTTCGCGAAGATCTCCTCCGCGGTCGCGTTTCCGGTATTCGAATCGTCGGTGGGGCCGATTCGCGCCGTCGAGCGCTTCGGCAACGAAGCGCTGAAGCAGCGCATCATCCCGCGCGTATGCCGCGGCGAGCTGATCCTCGCGGTCGCGATGTCGGAGCCCGACGCGGGATCCGCCCTCACGGACCTCGCGACGCGTGCGACGGAGCGCGGCGGTAAGCTCGTGTTATCAGGCACGAAGCGCTGGTGCTCGGGCGCCGGCCACTCCGGCGCGTATCTCGTGTACTGCCGGATGAGCGACGCCCCGGGCGCGAAGGGAATCGGCGCAGTGGTGGTCGAGCGCGACGCGCGCGGCGTGAGCTTCGGGAAGCAGGAACACCTGATGGGATTCCGAGGCGTCCCCTCGGCGGACATCTTCTTCGATGGCGTCGAGGTTCCGCGCGAGAACGTTGTCGTCGGGGCCGGCGGGTTCAAGCACCTGATGGAAGCATTCGATCTCGAGCGCTGCGGCAACGCGACCATGGCGCTCGGCCAGGCGTCGGGCGCGCTCGAAGAGGTGCTCGAGTACGTGCAGAGCCGCAAGCAGTTCGGAAGACCGATCGTCGACTTCCAGGCCGTACAGCTCCGCATCGCCGAGATGCGCATGAAGACCGACGCGGCGCGCCTGCTCATTCACCGGGCCGCGTGCAACTCAGCGAACGGCCTCCCGAGTCTTGCCGACAGCTCCGTCGCGAAATGCTTCGCGAATGAGATCGCGCGCGAAGTCTGCGGACACGCCGTGCAGCTGATGGGCGGTTACGGCTACTCGCGCGAATACGGGATGGAACGACGGCTGCGCGATTCCTGGGGCTGGGGCATCGCGGGCGGCGCCATCGACATTCAGAAAACGAACATCGCGAGCGCAATGATCGGCCGGCGCTTCGACCAAAGGCGTTAGGGCGGGGACGCCCCGAGGAGGGTTCAGATGAGCGAGATTCGGCGCGTCGGCGTGGTGGGCTGCGGCCTGATGGGCTCCGGAATCGCGGAGGTCTGCGCCCGCGCGGGCACGCACGTGATCGTGCGCGAGATCGATCTCGCTGCGGCCGAGGTGGGCCGGAGGCGCATCGAGCGCTCGCTCGAGCGTGGCGTAAAGGCCGGCAAGATCGAAGCGTCGCAGCGCGAAGCCGCGCTCGAACGGCTCGAGTACACGACGGACCTTGCGGCGCTCGCAGACAGCGACCTCGTGATCGAGGCCGTGATGGAAGCCGAGGCCGCGAAGGTCGAGATCTTCGAGGCGCTCGGCCGAGTGATTAAGAATCCGGACGCGATCCTCGCTTCCAACACGTCGTCGATCCCGATCATGAAGCTCGCAATGGCGTCCGGGCGTCCGCACACGGTGCTCGGTCTCCATTTCTTCAACCCCGTGCCCGTGCTCGAGCTCGTCGAACTGGTCGCATCATTGCTCACCAGCCACGAAATTGCGGAACGCGCCGCCTCGTTCGCGGAGCACGTGCTGCACAAGCGCGTCATCCGCTCGCGCGATCGCGCTGGCTTCATCGTCAACCAGCTGCTGATCCCGTATCAGCTCGCGGCGATCCGCATGGTCGAATCCGGCTTCGCGACGCACGCAGACATCGACACGGGCATGGTGAAGGGCTGCAACCACCCGATGGGACCGCTCGCGCTCGCAGACCTAATTGGCCTCGACACGGTGCTGGCGGTCGCGAAATCGCTGTACGAAGAGTTCAAGGAACCGCTCTACGCGCCACCCCCGCTGCTCTCGCGTCTGGTCGAGGCGGGCCTGCTCGGCCGCAAGACAGGACGGGGTTTCTACGAATACCCGACGCGGAGCTGAGCCATGGAATCCAGGACCACCCCCTCCGTGCTCGCGGGCCTGAACGTGGTCGATCTCTCGCGCGTGCTCGGCGGGCCATTCGCGACGCAGATCCTCGGCGACTTCGGCGCCGAGGTGATCAAGATCGAGCCGCCGCAAGGCGACGAGACGCGCGAGTGGGGCCCGCCCTTCCGCGATGACGACGGCAAACGCGGCCCGAGCGCCTACTACCTGAACATCAACCGTAACAAGCGTGGCCTGGCGCTCGACCTGACCAAGGCGGAAGCGCGCGAGATCGTATTCCGCCTGCTGGAAAAAGCGGACGTGCTGGTCGAGAACTTCAAGATCGGCACGCTCGAGCGCTGGGGGATGGGCTTTGACGAAGTGTTGTCAAAGCGTTTTCCACGCCTCGTTCACTGCCGCGTCTCGGGCTTCGGCGCCGACGGACCGCTCGGCGGCATGCCCGGCTACGACGCCGTGATCCAGACCATGACGGCGCTCTCGAGCGCGACCGGCTCGCCGGCCTCGGGACCTGTGAAGATGGGAACGCCGATGGTGGACCTCGCGAGCGGGCTCAACGCCGTGATCGGGATCCTGCTTGCGCTGCG
>JANNMC010000196.1:0-4132 GCA_031397435.1 Candidatus Eiseniibacteriota bacterium
CGGGTGGATCGACCATTCGTATCAGGTCGGCCAGACCGGCAAGGTCGTGAATCCAACGCTCTACTTCGCGATCGGAATCTCCGGCGCCATCCAGCACATCGCGGGAATGTCCTCCTCGCGCACGATCGTCGCGATCAACAAGGACAAGGACGCCCCGATCTTCAAACTCGCGACCTACGGCGTGGTGGGCGACCTCTACCAGGTCGTGCCAGCGCTTACCGAGGAACTGGCGAGAGTGATGAAGGAATAGCGGCGGCGCTCCCCGGCCGTCACGGGGATAGGAGGAACGATGATGCGGCTCTCAGGAGATGAGCGGATGGAACTGGCGGAACAGTACTTCCGCAAGCTGGCCGCGGCCAAGGCAGGGACGGAGGAGCAGGCCACCTATGAACACTTCTGCCGCATGGCGGAAACGATTCAGGAGACGCTGCGGCTCCTCGAAACCGTGAAGATGCAGACGGAGGATTTGCGGCACTCGGGGTAGAGGGGAGTGCGCGGATACGGGAAGGGAACCGGGTGGAGGTTCCCCCGCGCGAGGAGCAGGAGAGGACGGCCACGCCGGCCGCGAGCGCGGCCAAGAGCTGGGCCACGGCCCGCGTCCAGCGAGTTGTTCTCACCCGGATTCGCCCTCCCCTGTGTTCGGCACTCGGGGGGGTGTACCAGCCGCGTGGCTTGGCCGTGCTATTCTCCCGGAGAATGGAGGCCCAGACCCTCAAGCGCGGCGCCCGATGAAGCGCGTGCTCGTCGTCGCCTACTTTTATCCACCCGTGGCGGGCGGCGGCGTCTACCGCACGCTGGGCTTGGTGCGCCATCTCTCCTCGTTCGGCTTCGAGCCCGTGGTGCTCACCGGCGCCGGCTCGACGCCGTGGGTGAGCGATCCGGGACTCAAGACGGGTGTCTCGAGCGTCGAGGTGATCCGCGCGGGAGCCGGGGCGCCCGCGACCGCGATGCTGCGAGGGGGCGCCTCGCGCCCCGCGTGGATGTCGGCGCTCGCCCGAGCCGCCCCATGGGTCGCGGTTCCCGACGCGTACTCGAGTTGGCGGCCCGCCGCCGTTCGCGCGGGCCTCGCGCGCATCGGCGCGGGCGGGATCGACGCGATCTACTCCACCTCTCCGCCGGATACAGATCACCTCGTCGCTCTGGAGCTTCATCGCCGCACTGAACTTCCATGGCTCGCCGACTTCCGCGACCCGTGGATCGGCTTGAGCTACCGAAAGCCGCCCACGCGCTGGCACAGAGCCGCGCACGAGCGAATGCTGCGCTCGGTTCTCGGAGAGGCTTCGCGAGTCGTCGCCGCGACGGAAGGGACCGCGCGGTGGCTCGCCTCCGCGGCCGCCCCCGCGGCTCCCCGCGTGGGCGTCGTCTCGAACGGGTTCGAGGCCGAGGAATGGATCGGGCTCACGCCCCGCCGGTTCGATCGGTTCACGTTGCTCCACGCGGGAAGGCTCTCCGGAGAACGCACGCTCCAGCCGTTTCTCAACGGGCTGGGGCAGTTTCTCGCGCGGAATCCGTCGCGACGCACACAGGTTCAGTGCCTCCTGATCGGACCGCACGACGACGCGCAGGCGCGGCTCGTCCGGCGAACGGGGTGGGGCGACGTGGTTCGATTCGGGGGTCAATCCGCGCACGCCGAGACCCTCGCGATGGAGGCCGGCGCGGACGCGCTCCTCGTGATCCAGAGCGGAGCCCCGGAGTTTCGAGAGCTCGTTCCCGGGAAGCTCTACGAGTACATGGGCGCGGAGCGTCCCGTGATCGCAATCGTCCCGGAGGGCCAGGCGGCCAATCTGGTGCGGCGGCTCGGCATGGGATGGGTGGCGGCCCCCGACGCGCCGGAGCAGATCGCGGACGCCCTGGACGCGGCGTGGGCGGGGAGCTTCAAGCCCCGCCACACAGTGGTCGATCGGGAGCCCTTCACGCGGCGGACTCTCGCTGGTGAGTTGGCTCGCGTCCTCGCGGAGATCGCGTGAGCGGGGCGCGCCGATGGCCGGCGCTCCTAGCCGTGGCGCTGATATTCGCCGCGGCGCTTGCGCGGGTCTCGGGATTCTTCACGGACGACAGCTACATCCATCTCGTGTTCGCGCGAAGCTTCTCGCGGGGGGAAGCGTTTTGCTTCAACGCCGGTCAGCCCGTGTACGGTTTCACGAGCCCGCTCTGGATGCTCCTCCTCGCGGGAGGGCACGCGTTCGTCGGCGATTGGCACGCCACCGCCAGGCTCCTGGGTCTCGGCTTCACGCTGCTCGCGGTTCTCGCCACGTTTCGCCTGGCGCGCGCCGCGGGGGGTTCCCCGGGCGCCGCGTTCGGCGCGGCGGCCACGCTGGCGCTCCACGCCTGGTTTCTCCGGTGGTCGCTCTCCGGCATGGAGACGTCTCTTGCGGCGTTTCTCGTCGCGGCCGGCCTGGAGCGTCTGCTCCGCGGCCCGCGTTCGGCGCCGGTGGGCCTGGTGCTGCTGTCGCTCGCCGCGCTGGCCCGCCCGGAGGCGCTGATCCTGTTCGGCGCCGCGTGCGTGTGGGCGATCGCTCGGGGCCCGATGCGGCCGATTGGAACGGGGCACGCGGCGGGTGCGATCGCGCCGGGCCACCAGGCGCGCGCGATGACGCGGGCCCCGGTCGTCGCCGGCGCGCTGATCGGCGCGGGGCTCCTCCTGGCCTGGGGGATTTGGGCGCACGCCGTGACTCGCGCCTGGATCCCGACTGCCTACACCGTGAAGCGATTTCACGAGGCGGTCACTCTCGGCGGCTCGCTCCACGACGCGGCGTACTTCCTGGGGGTCGTGGGAATCACCGACGCGGCGCTCGCGGTCGCCGTGACCGGATCCCTGTGGATCCTCTGGAGGCGAGGGGAGCGGCCTGGCGCGGCGGGGCTCCTGCTCCTCTGGCCCACGCTCCTCGCCGCATTCTACCTCGGCGCCCGAGTGCAAATGATCTCGCGCTATTGGGTGCCCGCCCTGCCCGCGATGTGCGCGTCCGCCTGGGTCCTCTCCGAACGCGCGCTCGGTCCTCGAACGCGGTTCCTTTGGGTCGCGCTCTACTTCGCGCAACAGGCCGCGGTTCTGCTCCTACTCGTCGGGCCCCAGATCGACGCGTTCACCCGCGGTTTGAATGGCGGCCCCGTCGAAATGGGTCGCTGGCTCCGTGCGAACTCGGCGCGAGGCGCTTTGGTCGCGACTCCGGACATCGGAGCGATCGGCTTTTACTCGGAGCGGGCTGTGCTGGACCTGGGCGGGCTGGTCACGCCGGAGATGGCGCCGGTCCTGGCGCACCACGACATTCACGAGGTGGTCGCGGGAGCGCTCTATGAAGCGGTCGGGCGTCCAGACTATCTCGTGGACCGGGCCGATCGGCCCGGGGAGCTCTCCGGGCAGGCGGAGATCCCGGGCCGGCCGCGCTACGAGCTGGTCTGCGTGTCGCGGATCGAGAATCTGGGTTTGTCGCGGCCGCGACCCCAGTACTACTCGTTGTACGAAGTGATTTCGGCCGAGCCGCGCTGAGCGGGCCGGGCCTCCACGGTGACCTTCGGCGACCGCGCCGGGTATTGCCGGCGGGTCAGCGCCGGGGCCTGGCGAATATCCCGTCCCAAGCGGAGAGCGCGGGCTTCGCGTTCAAGTCTACATCCACGAGTCCGAGGTGGACGAACGGTTCGAGAGAACCGGGCGGGACGCCGAACGAGGCAGCATTGAGATCGGTGAACGTGATCTGAAACCAAGCTACGGCGGCCGCCCGATCGAGGGTCTCGGCGTGCGCGGATTGGCCCCCGAATCGAACCACGTCGCCCCACCCCGTTCGCCGGACGAGCCGCGCGTGCGCGTGGTGTTCGGCTACGGCGGGAGCGTGGACGCGGAGACGATGGCGAGAGAGATCTTCGCGCTCAAGGTGGACTTTATGTACCGCGCCTACGGCTCGATGTCGTTTTGCGGAACGAGCACGGCCACCGTTCCGGTGAACAAACCCGATCCCCCCTTCGTGGGAGCGTCGCGGCGGTCATCCTCGGCGCTGCCGGCGCGGGTGAGGCGTCGCGATTGTCACAGCACGGCGCCGACCGCGTCGTGCAGGTCGAGGGCGCGGCGCTGGCCGCGTACGCCCCGGAGGCCTTCGCCGAGGCGGTGAAGGCGGCCGTCGCGGCGCTGAAGCCGGAG
>JANNMC010000214.1:0-11877 GCA_031397435.1 Candidatus Eiseniibacteriota bacterium
CCGGCTTCCGGCAGACTCCGGGTCGGAGCAGAGTTCGGGCCCGGTCCCCGTGGGGGCGGAGGTCCGTGCGAGCGATCACCCTCGGGAGCACCGCATGGAGTCCGCACCCAAGAAGGGAATCACGCGCCGGTCGTTCCTCGACACGCTGTTGGGCGTAGGCGCGGTCGGGTGGCTCGGCACCGTCCTCTATCCCGTCGTCGAATACCTCAAGACCCCGGCCCTCTCCGAAGCCGAGGTCACCAGCGTCGTGGCCGCGAACGTGAAGAATCTGAAGCCCAACGCCGGCGTCATCTTCAAGTTCGGGACCGACCCCGCCATTCTCATCCTCGGCTCCGACGGAAAACTCCGCGCCTTCTCCGGCGTCTGCACGCACCTCGAGTGCACGGTGCAGTACCGCTCCGATCTTCAGAAGATCTGGTGCGCCTGCCACAACGGAATCTACGACATGAACGGCCGGAACATCGCCGGCCCGCCGCCGCGGCCATTGGTCGAGTACAAGGTCACCCAGAAGGGTGACGACGTGATCGTGTCGAAGGTCTAGGGATCAGCGGAGGTTTCGGACGATGCCGGGTCTCGTATCACGAGCGCAGGAGTGGATTCGCGAAAGGCTGAACATCGACCCCGTGGTCGAGTTCGCGTCGCACAAGACGGTCCCTTCGTGGAAGGGATCGTTCTGGTACTACTTCGGCGGCGTCAGCCTCTTCTTCTTCATCGTCCAGGTCGTCACCGGCATTCTCCTCTTGATGTACTACCAGCCCGGCGAGAAGACCGCCTTCGAAAGCGTCCGCTTCATCGTCACCAAGGTCAAGTTCGGCTGGCTGATCCGCTCCATCCACTCCTGGGCCGCGAACCTCTTCATCCTCGCGATCTTCATCCACATGTTCTCGGTCTTCTTCACGAAAGCGTTCCGGCGGCCGCGCGAACTGACGTGGTATTCCGGGTTCATTCTCTTCGCGCTCGCGCTCGGTTTCGGTTTCAGCGGCTACCTGCTTCCCTGGAACACGCTGGCCTACTTCGCGACGAAGGTCGGGACCACGATCGTCGCGGTCGTCCCCGTGGTGGGCGAGCCGATCATGCAATTCCTGCGCGAAGGGAAAGACGTCACCACGGCGACGCTCACGCGCTTCTACGGGCTCCACGTGGCGATTCTCCCGGCGCTCTTCACGGTTGTGCTCGGCCTTCACATGCTCCTGGTCCAGACGCAGGGAATGCATGAGCCGGAGTCGTGGAAGGAACTCCCCGCGGCGAAGCGGAAGAGCATGCCGTTCTTCCCGAACTTCCTCCTTCGCGATCTGCTCCTCTGGCTCATCGTGCTGAACGTGCTCGCGATCCTGGCGGTCCTCTTCCCGTGGGAACTGGGGGAGAAGGTCGATCCGTTCTCGGCGGCTCCCGCGGGAATCCGGCCGGAGTGGTACTTCCTCTTCACCTACCAGGCGCTGAAGTATTTCCCCGCGAAGATGGGCCCCATCGACGGCGAGGTCGTCGGCATTCTCCTCTTCGGACTCGGCGGGTTGCTCTGGTTCCTGGTGCCGTGGTGGGATGGCCGGACTCCCGCGGGGAGCCGGAATCGGATTCTCAACTACGTCGGAATCGGCGTCGTTCTCTTCATCATCGTCTTCACCGTCCTGGGGGTGATATGAGCGGCGCGCGCTGGTGGATGGCGACGATCCTCGCGGTCGCGCTCCTCGTGCCCACGGTTACCCGCGCGCAGAGCGATTCGGCCACGGTGACGGCGCCTCCCGCCGCCGAAGCGGTGAAGCCGGCGGCTCCGGCGACTGCCGCGAAGCCCGGCACCCGGGACGAGTGCATGACCTGCCATCTCGACGCGGAGAGTCCCGAGGCGATCGCGTATAAGAACGACATCCATCGCGCGCGCGGCGTGACCTGCGCCGACTGTCATGGCGGCGACCCGCACCAGGATGACCAGGACGCGGCCATGAACAAGGCGAAGGGGTTCATCGGGGTGCCGAAAAAGCAGCGGATCCCGGTGCTCTGCGGCTCCTGTCACGGGGGGCAGGACTCCCGGTTCACCGCCCAGTACAAATTGAAAAACGTGCTGACCGACTATCACGGAAGCGCCCACGAGCGCTCGCTGGACACCAACGCGAAGGGGGCGCAGTGCGTCTCCTGCCACGGGGTCCACAACATCGTGGCCGTGACCGACTCCCGGTCTCCCGTACACGCCAGCCGGGTCGTCGACACCTGCGACCGGTGCCACGGCGACGCCCTCTACATGCGCGATTTCAACCCGTCGCTGCCCGTCGACCAGAAGGAGAAGTACCTGACGAGCGTCCACGGGCAGCGTAACGCCAAGGGCGACTGGAAGGTGGCGACCTGCGTCAGTTGCCACTCGAACCACGCGATTCGCCAGGTGAAGGACCCTCGGTCTCCGGTCTACCCGACACGAATTCCGGAGACCTGCGCCCAGTGTCACGCGAACCAGAAGTACATGGCGGGGTACAACATACCGACGACGCAGTTCAAGGATTACAAGGAGAGCGTCCACGGAATCGCGCTCCTCAAGAAGTCGGACTTGAATGCGCCGGCCTGTAACTCGTGCCATGGGAACCACGGAGCGGCCCCGCCGGGCGTGGCGTCCGTGACCGCGGTCTGCGGCCAGTGCCACCAGTCGAACGAGGAACTCTATCAACGCTCGGCGCACCAGCCGGTCTTCGCCGAGAAGAAGCTCCCGGCGTGCGTGGTCTGCCACGGCAACCACAAGGTAAAGCCGACGTCCGACGCCATGATCGCCTTCGACGAACCGGCGCCCTGCGCCACCTGCCACAAGGACGACGCCGGGGACAAGGCGGCGCCCGCCATGCGGCGAATCCGCGGGCTCATCGACAGTCTGACAGTCGGTCAGAAGGAGGCCGAAGCCGTGCTGGCGCGGGCCGAAAATCTCGGCATGGATATCACGGATGCGCGATACTCGTTGAAGGATGCCCGGCAGTCGCGCGTCCAGTCGCGCGTCGCCATCCACAGTTTCGTGGAGAAGGAGTTCGAGGAAGCGGCCCGCCCTGGCATTCAGGTCGTGGCCAAAGCACGCGCCGCTGGCGAGGCGGCGATTCATGAGCACCGATTCCGCCGGCAAGGGCTGGTGGTGTCGACGCTCATCGTCACGTTTGCGGCTCTGTTGCTGTGGTTGAAGATTCGTCAAATCGAAAGGAGGCAACGAGGTGAAGACAGCTAGGTTTGGTTGGATGCTCGTAGCGGCCCTCATCGCATGGAGCGGCGTCGCCCAAGCCCAGACGGCAGCCGCCCCGATGTACGTCGGGGTGAAGCGCTGCAAGACGTGCCACAATCTCGAGAAGGCTGGCGGCCAGTTTGCCAAGTGGACCGAATCGAAGCACTCGAAGGCGTTCGCGACCCTGGCGACCCCGAAGGCGCTGGAAATCGCGAAGGAGAAGGGGATCGCCGATCCGCAGAAGGCCGACGAATGCCTCTCGTGCCATGTGACCGGGCACGGCGAGGCGGCCGGCAAGTTCAAAGAGTCGTTCGTGGCCGCCGACGGTGTTGGCTGCGAGTCGTGCCACGGCGCGGGCAGCAACTATCTGAAGAAGAAGACCATGGAAGGGCTCCGCGACAAGAGTCTCAAGGCCGAGGATCACGGACTCCTGATGCCGACCAAGAAGACCTGCGACAAGTGCCACAATGAGAAGGCCACCGGCGGCAAGTTCGTCGACTGGAAGGCCGACAGCACGAAGATTTCCCACTCCATTCCGGCCGGCTTCAAGCGCGGCGCGGATGCGGCGGCGCCGGCAGCGGGCGAGTAACGCTCGTTCCAGGATCTCCGTAGGGGTGGAACAAGACGAGGCGGCCGGCTCTCAGGAGTCGGCCGCCTCGCGATCGTTGGTTTGCCTTCGGCGCGATTCGCGCTATCCTGCCGGGACCCCTCGCGACACCGTGACGCGTGGGATCAATCGAGACCATGACCGAACCCAAAGAGACCCCACTCCTCTCACCACGCGTCACGCCCAAGGCGGACACGCCTCCGATGCGGCCGCCTCGGCCGCCGATCGGCGTGCCTCTCCTGAACGACGGCCGCTATGCGCTGCCCGAAGGGAATCCTTGTGCCGGTTGCGACCACTGCTGCCGCTACGTGGCGGTCGATATCCCGACCCCGCGCTCCAAGCGCGACTTCGACAACATCCGCTGGTATGTCCTCCACAAGAACGTCTCGGTCTTCGCCGACTGGGAGGGGAACTGGATGGTGCAGTTCGACACGCCGTGCGAATGGCTGGTCGAAGGGCAGTGCACGCACTACGAGTTCCGCCCCCACATCTGCCGCGAGTACGACCCCGCCGAGTGCGAACGCTACTGCACCACGCCCGCCGAGAAGGTCCTGATCCGCACCGAGCAGGATCTGGAGCGCTATCTGGTAGAACGCGCGGCGCGAAACGCGGCACGGCAAGCGAAACCGAAGAAGGCGGCGCGAAAGAAGTGATTCGGCGGACGTTCGCGTGCCTCCTGCTCGCGTTGACGGCCACCGCTGGTTCCCTCGGTAGCGGCGCCGCGCGGGCGGCTGACGCGGGTGCAGGGCGGAGCGGCCCGGTCATGGCGACGGCGCCCCGGACCATTGAGTGGCGCGAATGGACTCGCGACGCCTTTGACGAGGCCAAGGCAAAGCGCAAACTGGTCGTGCTCGACATCACCGCGACCTGGTGCCACTGGTGCCGGGTGATGGCCGAGGAGTCGTACTCGGACAGTTCCGTCATCGCCGAGATCAACGCCAACTTCATTCCGATACGCGTCGACTACGACCTCCGCCCCGACATCGGAGACCGATACCTCACGAACGGGTGGCCCACCACCGCCATCCTCAGCGCGAACGGACATCTCCTCCTCGCCAAGACCTACCTGCCTGCCGGCCCCCTGCGTGAGTTCCTGAAGGAGGCAGTTCGCTTCTATCGGGTGAATCGCCAGCAGGTGG
This sequence comes from Candidatus Eiseniibacteriota bacterium, assembly GCA_031397435.1. Taxonomy (GTDB): domain Bacteria; phylum Eisenbacteria; class RBG-16-71-46; order SZUA-252; family SZUA-252; genus SZUA-252. The sequence continues at coordinate 4,931 of JANNMC010000214.1, forward strand.
ATCGGAAGGTTGCGGAGGCCGAAAAGGCGGTCGCGAAGACCTGGGAGCCTGATTCGCTTCTCCCCCCCAGTATCTCGGAGGAGGAGTACATCGAGCGGAACATCGCGGCGCTGCGCGACTCCGAGGACAAGGTGAATGGCGGATTCGGCGCCGCGCCGAAGACGGCGCACTGGGACGCGATCTCGTTCCTTCTGCGAGCGGCTGATGCCCGGCGCGACGATGACCTGCGGGCACTGGCGGTTCGTGCCACGGCGGCGGCCCTGGCGCTACAGGATTCCGTGGATGGCGGGTTCTTTCGTTTCGCGATGGAACCCGATTGGACGAAGCCCCGATTCGAGCGACTCCTCAACGAGCAGGCGTCGGCCCTCTCCATCCTGGCGCGCGTCTATCGGGCTACGGGGGAGGAGCGGTTCAAGAATGCCGCGGACCGGGTAGCTGGATTTGTTGACCGAACCCTCTCCGCGGGACTGGTTGGCCAGCACCAAGATGCGAGCGGGCTCGGCTGGTACAACTCGGCCGGACCCGATGTTCGAAGAAAGGACGGCTCGTGGATGGAGGGGGAAGTCTACTTTCGCCTAAGCGGAGTGGCGCGTGGGAGAACTGGTCCACTGGTCGTCTCCCGTATCTCAACGACCGACGCGTCGGCCAGGATGGCATCGGCATTCTTTGCGTACGAACGTGCGAAGCGAAAGCCGGTTTCCCCGCGTCACCAACGCGATCGGGCACTCGTTGCGGTGCCGGGACAATTCCGCGGTGTGATGGGCCGCCTTGATGGCGGGCTCGAGCATGCGCGGTCGGGCGGCCGGCGTTACGGGAGCGCATTTCTTGCTGACCAGATTGCGTCGGGACACGCCTTGCTGGACGCGTACGAGACACGTAGACGACCGGAATTACTCTTACGAGCGGACTCGATCGCGGCGTGGGTGGGAATGGTTCTCTATGATTCCGCGGGCGGCGGCTTTCGATACGCGCCTAGGGATTCCTCTGCGGTGGGCCGACTGAGCGCGGGGGACAAACCGGAGGGGACGAATGCGGAAGCGGGTCTCTTCTATCTTCGGCGCCATTGGCTGAACGGACGCCCGGAGGACAGGGAGATCGCCGAGCGAACGGCGCGTTTCCTCCTGTCAGGGGAGAAGCTCGTTCTCGATCCGGCTCGTGCGGAGTTAGTGCTTTGCCTGCGGGAGGAGCCCCTGAGGTTGCTTGTGATCGGCGAGAAGCCTGAACCGCCTCTGGGCCCCGGCCAAGTGAGGATAGACAACGGCGTCTTGCGGGGAGGATCGCCGGAGGATCTCCTCTGGAGGGCGGCAATTGATGCGCCGGCTCCAAGAGTCGTCGTCCGCTACCTTGATCCCATACCGAAACAGCCAGGCCCCATCTCCTGGCCTGACGGTCCGCCGCCGAACGCGGTTTCGCCGGCCATCTACCGATGGACCGCGACCGGCTGGCGCGGGCCCGTGACCGATCCGGCGAAGTTGGGCGACATCCTCGACAAGCCCACCGTCGAACCGTAGTCGCCCTGCTGCGGCCGCCGCGCCGAGAGAGCTCGACACCCCCTACGGTCGCGGCTCGATCTCCCGCACCAGCTCCATCGGATTCCCGATCCGAAGCGGTCCGGTCGCCAGATACGCCTGCGCGTACGTCGTGCCGATCGCCCAGCCATGCGTGCGCGCGGACATCTCGACGATGTTGGCGAGCGACTGCTGGGGGACCCTTGGTTTCGGCTTCTCGGGATTGTTGAACTGCGTCCGATGGACCTCCAGCGCCTTCATCCACGTCTCGAAGTAGGGCGTCACGTCGACGACGAAGGTCGGCCGCTTGCCGGGCGGGAGGTAGTAGTAGTAGATCGCGCGTGCCTGGTAGGCGTCGCCGGGGACGGGCGCCTTCCGCAAATGCGCGAGGTTGAATGCCTGAGCGGCTAGGATTCCCGTCTTCCAGTGGTCGTTGTGCCCCAGGCCACGACCGGGTGGAATCGCGAAGTAGGGGGCGAAGATGATTTGTGGCCGGTACTTCCGGATCACGCCGGCCAGCTTGCAGCGATTCTCGAACGTGTCCTCGATGCGATTGTCGCCGAGGTCGAGGTTCACGCGCACATCCAGCTTCAAGATCTTGGCGGCCTCGTCGCACTCCGCGACTCGTTCCTCGGGCGTGCCCCAGCCCATGTCTCCGGTCGTCATGTCGCAGATGCCGGTGGCGTATCCCAAATCCTTCATCTTGAGCAGGAGGCCGCCGGCGCCGATTTCGGCGTCGTCGGGGTGCGGACCGAATACCAGGATGTCGAGCTTCATTCGGTGTCTGGCTCCTTGGTCTTGAAAATGTCGTCGAGCTTCTTCCGCGCCGAGTCGACTCGGCCGCTCATTGCCCCCGGCCGTCCCGCCGGATCGAGCTTGAAGTAGTCGCAGAAATTCCGCCGGTCGCGGTCCGTGACCCATTCCGCCTGGGACTCCCGGCACTTGTTGTGCGCGTGCGGGTCGTAGTCGCGGCACTGGACGCAGGCGTGAAGGTCGCGGTGGCAGTGGGGGCACTCGGTGTCCCGCACGATCCGCATGGCCGCGTCGAGGGCGCCGGCGCAGAAATGGCATGCACTCACGATGGAATCCTCCAGGGGCTGCCGATATCCGGCGAGCATAGCCATTTCTCGGGGCACGCGGCCATCCGTTTTGGATGCGCCTCGGCCGCTCGAGGCGCTTTCCGAGGCGCTTGCCGGCTTGACAACAGGGCGGTGGGGACGCGATCATTCCCCGAAGTCGTCAGTTCCTACCCCTCGAAACCGCTAGGGAGGCCCGTCATGGGCAAGGCTGGCAAAGCCTGGGGATGGACGGCGGTCCTCGCGCTCACGCTGATCGTGGGCGCCTGCCAGCAGGCGAAGCCAGTAGTCCCGAAAAGTGTCGTATGGAATCACTCCATCGACGCCGCTCTCGCCGACGCGCAGAAGACGGGCCGACCGATCCTCCTCGATTTCTACACAGACTGGTGACAATGGTGTAAGGCTCTGGAAGAGTCTACCTACGTCGACAGCCAATTCATCGATTACTCGCGGAAGTTCACCATGGCGAAGCTGAACGCCGAGGTGGATACGACAACAGCCGCGAAGTATCGCGTCAAATCGTACCCGACCATTCTGGTTCTCCGTTCCGACGGGACCGAGATCGACCGGCTCGTCGGCTATAGCCGTGCGCCGGGCTTCATCCAGCAGGTGGACGACTACTTGGCGGGGAAGAACACGCTGGCCGCGCTGGAGGCGGAGGCCGCGACGAAGGGGAGCGATCCTGAGTTCGTGGGCCGTCTCGCCGAGAAGTACTATGGACACGGACTCCGCGATCAGGCTCGCGAGCAATATCAGAAACTGATCGATATGGATCCGAAGAATGCGACCGGGCAGGTCGACGACGCGCTCTACACCATCGCCCGGATGTACCGGAAGGACAAGGACTACGCCAACGCGCGGAAATACGCGCAGATGATTCTCGACCGCTATCCCGATAGCGACATGTTCCGCCCGGCCCACCTGGAAATCGCGGGCGCCTGGCGCAGGCAAGGTGAATGGACCACGGCTCGCAAACACTATCTCGGCTACGTGAAGAACTTCCCGGACGACGAGGACGCACCCTACGCGCGCGAGCAGGCCGATACGCTCGCCGTGAAGATCGCGGCCTCGGGCGGGAAGGGCGCGTAGCCACCTCCCGCGACCTCGCCATCTCGTGAAACTGGGAATCCTGGGGCCGCCCCAAAGCGGCAAGACCACGCTCTTCGCGGCACTGACGCGCGGACAGGCGGATACCGGCTCGGCGCGTGGCGAGAAGGTCCACCTGGGGTCGGTGAAGGTTCCCGACGCGCGGCTCGACAAGCTCCGCGACCTCTACCAGCCGAAGAAGTTCACGCCCGCCAAGGTCGATTACGTCGACGCGCCGCCGATGGAGACCGCTCCCGGGCGCGCCGAACGGGGCACCCTGGCCGCGCTCACCGCGTTGCGCGACGTCGATGCCTTCGTGCTCGTCGTTCGCGCGTTCGACGACCCCGCCGTTCCCCACTTCCGTGAAACCATCGATCCCGCCAGCGACGCGTCGTGGCTGGTGAGCGAACTTCTGCTCGAGGATCTCGCGGTTGTGGAGCGCCGCATCCATCGGATCGAAAAATCGCTGAAGGTGGGGAAGAAGCCCGAGGATCCCGCCGAGCACGACGCGCTCAAGCTGGTCATGGAGGCGCTGGAGAACGAGCGCCCGGCGCGGTCGGTCCCGCTCAGCAAACCGCAAGAGCGGTCGCTCCGCGGATTCCGGCTCCTCTCGGCGAGCCCCTGGATTCTTGTCGTCAACGCCGACGACGACACGATGAAGAAGGGCGAGGCCGCCATCGTAGCGCCGGTGCTCCAGCGCCTGGCGGAGCCGCGCCCCCCCGTCTTCGCTCTCTCGGCGAAGACCGAGGCCGAGCTGGCGGCGCTCTCGGATGAGGACGCGAAGGAATTCATGCAGGTCCTCGGCATTCAGGAACCGGGGCTCACGCGCATGATCCGGCTCTCCTACGAGGCTCTGGGACTACTCTCCTTCTTCACCGTGGGACCCGATGAAGTAAGGGCCTGGACCGTCCGCGACGGGGCCCTGGCCCCGGAGGCGGCGGGCGCGATCCACAGCGACCTGGAGCGCGGCTTCATTCGGGCAGAAGTTATTTCATACGATGATCTTATGAAGGTCGGAACCCTGAACAAGGCGCGCGACCAAGGGCTCTTGCGGACCGAGGGCAAGGACTATAGAGTCCGAGACGGTGACATTCTCAACGTCCGCTTCAGCGTGTAGCGAAACAAGCTCCCGTTCCGGGGCGTAAAGACTGGTGACGGAACCGGTTCCGGAACTCGAGGAGGGCTATTATGCGGGACTTCGCTAGACGCGGGGCAGGGTTGGGGGTGGCGCTGCTGGCCACCCTGTCGTTGCTGGGCGCCGGCGCCCCTACCGCCGACGCGGCACAAGCCAAGAAGGTCGCGGAGAAGGTTTTCGAGTTTGCGCCCGACGGCGAGGTCTCGATCGAAAGCCGAAACGGCCGGATCGTGATCGAGGCGTGGGATCGTCCGGAGGTGCGTGTTCAGATCACGCGGACCGTTCGCGCCGCGGACGACCAGCAGGCGCAGGCGCTACTGAAAGAACTGAAGGCGGACGTCGAGCTGACGCCCGGCCGGCTGGAGATCGTGAGCCGCTATCCGAAGCGGCGCGAAAATGTCGGTCTCTGGGACTTCCTGGGGCGGAAGGTAGCGGCAATGGACATCCACTACTACCTCCAGGTCCCCAAAGCGACCGCGCTGACGCTGCAGACCACGAACGGCGAGATCCGCGTACGCGGCACGAGCCGCACCGTGGAGGCCTCCACGACGAACGGGAACATTCGCATCTCCGGCGCCGGCGGGCCGATCGAAGTCGAAACGACGAACGGCGCGTTGGAACTTCTGGCGATTTCCGGCGACGTGACGGGGACGACGACGAACGGAAGCATCCAGGCGGAGATCGGCTCCCTGGGCGACGCCGGAAATGTGGAACTGGAGACGACGAACGGGAACGTGACCGTTCATCTGCCGCCGTCGCTTCGGGCTTCGGTGACGGCCTCCACGACGAACGGCAAGGTGACGAGTTCGTTTCCGCTGACGCTGAGCGGGGCGATGAGCAGCAAATCGATTCGCGGAACAATCGGCGGAATCGGCAAGGGCGCCGCCCTCGCGTTCGCCACGACGAATGGCAATATTCAGCTGCTGAAAATCGGGGAGCGCGGCGACCGGTAACGGCGAGACGCCCGGCGACTCGATCCCGCAGCGAAAGGGCCGTATGGCCCGAAGGAGAGACGCTTGAGCAGCGGCATCCCGCACGCCAACATCGCGGCCACCGGCCCTCTGACGCGGGGCGATTTCCTGATGCTCCTCTACTGGAACGCCGACACGCGCGCCGTGCCGCACGTGAGGGGGATTGCCGGTCTCGCGCGACTGACGCGCCTGGCTCTGATCCTGGGCGAGGAGTCCGGGGCGAATCTCGAGATCACCCCCTTCTTCACGTTCCATGCCACGCCGCAGGGCGGCATCGCGAGCGCTGACGTCTGGACCGAGCTTCTTTCGCTCCGTGCCTACCAGGTGCTCAAGCCGCTCGCGGAGGAAGCACCGACGCCGGCCGAGGAGCGGACGGAACGGACGTATCTGCTCGAAAAGCAAATCCCGGCCCACGAGCGCGAGCACTACCCGATGCCGACCTTCTTCGAGCGGGACGTCCTCACGAACAAGGGGACCTTCTTCGCGGCGAAGCGGGAAGACCAGATGGTCGAGCGCCGCATCCAGGCTCTTCAGGGGATCGTCGCCCTGAACGAACTCCCCCTTGCCGACTTGACGGCCAAGGCGTCGCGGTACGTGCGCCAGACCGCCTCGCGCTAGCCGCAGGCTGACACCGGAGGAACCCCTTCGTGTTCCGCTTCCTGAGCAGCCTCTTCGTCGCCTTGGCCGCGCTCTTCGCGCTTCGCCTCTTCTTCGCCGCCGCGAGGCGCGCGAACAAGGGGAGCGAGCCGCGCCGGCCCGCGTCTCCCGGCTCGGATGTCCGGGAACGGGTAGCCAAGCCCTCCCGTACGCCGCGCATCGATCCTGCCCTCGCCGAGGACGTGCCCTTCGTCGAAGTAGAGCGAGAGCGAGAGCGCGAGAAAGTCCGGTAGCGCTCCGTCCCATGGGTGAGCCGCTCGATCTCTTCGGCAAGGAAGGCACCGGCCCGGAGGGAAGGCCGCGCACCGCCGCCAAAGCTCCACTAGCCGAGCGGATGAGGCCGCGCACTCTGGATGAATTTGAGGGTGGCGATCGCCTCCTTGGACCCGAGTCGCTCCTGCGACACGCCATAGCCTCCGGCGCCATCCCCTCGCTCATCTTCTGGGGGCCCCCGGGCTGCGGCAAGACGACGGTGGCCCGGCTTCTGGCGGAGGCGAGCGGCGCCACGTTCGTT
>JANNMC010000218.1:0-6317 GCA_031397435.1 Candidatus Eiseniibacteriota bacterium
AGCATCACGTCGCCAGGTCGCCGTCGTCCTGCTCCCGCAAGTGGCTGAAGCCCGACTCCTCGCTCAGCATCTGTTCGTCCAGCCACCGGTCGAGGATGCTCTTTCGGAATCGCCATTCCTTGCCGAGCTTGACCGCGGGAATGCGCCGCTCCTGCGCCCAGCGATAAATCGTCTGCGGCTTGAGGCGAAGGTAGGTCGCCACTTCCTCGAGCGTGAGGATATCGTGGCCCGGACTGTTTCCCATGCTCACCAGTTCACGCGACCGCTGTCGGGCTTCGACTCCGGGATGGCATAGCGCGTGCGGCGCCACTCGTTCGGAAATACCGCGGGCGGCGCGACGCTCGTCGATCCACTCCCGCCGCGCGAGAGCCTGTCCAGCGAGTAGAGGATCGCCGTGTAGAAATTTCCCTCGTGATGCCGGAACAGGCGGAATGGCTGTCCGCGATCGCCCACGAACGGCTGCAGATTCCAGGCCATCTGGATTCCGACGAAGGCGAACAGGACGGCCCACACCTTCATGATCGTCATAGCCTTCTTCGGGTAGACGCCGCGCTTCTCGCAGGCGAACGAGAGCCCCTCGTGGAGAACTGCCATGCCGACAAGACCGGCGCCAAGCACGATCAGAATGTGCAGCAGCGTGAGGAAGTAATAGTCGGCCCCGGTGAAAAGGAAGAACGCGGTGATCGGCACGACCGCCGCGAGCAGGATGGCGCTGAGGGAGAGTGCCCCGAGCACGAGCGCCAGCACCTGCGACAATTTCATGCGGGAACCGACAAGCACCTGGATGACGAAGAATCCAGGAAAGCAGATGGCCAGCGTGCCGAGGAATAGCAGCGGCAGCTTGACCGCTGCCGCGAGGGCCTGCTCGGCCCCGGCGTAGGCTCCCGCCGCAGCGCCGTAGAGGGCACAGAGGGCGAGGAGCGTCACGAGCGCGTAGAGAAGTTTGGCGGTGAGGCGATCGTTTTCAATGACCTCGGTGAAGTAACTCTCCCGGTCGCTGAGGATCTGCATGAGGAAGTGGCTGAACCCGGATCCAGAAGCGTTGCCGGCTGCCGCGACGGCACTGCGGGGCGTGGATGACATCGTGGGTGCCTCCTTTCCCCTCGATCCTCCCAGGGGGCCGAACCCGTGTCCACTAGTATTATTGTTTGTTACTGTTTGCTGTCATTGACGGCGGGCACAGATACGGCGAGGATAGTCGCCCATGCGGATCGTCCTGCTCTTCGCCCTCTTCCTTCTCCCCCTCGTCTTCGTGCGGGGCGGAGTCGATGCGTTCGAGCCGCACAAAGTCGCTCTTGCCGCGACCGCGGCGGCGGTCCTGGCAGCGCTGGCCCTCGCGCGACTCTTCGCGCGCGCGGAATCGCAGGGTGTCGGTGCGGCGGTGCGGGCCCTGCCGGGGAGCACGCTGAGGGCGTTGCGAGAAGGCCCTGCCGGCTCCGCGATCCTCCTCTTCCTGGCATCTTCGCTTCTCTCCACCCTCTTCTCCATCAATCCAGCGCTGAGCCTCCACGGCTCGTCGGGCCGACCCGCCGGGCTCTTGACGGCACTGGCGCTCGCCACATTCTTCTTCGCGTCGCGCCGTCTCGCCTCCGAACCTCGATGGTTCGATCGTGTCGCGCTCGCCGCCACGCTCGCGGCAGCGGCCGCGTCGGCCTACGCCGTAGCGCAATTTCTCGGGTTCGATCCGATTGGATGGAGCGGCGCCGCCACGTTCGACGGAAAGACGCGGGTCTCCGGAACGCTGGGGCACCCGAACACTTTCGGAGCCTACCTCGCCATGGCGCTGCCGCTGACATTTTGCCTGGCGAGCCGGACGCGCTCCCTCGCCTGCCGCGCGTCGGCGCTGGCAGTCGCCGCGCTATCGATCTTCGTACTGGCCGCCACCCTTTCGCGCGGTGCCTGGTTGGGAGCCGCGGCGGCGATCGTGGCCTTTGCCGCGGTTTGGCTCCTCGGGTCACGCCAGCGCGACACGGGAGCGCCGGCTACGTTCGGTCGTTGGCGAATCGGCGCGATTGTCCTGGTCGCGCTGCTCGCGTTCCTCCTTCCGCTTGCCACGCCGTTGGGCCGCGGATTCGTGACGCGGATTCGCGAGGTGGCCGACTTGAACGCTCCCACCACTCAATCCCGGGTCCATCTCTGGAGGGCCGGCCTCGACATGCTCTCCGATCGACCGCTCCTGGGCGCGGGTACCGATGCGTTCGGAGTCCTCTTTCCCCGCTACCGCACGGCGGAGTTTTCCCGGCTGGAATGGAATGCCACGACCGACAAGGCGCACAACGAGGTGATCCAGATCGCGGCAACCCAAGGGTTCGTGGGAATCGCCACGGCGCTTTTGGTCTTCTTCTTCGTCGCGCGCGCCACGCTTCGGGTGTCGCGGCGTCAGGGGATGGACGACCGGCTGAGCGCGGCCGTGGCCGCTGCGTCGCTCGCGGCATGGGGGGTATCAAGCGCGACCGGATTCTCGGTGGCGGCGACCGGTTCGCTCGCGGCCGTCGTGGCGGGTTGGGCCGCGGGCCGCGCACGGAATGGCGGCGGAGAGATCCCGGTCGAAAGCGCCCTGTCGGATCCACCGCGCCGTCCCACGCTCCTGGCGTGGGCGGAAGCCGCGCTGCTTGTAACAGGCCTCTGGCTCTTTCTTGTCCTTCCCGGCTGGAGCTCCGCGTTTCACGGTGGTACAGCACTCGCGCTCCCCGATTCGGACGCTCGGCGTGTCGAGGGTCTGGAACGCGCGGCCGCCATCGCCCCCTGGGAGGCTCGCTGGAGCGCGGAACTGGGCCGGACCTACCTGACCCAGGCATTCGCGGCCACCGACCGCTCGGAAGCCTGGCAGCAACTCGGCGGCTCGCGCGGCGCCTACGAGCAGGCAGTCCGAGTCGCTCCCGAGAATCCCGAGTACCGGGCCTATCTGGCGCGGGTCCTGGCGGAGCAGGCATCCACTCCCGGCCGCACGAGTCGCGTCTCGCCGGGAGCGGCGGAGTCCGCGCTGGCGGCGGCCATGGCAGCCGATCCGCACGGATCCACTGTTCTGGTCCTGGTCACGCAGGGTTACCTGCGGCTGGGACTCCTCGAGAAGGCTCACCACGCCGCGCACCGCGCTGCCTGGATTTATCCTGATTTCGCGGTGCCGATGCTCGACATCGGATCGATCGCGCTGGAGGAGGGACGCTACGAGGCCGCGGCCGACACCCTCTATCGATCGCTGGGGAGGAGCTTTCGTGATGTCCCGTGGATGGAGGCGACGGCGCGGGGCCATCTCGCCTACGCCTATCTGCAACTGGGGCGCTATTCGTATGCGCGCGACGAGGCGATGCGCGCGCTGCTGCTCGACCCGCGGCTCGAGATTGCCTTGCGGACGCGCGACGAGGCGGAGCGGCTGCTCGCCTCGCAGTGAATCAGCGTGGCGTCTCTGCTCGAGTGCGCCGCCACGATTCCACCACCGCCAGATCCTTGTCGCCCCGCCCGGAGAGATTTACCACCACGAGCGGGTCGCTTCCCAGTCTTCCGCCCCTTCCTTCCCGTAAGACCCAGGCTAGCGCGTGCGACGATTCGAGCGCGGGGAGGATTCCTTCGCAGCGACCGAGCATGAGGAACGCCTCCACCGCCTCGTCGTCGGTCGCGGCGTCGTAGCGGGCACGTCCCGACGCGGCGAGTGCCGCGTGTTCGGGCCCCACGGCCGGATAGTCGAGGCCCGCCGAGATCGAGTGTGTTTCGCGCACTTGCCCCGCCTCGTCCTGCAAGACGAGCGTCCGGGTGCCATGAAGGATGCCCGGCGCCGGAGCGGCGAAGCGTGCCGCGTGCCGTCCGGTGCCGATGCCCTCTCCACCTGCCTCCACTCCGACCAGCGCCACCGCGGCGTCGTCCAGGAACGCGCGAAAGATTCCCAAGGCATTGCTTCCACCGCCCACGCAGGCCACCACGAACTCCGGAAGCGCTCGCTCCCGATCCAGGATCTGCGCACGCGCCTCCCGCCCGATCGGCGCGTGAAAGTTGCGGACCATCGTCGGATAGGGATGCGGCCCGAGTACCGAGCCGAGAAGGTAGTGCGTCGTCCGGACCGACGCGGACCAGTCGCGCATCGCTTCATTGATCGCGTCCTTCAGCGTGCGGCTTCCCGAGTCGACACCGATGACCTCGGCGCCGAGCAGGCGCATCCGCTCCACGTTCGGGCGCTGCCTCTCCATGTCGACTGCGCCCATGTAGACAGCGCAGGAGAGCCCGTAGCGCGCCGCGGCGGTCGCCGTGGCGACCCCATGCTGCCCGGCTCCGGTCTCGGCGATCAGGCGCGTCTTCCCCAGCCGTCGTGCCAGGAGCGCCTGCCCGATGGCGTTGTTGATCTTGTGAGCGCCGGTGTGGAGGAGATCTTCGCGCTTCAGGTAGACGCGGCGAAGTCCCGCCTCCGCGGCAAATCGCGGAACCGCGAGGAGCGGCGTGGGGCGGCCCGCGAAGTCGCGGAGTTCTCGATCGAGCAACTCGGTGAATGTGGGATCGCAGCGCGCCTGTTCGTAGGCTTCGGCCAGTTCGCGCACCGGCTCGTGAAGTGTCTCCGGCACGTACGCGCCGCCAAAGGCGCCTCCCGGCCCGAAGCGTCCGGGTACGGAGGGGCCGGGATTCGAATCGCCGGTCATGAGCGCTTCGGCCTGTCGCGATCCGCCTGGCGGACCTGCTCGACGAAGGCGCGGACCTTCACCGGGTCTTTCTGACCGGGACGTCCCGACACGACCTGAAGCCCGGTCGACGCGTCGACACCGTAGGGACGAACGTCCCGGACCAGTTCCCCGACGTTCTCGGCCGTAAGCCCGCCGGCGACGAAGAGCCGCAGGCCGTCGCGGACCGCAACGCGCGCCCACTCGGCATCGGCCCGCTTCCCGGTGCCGCCGGGGAGCGACGGATCGTGGGCATCGAGGAGATAGGTACGGAGCGGGACCATCGGGAGTGACGAAGGCTCGGGGAGCACCGTGCCTCGAAGCACATGCCACACGTCGGCCAGAGACCATGGCACGCGATCGAGCCACCCTTCCACCTGCACCGCGCGGAGCCCCAGGGCCGTGGCGATGGGAGTAACCTCGTCGGGACTCTCGTCGCGGAAGACGCCGACCAGATCGGCCTCCGGAACGGCCGCACGGATGGCGAGCGCCTGTTCGAGCGAGAGGCGCCGAGGGCTCTCGGTGAAGACAAGCCCGAGATAGTCGGCTCCCGCCGCAAGCATGGCGACCGCGTCTTCCGCCGACGTGATGCCGCAGATCTTGATTCTGGTTTTCATCGCTCTGGCTCCTCGGGTCCGAAGAGTGCCGCGAATCCCGTCCGGACGTCTTCCTGGCGGAGGAGGCTCTCGCCGATGAGGACCGCATCGGCGCCCAGCGACTCCAGCCGCACGATCTCCTCCCGCAATCGGTATCCACTCTCCGCCACGCGAACCCGATCGGGAGGAACGCGCTCGAGAAGCGCCTCCGCATGCCCCCGCCGCACCTGGAGCGTGCGGAGATCGCGATTGTTGACGCCGATCGCGCCAGGAACCGTCAGCGCCCGCTCCAGCTCGCTCTCCTCGTGGATTTCGACCAGCGGATCGAGTCCGATTCCCACGCAGAGCGCGGCGTAGTCCTCCAGTTGCCTCTGGTCGAGGAGTCCGACGATCAGGAGCGCGGCATCGGCGCCGCGCGCGCGGGCCTCGTAGAGTTGCCGCTCGTCCACGACGAAGTCCTTCAACAAGAGCGGCAGCGAGACCCGGTCGCGCACGCGCGCCAAGTCATCGATGCTTCCGCGAAATCGATTCGGCTCCGTCAGCACGGAGATCGCCGCGGCGCCTGCTTCGGCGTATCGCTCGGCGATTCCGGCGGGATCGTAGTCGGCGCGGATCGTCCCGGCGCTGGGAGAGGCCTGCTTCACCTCGGCGATGGCGCGGAGGCGCGCCCCCTCAGTACGCCGCAGCGCGTCGAGAAGTGAACGCTGTTCGCCGCGGCGCGATTCCGCCTCGGATCGGAGCGTGGACAGCGGGATCCGGCGGGCCTCCTCCCGAACGCGTTCCAGCCGCTCCCGGCCGATGACCGCGAGGAAGTCACCGCTCACGACGTGCTCCCCTCGCCCGCGTACCGGCGCGTGGCGGCAATGAACGCATCGAGCGTGCGGCCCGCGCCGCCGTCGTCGAGCATTTGCGACGCGAGGCGTGCGCCCTCAGGCAGATCGGCCGCCTGCTCCGCCACCCAGAGCGCCGCCGCGGCATTCAGCACGACGGCATCGCGGGCCGGACCGAGTTCGCCGGAGAAGACACGCCGGAGGATCCCGGCATTTTCCGCAGCGTCACCGCCACGGAGCGCCGAAAC
>JANNMC010000256.1:0-25157 GCA_031397435.1 Candidatus Eiseniibacteriota bacterium
CGCCGAACGTGGGAAAGTCGAGTCTTCTGAACGCACTCCTGGGATACGACCGCGCGATCGTGAACGAGGCGCCGGGTACGACGCGCGACACGATCGAGGCCTCGATTTGGCTCGACGGCACGGAGATCCGCCTGACCGACACGGCCGGACTTCATGCCGCGACCGACCCGGTCGAGCGGCTGGGGGTGGAGCGCTCCGAACGCGCGGCTGCCGCTGCTGATCTTTCGATCGTGGTGCGCGACTGCACGCGTCACGACGCCGGCGCGGCCGAGAGCGAGCGGCTTCGGGCCACGGCGAGCGGCCCGGTGATCGTGGCCTGGAACAAGCGCGATCTGGCGCCATGCCCGGTCGCGCCGCTTCGGACGGCTGCCGCTGCGGGTGCCGCCGCCGCTGTCGCCGAAGTCGCCGAAGTCGAGACCGCCGCGCTCCGGGCCGGCGGCGTCGATGCTCTGGTGGCGGCCATTCGCGCGGCGCTCCCCCGCGTGCTTGGCGAGTACGCGGCAGCCGAACTTCCCGCGACTAGCCTCCGGCAGGAAGCGCTCCTGATCGAGGCGGCCACCGCGCTCGAGCGCGCTTCCGGACAGTTGAGCGCCCTGGATCCCGACAACGTCGCGTACGATCTGTCGGCCGTCGATCTGACCGAGGCGCGCCGTGCGCTGGGTGAGATGGTCGGCCGTGGCGTCGACGACGCGGTCGTGACCGCTATCTTCGCCCGCTTCTGCATCGGAAAGTGAACGGCATGACGAAGCAACGCCATCCCCTCATCGTCGTTGGCGCCGGCCATGCCGGATGCGAAGCCGCCCTGATCGCGGCGCGCCTTGGCGTCGAGGCGGCAATCGTGACCATGAACTTCGACGCCATCGGACACATGCCCTGCAATCCCGCGATCGGCGGGCTGGCGAAGGGACATCTGGTCCGCGAGATCGACGTGATGGGCGGATTGATGGCGCGAGTGGCGGATGGCGCGGGGATTCAGTTCAAGATGTTGAATCGGAGTCGTGGCCCCGCCGTCTGGGCGCCGCGCGCGCAGGAGGACAAGGCGCGCTACCGCATGCTTGTCCGCCAAGCGCTGGACGCAGCACCCGGAATTACGCTGGTTCAGGGACAGGTCACGGCATTCGAGGTCTCGGGCGGACGAGTACGCGGTGTACGGCTGGCGGACGGCGCCCTTCTGGAAGCGGACGCGGTGATCGTGACGCCGGGCACGTTCCTCGACGGCATCCTCCACGTCGGCGACAGGACGGTGGCCGGCGGCCGTGTTGGAGAGGCGCCGGCGCGAGGGCTCTCCGATTCGCTTCGCGATCTTGGCTTCCGGCTCGTTCGCTTGAAGACGGGGACGCCGCCGCGGCTTCATCGGGACACGATCGACTTCTCGCGGCTCGCCACGCAGCGCGGCGACGATTCGCCGCGCCCATTCTCCCACTTCACCGAATCGCTCGACATGGAGCAGATCGTCTGCCACTTGACGGCGACGACCGAGGCGACGCATCGAGTGATCCGCGAGAATCTCCATCGCTCGCCGCTCTACACGGGGAAGATCCGCGGCATCGGCCCGCGCTACTGCCCTTCCGTAGAGGACAAGGTCGTGCGGTTCGCCGATAAGGCGTCGCATCAGATCTTCCTGGAGCCGGAGGGGCGCGATGCGGTCGAATACTACGTGAACGGACTCTCAACCAGCCTTCCGGAAGAGGTGCAGCGGGAAATTCTCGCCACGATCCCGGGGCTTGAGTCCGCGCGACTGCTTCGTCCGGGCTACGCGGTGGAATACGATTTCGTGCCGCCGACACAGCTGCGCCACACCTTGGAGTCGCGCGAGGTGGCGGGGCTCTACCTGGCCGGACAGATCAACGGCACGTCGGGATACGAAGAGGCGGCGGCCCAGGGCCTCTGGGCGGGGATCAACGCCGCCCTGGCGCTACAGCGCCGAGAGCCCTGGCTCCCCGGACGACATACCTCGTATCTCGCTGTCTTGATTGACGATCTAGTAGTCAAAGGAACGGAAGAGCCGTACCGGATGTTCACCTCCAGTGCGGAGCATCGGCTTCTGCTTCGCCAGGACAACGCGGACGAACGGCTCCTCCACGAGGCTGCCCGCTTGGGGACGCTGCGTCCGGATGAGCTCCTTCGATTGGGTCGGCGGAGCGGGGATCGTGTGACGGCACGTGCCCGGCTCAAGTCCGTTCGAATGGAAACCCCGGAGCGTACACCGCGGCTCTCCCTGGCGCAGGCGCTTCGTGACGGGTCGCTCGATACGCTCGGCGCGCTCCTGCTCCCTCCCCTTGCCGACCTGGAGAGTGGGGCGGTAGAGTCGGCCACGATCGAGGCCCGCTACGAGGGGTACATCGAACGCCAGCATCGCGCGGTGCTCCGCGCGTCACGATATGAATCGCTGCTGCTTCCGGAGAGTCTCTTCGACGAACCACTGGCGGAACTCGCCGGCGAGGCACGTGAAAAGGTGAAGCGGCTGCGCCCTCGAACCGTTGCTCAAGCATCGCGCATCGCGGGGGTATCTCCCGCGGACGTATCGGTTCTGGCCATCTATGCCGATCGGGAACGACGAAGGAGTGTGGATGGTGGGATCGAACGAATCGAAGGCAAAGCAGGAGTCCCCGGACCCGCAGGGGCCTGCGATCCCCGCGGAGATGGCGGCGGACCGACGGCTCTTCCTGGAACGACTGGCGTCAGCGACTAAGCCAGCCGCGGCGAGCGAAGAAGGTCCGCTGTCCCACGCTTCACCCTCGCTCCCCCCGCTTTCCAGCGAAGCCCTGACCCTCATGGACCGTTATGCTCGCCTCCTCTACGAGAAGATCCCCACGCTCGCCTTGATCGGGAAGGGTGATCGCTCCACGCTCTACACGAGGCACATCCTCGACTCGTTGAACCCGCTCTCCCTCTTCCCGGAACCACCTCAGTACATCCTCGACATCGGAAGTGGTGGCGGTTTCCCGGGGATCCCTCTGGGGATTGTCTGGCCGGAGACGAAGGTGGTGCTCCTGGAGTCTAGGGAGCGAAAGGCGGGGTTTCTGGAGCGTACGGTCCGAGCGCTGCCGCTCAAGAATGTGAAAATCGCCTGCGAGCGCCTCGAGGAGCACTCCCGGAAGAAGGAACCGGCATACGACGTCGTGTTCATCCGTGCCGTATCGGAAGTGGCCCGACTCCTTGAGACGATCGCGCCGAGCTGCCTTCCGGGTGCCCGGTGGGTCTACTTCGCAGGCGGCGGAATCGACCGGGAGCAGCTTACCCGCGCCCTCGCGATCACGGGGCGTTCGGGGGAGGAGGCAATCGGTGCTTTTGGGGGAAGGCTACTGCACGGATTGGTCTGAGCGGCATTCACGCCCCGACCGGCGTTTTTCATGTTCCACGTGAAACGTAGCCGTAAGGCGCTGCAAAATTGATCGTTACCCAGGCGCCTACACGAATCCCCCCAAAATCCGCCGTCCTCACCGCTTTCGATCGACTCTCCTCTCCGTGCCGCTGTTCAGCGAATACATGCCACTAAGATCAATATTCACAACGAAATAAAAACACGTTTCACGTGGAACATAGAATCCGTTGGCGTTCAGGGGGGTCCCTCCCCTAGACTGGGCCGTTCAGAAGGCTCCTCGCCCCGCAGCGCGGCCCCGCCCGCAAATCGAATCAGGGAGATCCATGGCCAGGACGGTTGCGATCGCGAATCAGAAGGGCGGCGTCGGCAAGACGACCACTGCCGTGAACCTTGCGGCGGGACTGGCGCTCTGTGGAAAGACAGTTTTACTGATCGATCTCGACCCCCAGGGGAACGCAGGAAGCGGGCTGGGGTATCCGAGTATCAAGGTGCAGCGCGGCATTTACGACGTGCTGACCGGAAACGCCGCGCTTTCGGACGTGATCCTGGATACGGAGGTCGCCGGCCTTCAGCTCGTCCCCTCCGGGCAGCGCTTGGTAGGCGCCGAAGTGGAACTGGTGGAGGTGCCGCGGCGGGAGTACCGGCTGAAGGAGGCGCTCGTCGACGTGGAAGAGCGCTTCGACTTCATCCTGATCGATGCTCCGCCCTCTCTGGGATTCCTGACCCTGAACGCCCTGACCGCGGCGCGCTCCGTCTTGGTCCCGGTCCAGTGCGAGTACTACGCGCTGGAAGGACTGAGTCATCTCTTGAGCGCCATTCGGCTCGTGCAGCAGGGACTGAATCCCAATCTACAGATCGAGGGAGTTCTTCTCACGATGTTCGACAACCGCCTGAACCTCTCCCAGCAGGTACTCGAGGAGACCAGGCGGTTCTTCGCGGAACGAGTCTACCGTACCGTGATTCCCAGAAACGTGCGTCTCAGCGAGGCGCCGAGTTTCGGCAAGCCGGTCGTGATCTACGACCCCCAGTGCGCTGGATCGACGAGCTACATGAATCTCGCTAAGGAGGTGATCGAACGTGGTTAGAAAAGCATTGGGCAGAGGGTTGGAGGCATTGATTCCAGCGGCTGTGGAGCAGGAAGTCCCGGTCATGCCGCCTTCCGGCGCGTCCGAGACTCGGCCCCAGGAAGCGCGAACCAGCGACATCGTTCACGTCCTTCTATCCAAGATCGTCCGCAACCCGGCTCAGCCCCGGACCCAGTTCGATCCCGCCACCATTCGCGAGCTGGCCGATTCCATTCGCGAGCGAGGCGTGCTTCAGCCCGTCCTGATTCGCCCCTCTGGCGATCACTATCAGTTGGTCGCCGGCGAACGGAGATTTCTTGCCGCCCAGGAAGCGGGCTTCAACACGATCCCCGCGATCGTCCGGCCCCTCACCGATCGCGAATCGCTGCTGATTGCTCTCATCGAAAACGTGCAGCGGGAGAATCTGAACCCGGTGGACGAAGCGCGCGCCTACTACCGGCTGGCCGCGGAGTACGGACTGCCGCACGAAGAGATCGCGAAGCGCGTCGGAAAGGATCGTTCAACGGTTTCGAACATAATTAGATTCAACAACTTACCGACTGAAGTGTTGACTCTTCTGGAGTCGGGACGCCTCTCGGCCGGGCATGGCCGGGCGCTCCTTTCGCTGGCTGCGCCGAAGCAGCAGATCGAACTCGCCACCTCCGCGAGCGCGAACGATTGGTCGGTTCGGGAGCTTGAATCGCGGATCCAGCGCTCGTCGGCTCCCCGCGTGGGGAAGTCGCGCCGCGCCCCGCACCGGGCGTTCTCCGCCGAATTGATGGCGCTGGAGGACGAACTCATGCGGTTGGTAGGAACCCGCGTGCGGATTACCCGGCGGCGCGGAGGGGCCGGGTCGGTGTTCATCGACTATCACAACCAGGAGGAACTGGAGCGGATCATCGACCTCCTTCGCTCCGTGGAATCGGGCCAGCAGTAACGGAATGCCCCCCGACCAGGGCTATTTTGTGGATAACTTGGGGAAAACAGTGGAAAACGTGGTAACCGTAACCATCGCAATCGATTGAAAATGCGCGGCGCATACCGGCGCCCCCGGTTATGCACAGGCACGCGTCAACCCTGTAACGATGGGCACTTGCGAGGTTGGTCTCAGCGGAATTTCTTTCCGGCCAGCCCCAGGACCCTGGAAAGAGGACCTCGATGAACGAGTCCGTCGCCAGCCGCGACGTCGAGCTTCTCGATGAGCTGAAGCGCGCGCGGACGGCCATCCTGGCGGAACTCCGCAAGGTGATCGTCGGCCACGACGAGGTCGTCGATCAACTCCTCACGGCGCTATTCGCCAACGGCCACTGCCTCCTCGTGGGGGTCCCCGGGCTCGCGAAGACGCTCCTCGTCTCCACCGTGGCGCGCGCGCTCGATCTCGAGTTCAGCCGCATTCAGTTCACGCCCGATCTCATGCCGTCGGACATCACCGGAACGGAGATTCTCGAGGAGGACGCCTCCACGGGACGCCGCTCCTTCAAGTTCATCCGCGGGCCGATCTTCGCGAACATCGTCCT
This sequence comes from Candidatus Eiseniibacteriota bacterium, assembly GCA_031397435.1. Taxonomy (GTDB): domain Bacteria; phylum Eisenbacteria; class RBG-16-71-46; order SZUA-252; family SZUA-252; genus SZUA-252. Next base: position 5,907 of record JANNMC010000256.1, read on the forward strand.
GGCCGACGAGATCAACCGAACCCCTCCGAAGACGCAGGCCGCGCTGCTCCAGGCCATGCAGGAATATCGTGTGACCGCGGGCGGCGCCACGCACGAGCTCGCGCTGCCGTTCTTCGTCCTGGCGACGCAGAATCCGATCGAGTTCGAGGGGACCTATCCGCTCCCCGAGGCGCAGCTGGACCGCTTCATGTTCCACATCTCGGTATCGTATCCGAGCGACGAGGAAGAGCAGAGGATCGTCGCGACCACCACCAGCGCCTACGAGGCCGAGGTGTCGCGCGTAATCGGCCGCGACAGGATTCTCGAACTGCAGCGCCTGGTCCGCCGCGTTCCTGTTTCGGAGCACGTCGTTCGCTACGCCGTGAAACTCGCCCGCGCCTCGCGGCCCGGACCGGAGAGCGCGTCGTTCGTGCGCGACTGGGTCTCGTGGGGCGCCGGTCCGCGCGCCGCTCAGTTCATGGTGCTCGGCGCCAAGGCGCGCGCCGCGCTCCAGGGCCGCCCAACTCCCAGCGAGGACGACGTCCGCGCCATGGCGCGCCCCGTCCTTCGCCACCGGATCATTCCGAATTTCACGGCGGAGGCGGACGGCATCTCGAGTCTCGACATCGTGGCCAAGCTCCTCGACGCCGTGCCGTCCTCGGACGGCAAGCGCGGCTAGGGCTCGCGCCCGCCGCAGGCACCGGGCCACCGACCTATCTCTATGAGCGACGACCGCGCGCGGCTTCTCGATCCGCACTTCGTCTCGAAGCTCGCCCGCCTCGATCTGCGGGCGCGTCTCGTGGTCGAAGGCTTTCTGACCGGCCTCCACCGAAGTCCCTATCACGGCTTCTCCGTGGAGTTCGCCGAACATCGCCAGTACATGCCGGGCGATCCGCTCCGCCATCTCGACTGGAAGGTCCTGGCGAAGTCGGATCGGAAATACCTGAAGCAATATCAGGAGGAGACGAACCTCCGCGCCCATCTCCTCGTCGACACCAGCGCCAGCATGGGCTACGGATCGCGCGGAGTGACCAAGCTCGACTACGCGCGGCAACTGGCCGCGTCGCTGGCATATCTCATATTGGGTCAGCACGACGCCGTCGGACTCTTCGCCTTCGCAGAGGGGCGCGGCGAGCAGATTCCGGCGCGAAGCACGATGGGACACATGCGCCCGCTCCTTGGCTTGCTGGAGCGGATGAAGGCGAGCGGCGGAACCGACTTCACCGCCTCGCTCCACGCGCTGGCGGAACGAATCACGCGTCGTGGGCTCGTCGTGATCCTCTCCGACCTGTTGGACGAGCCCGAGAAGGTCGCGCAGGCGATCCACCACTTCCGCCACCGCCGGCACGAGGTCCTGGTGTTCCACATCCTCGACCCCCAAGAGGTTGCGTTCGATTTCGACCGCGAAGCGGTCTACGTGGACATGGAGGGAGGCGCCCGCGTCACCACGCGCCCCCGCGAACTGAGGGACGACTATCGCGCCCGTCTGACCGAGTGGCGCGACCGTCTCCGCGCCATCTGCATCGAGAAGCGCGCCGACTACGTGGCGCTTACCACTGACGTTCCGTACGACCGGGCGTTGCTGGAATACTTGGGGAAGCGCTCGCGCCTCCTCTAGCCAAGGGAGCCGATCGGCCGCGATGCCTCTTCTCTCATTCCTGAACCCGAGCTTCCTCTGGGCGCTTCCGGTCACGGCGATTCCCGTTCTCCTTCATCTCTTGAGCCGGCGGAAACTTCCGGAAGTGCCGTTTCCCACGACCAACTTCCTCCGCCTCCTGGAGCCGCGGGAGATCCGGCGCATCCGGCTTCGCGAAATCCTGCTCCTGATCCTCCGGACCTTGGCGCTCCTCCTCCTCGTCCTCGCCTTCGCGCGTCCCGCCGTCACGCCGGCGAATGCCGTAATGAACGCGGCGGCGTCGGTCGGACTCCTGCTCGACGAGTCCGAGAGCATGGCGGCGATCGAGGAGCATGGGAGGCCGCGGATCACGGAAGCCAAGGGCCGCGCCGCGTCGCTGGTCGAGGCTTCCAGGGCAGGGGATGCCATCGCCATCGCCTACGCGTCGCGCGGGGAGGAGCCGGTGGCCGAACGGGGCGACGATCGAGTTCGCCTTCGTCGTGCCCTGGAACGGGTGGAGGCGACGCCTCGGCCGGCACGGATGGCCGCCGCACTCGGCTCGCTTCGCCGGACGCTGGAGCGAAGTCCGCTCTCCACGCGAGAACTTTACGTCGTCAGCGATTTCCAGCGGGGCAACTGGCCGGCGGAGGCGCGCCTGGAAATCGCGCGCGCCGCCGCCGCGGGGACGCGCGTCTATCTCGTGCCGGTGACCGCGGCGAATCTACCGAATCACGCCTTCGAGGCGATCGATCCTGACGTCCGTCCCGGGCCCGAAGGGCGCGGCATGGAACTTCGCGCGCGGCTCGTCAATCACGCCGACGCGCCGAGCGACCGGATCGCGATCCGCCTACGGGAGGGGGATGCGCTCGTCGGGGGAGGGGACGTGTCGCTTCGCGCCGGAGAGAGGCGATGGGCCGCCATGCCGATCGAACCGAAGGGGGCCGGGACGGCTGTTTCGGACTCCGCCGCCGCCACTCCCACACGGATCACGGCCGAGATGGATGCCGACGCGCTCCCCACCGATGACGAGTGGTACGCGGTCCTCGGTACCCCGCGCCGCCTCCGCGTCCTTCGCATCGTCGAGGCACGCGGCTCGGCGCCGCCCCGCTTCGCCGCGCTCGCGCTCGATCCGTCGTCGAACGGCGCGTCGGGATTCTCGGTCGAGGACGAGTCGCCCGCGGCGCTCCTGACGCTCAACAAGGCGCGCGCGGACGTCGTCCTGCTGGAAGACGTCGCCGCGCTCTCCGGTGACGCCGAGGCAAGGCTCCGCGCGTTCCTTCGCGATGGGGGAGGGCTCGTGGTCGCGCTTGGCCCTCACTCCGATCCCGACTACTACGGCAAGCGCCTCTTTCCGGGAATGATCGACCTCGCGCTCCAGCAGCCCGAGCGCGTTCCGGAAGGGGGAGCGCTGGAACTGCGCGCCCGCGTCGCGGGACACGCGATCCTGGAAGGTCTCACCGTGGGAGTCGGCACGCCGCTCTCGCAGGCGCGCCTCACCGGCCTCGTTCGGGGCGCGGTCACCTCGCCGAGTGCCGAGATTGTGGTGCAGACGAGCGGCGGACTTCCGGTCGTGGTGGCGGCGCCGCGCGTGGCGGTCTTCCTCTCGTCGCTCTCCGACGACTGGGGCGAACTGCCGTTCTCGGGCGCTTTCGTCCCGCTCGTTCGCGGGCTCGTGAGCCACGCGGCGCGCGCCGCGTCGGGTGCGCCGGCGGAACTCGTTGTCGGCATGCCGCCGCGTGCGCGGCTCACGGGTGCGCCTTCGGGCGTCATTCGCGTCCGAGGCCCCGGCGATTACTCCTCCACGGCCACCGTGGAAGCGGAAGGAACCGGCTATCGTGCCGTCGCCCTCGATGCCGCGCCGGCGGCCGGCTTCTATGAATTCGACGCGGAAGGCCACACGCTCGCCACCGTGGCCGTGAACCTCGATCCGATTGAGAGCGACCTCACCGCACTCCCCGTCGACTCCATTCGCGCCGGCGCCGCACCCGCCGCGCTTCCGCGAATCGCGATCCTCTCCAGCGCCTCCGCTCTGGAGCGGCATTTGCGCGCCACGCGACGCGGGGAAGAACTCTGGCTGCCGCTCCTTCTGGCCGCGGCACTGCTCTTGGCGGGCGAACTTCTGCTGGCGAGCGCCCGGAAGCTCCGCGCATGAGCCCGAACGACGCGAAACTGGAGACCGAAGGGCTTCATGCGCGACTCCTCGACTCGGTCGCCGCACATCCCGCGACGCCGAAGCTCCTCGATCGGGCGAAGGCCGAGGCGGCGATCGGCGAGGGCGTGCCCCGCGCCGGCGTGCGCGTGCGCGGCACCGCGGGAAGCGTGGCCGCCATCCTGACATCGCTGCTGGCGCGCGAGTCCGGCTTCCCGATCGCGGTGGTGACGCCCGACCTCGATCGCGCGGAGTCGTGGCGCGACGATCTGGCCGCGTTCCTTGGCCCCGATCGCGTCGTCTATCTCCCGCCGCTCGACGTGGTGCCGTGGAGCCATCAGACGCCGACCGCTCCCGTGCGCGACGAGCGGCTGGACGGCCTGGCGCGGCTTACCGATCCCTCGCCTCCGGTCGCGGTCATCCCGGCGGCGGCGCTGCATCGCCTGCTGCCTCGCCCCGCGGCGCTCCGCGGCCGCGCCTTCACCATCGAGCGTGGATGGCAGGGCGATCCGCGGGACGTCCTGGGCCGTCTGGTCCTCCTTGGTTACCGTCCGGTGAGCGAGGTGAGCGAATCGGGTGAGATCAGCCGGCGAGGCGGGATCGTCGACGTGCACGGCCCCGGCATGGAAGAGCCGGTCCGGTTGGAGTTCGACGGCGACGAGATCGCGTCACTCCGCAGTTTCGATCCGGCGACGCAGCGCTCCACCGGCACGCTGAAATCGGTCCGGATCGTGCCGGCGCGGGAACTCCTCTACGCTGACGACCTCGACCTGCGGCTTCGCCCCTTCGGCCGCGGCCCCCTCGCATCGGGCGAGGAGGCGAGGAGGCTTCGCGATCTCGTCTCCGAGGGAATCTACTTCGAAGGGGCCGAGTGGCTGGCGCCTCACCTCGGGCTCGAACTCGGCTCGCTCCTGGACCATCTGCCGGCGGGCACGATCCTCTGGATGGAAGAGCCGGGCGCGGTGGAGCGCGAGCTGGAGCAGGTAGAGCGGGAGGCAGAGCGGCTGGAAGCGGCCGCTCGGGAGCGGAATCCGCTCCTGCCGCCTCGCGAGGCGCTCTTCGAAAATCCGGAGCGGATCGCGGAACGGTTGCGGGGCTACCCGCGCTTCGAGTCGGCGGTAACGGGGAAGGGGATCCGGGATTCCGGAGACTCCGCCGACGTGATCGGCTTCGATGCCCGCCCGCAGCCGGCGTTTGGACGGAAACTCGATCTCCTGCGCGGAGAGCTCAAGCGGCTGGGCGAAGTCGGCTATCGCCGCTCCATCGTCTGCGACAACCGGGGACAGGCCGACCGCCTGGAGGAACTCCTCGGCGACGACCTGGCGGCGATCGAAGTCGGATCGCTGGTCGGCGGCTTCGTGCTGCCGGCCGCGCGCCTCGCGGTCTTCACCGATCACGAGATCTTTGCCCGCTACCGCCGCCGCCGCGGACGGCGCCTGCGCCCCTCGGCCGCCGCCATGCGCGAACTCCTCACGCTGACGCCGGGAGATTTCGTCGTCCACCTCGATCACGGCATCGGCGCCTACCGCGGACTCCAGCGCCTCCAGTTGGACGGGCAGGAGACCGAGTGCATCCAGATCGACTACGCCGGCGGGGATCGCCTCTTCGTCCCGATCGACCAGCTCGGATTGATCGAACGTTACGCGGCGGAAGAGGGACACGCGCCGGCGATCCACCGGCTAGGCGGCACGACCTGGGCGCGCACCAAGGCGAAGACCATGAAGGCGATCGCCGACATGGCCGAGGAACTCCTCCGCCATTACGCCGCGCGAAAGGCGCATCCCGGTCACGCCTATCAGTCCGACACGCCGTGGCAGCGGGAGCTGGAATCGTCGTTCGTCTACGACGAGACGCCCGACCAGCTCCGCGCCATCGACGACGTGAAGCGCGACATGGAATCGTCCCGGCCGATGGACCGCCTCATTTGCGGCGACGTCGGCTACGGCAAGACCGAGGTCGCCATTCGCGCGGCCTTCAAGGCGGTTCAGGACGGGAAGCAGGTCGCGATCCTGGTGCCGACGACGGTTCTGGCGCAGCAGCATGGCGTGACGTTCAGCGAGCGGCTGGCCGACTACCCGGTGCGCATCGAGGTCCTCTCCCGCTTCCGGAACGCGAAGGAGCAGGAAGAGGTCGTGGCGCGACTGGGGCGCGGCGAGGTCGATCTCATCATCGGCACGCACCGCCTTCTCTCGAAGGACGTCCGCTTCACGAACCTGGGATTGGTGGTCATCGACGAGGAGCAGCGCTTCGGCGTGAAGCAGAAGGAGAAGATTCGCACCCTGGTGGAAACGGTCGACGTCCTCACCCTCACGGCGACGCCGATCCCGCGCACGCTCCACCTGAGCCTCCTTGGCGCGCGCGACATGTCGGTCATGACCACGCCGCCGCGCGGCCGCTACCCGATCAAGACCGAAATCGTGGAGACGAGCCGTGAGTTGATCCAGGACGCACTGCTGCGCGAAGCCGACCGCGGCGGACAGTCGTTCTTCGTCCACAATCGCGTCGAGACGATCGAGCAGCAGGCCCACTACCTCCAGAGCATCGTCCCGCAGCTCCGCTACGCGGTGGCACACGGGCAGATGAAGGACACGCAGCTCGAGAAGGTGATGCTCGACTTCCTGGAGCGGCGCGTCGACGTGCTCGTCTCCACGCTCATCATCGAGTCGGGGCTCGACATTCCCACGGTGAACACCATGCTGATCAACCGCGCCGACGCGCTGGGGCTGGCGCAGATCTACCAGCTTCGCGGCCGGATCGGGCGCTCGCATCACCAGGCGTTCTGCTACCTCCTGGTGCCGCCGGGAAAGGTGCTGGCGGAGGATTCCGAGAAGCGCCTCCGCGTGATCGCCGAGAACGAGGAGCTTGGCGCGGGGCTTCAGATCGCCATGCGCGACCTGGAAATCCGAGGCGCCGGAAATCTCCTTGGGCCCCAACAGCATGGCTTCATGACGAGCGTCGGCTTCGACCTCTACTGCCGCATGGTGGACGAGGTGGTGCAGGAGCTGAAGGGGACCGCGGTGGAGCGCCGCCCGGAGCCAGAAGTGGCGAGCGACCTCCCAGCCTTCGTTCCCGAGGAGTACATCACCGATCGCGACGAGAAACTGGATGTCTACCGGCGCCTGGCTGCCATCGGCGAGGGGGCGGCGCTCGATGCGCTGGCGACCGAGCTGCGTGACCGCTTCGGGGCGCTACCGGCGGAGGTGGAGCAGCTCCTGGCGCTCAAGCGGCTTCGCCTCCTGGGCCGCGACGCCGGGGCGAACCGGATGCGGGTCCGCCGGGAGCGGCTGGAACTGGAGTTCAACGAGCCGCTGGCGCGTTCGCAGGCGCTCGCTCTGGTTACCTCCATCCCGGCCAAACTGGAGTTCGCCGACAGCGCCCGGATCCTACGCGTGGCCAAACCGGCGGACCCGGTCTTGTTGGCGACAAACATCTTGCGGCAGTTGGGGCCCCTTGGTAGCGTTCCGCCTCTTCCATCGCCCCCGGGGCACCGCCTGAACCGCCCGGCCTGAACGGGGTATAAGTACCAAGTGGAACCGAAGTTGCGTAGTAACCACCCAGGAGACAGGGGGAGCGGATCGAGGTCGATCGCTCCCGCCCAGCCGTGAAGAAAAACCACACGCGAATCAGATCGACGGGGGCGCTTGTCGCGCTCGCATTCTCCCTTCTCTCGCTCTTTGCCGCGGTCGCGGCAACGTACGCTGAGGCGAAGAAGCCACCCGCTCTTCGTGGCCCGATCGCGACCGTGGGTGGCCGGAGCGTGGGGGCCATCGACATCGAACGCGCCGCGATGGCGCTGGGGCCGGAGCCGCCGCGAGGCATGACCGCGCGCGCCTGGCGGCGTACGCTGCTCGATCGCTGTGTCGATCGGGAACTCCTGGCGCTCGAGGCGGAGCGTCGCGGACTCATGGACGATCGAGAGGTGCGCCGCGAGGTCACCGAGCGCGAGCACGCCTATCTCATGGGCCTGGTCTACGAGAAGGCCCTCCGCCCCGCGATCATTCCGAACGCCGCCGAGTTCGATTCGATCAAGAAGACGGGCCGGTACCGCTGGCTCGATCTCCACTACATCCTTCTTCGCGATGACTTGTCCGGCGGACGCATGGGCGTTGCCGAGCGAATCGTCGATCGGGCACGCCACGGTGCGCGCTGGGACTCGCTCGCGAAGGTCTACAGCGGGCACCCTCCCTCGGCGGCCTCTGGCGGCCGATTCGGCCCCGTCATGGTCAAGGAGCTGGAACCGGTCTCCCAGGACTCCATCGCCTTCGCGAAGCCAGGGGAGATCTTCGGCCCCTACGCCGGACCCTTCGGGCACGAGCTATATAAGGTGGGGGGGTGGATCGAAGTCGGCGACGATTCGCTGATGCGCTTTCTCGTGGAAGAGAGGACGCACCAGATCTACCAGAATTACTACGACGAGGTGCTCCGGAAATACCACTTCGCGGCCGACTCGCTGAATGCGAGGCTGGCGATGGCGGCCTTTCGGAGTGAATCGACCGATTCCATCCTCGCGTCGCTTCGCCCCGACGGGACGCGCGCCGGCCTCGGCATCCGGCCGGCGATCGGAATCGTGGCCCGCGCCGACGGCGCCGCCATCACCATCGCCGACATCATCCGGTACGTTCGGCCTGGAACGGATGCTTACGGCCGGGTTCGCGTTCAGGAATTTCGGGAAATGGTGACGCTCGCGGCTCGCGTCGTCCTTCACGAGTTGATTGTCCGCGATGCCCGCGACAGGGGATTCGACACGGACCCTCTTGTGGCGCGCCGACTCAGGCTCTATCGCGACGAGGTCGCGACGAAAGCAATGGTGGAGCATGCTCGCCCGGCCGATCCAAACGCCGGAGCGCTTCGCGCCTACGTCGAAAAGAACGCCGCCCGCTATCAACACCCGGCCCGGCGCATGGCGCGTGTGGCCATGTTCTCCAGCGCCGACACCGCGCGCGCCGCGCTGAAGGCATGGAACGGCGTCGGATTTCCTCCCGATTCCACGCTTCGATCGATGGGATTTGCGTTCCGGAACCAAGTCAGTCCGGGAGGACTCTTCCCCCGGCAAGTCGCCACGCTCTCGATCCCCGAAGCGAGCGCTGATCCGCTCGGTCTTGGCCTTCGGGCCCTTGCCGCCGGACAGTTCGCGCCCGTGACGGAGACAAATCATGGCTGGGCGCTCGCCATGATGACCGGACGCGAAGCAGCCACCCCCCTTTCCCCGGAAGAAGCCACGCCCCGCGCTCTGCGCGATTGGCGAGAGGAGATGGAGAACCAATGGGTAATCGATCAACTGGAACGGCTCCGGGCGAAGACCCCGGTCAACGTGATTCCCGCCCGTCTCGAAGCGGTTCGCCTGGCGCCCCCGGCGCCGAGCGCCCCCTCCTCGAGGAAGCGAGCCGCGCGATGAAGCGTGACACTGAATCTCGCCGTGGAAGCGCCGTCGTGCGCGCGGGCGTGGCGGTCGCGCTGACCGCCGCCGTCCTGGCCCTCCTTCCGAATACCGGCGAGCGTCTCGGCGCCGCGGAGCGGATCGCGGCGATCGTGAACAAGAACGTCATCCTGGCATCCGAGGTGGACGAGCGCTTTCAGCAGGCCGCGGCACGATTCAGCGTCGATCCGCGCGATTCCGTCTCCATCGCCAAACTCCGCCGGAACATCATCGATCAGCTGGTCGAGAACCAGGTCGTGCTGGCGGAGGCGGTCCGCCTTAGCATCACCGTGACGCCGGCGGACGTCCAGGCGGCGGTGGACCGCGAAGTCGCCGCGCTTCGCGAGCGGCTGGGCGGCGACGCGGGATTCCGCCGCGCGTTGGAGCAGGAGCGGATGACCGAGGCCGATCTTCGGAAGCGCTACGAGCCGGACGTTCGGGAACAACTTCTCATCTCGCGCGTGGTAAGCCGCGAGGTGCAGAGCAAGACGACGGTGACCGACGCGGAGATCCGCGCCTTCTTCGACGCGAACCGCGACTCGATCGGAAAGCGTCCCGAACAGTTGAACCTGGCGCACATCCTAGTCGCCTTCGAGGCGGACTCGGTCCAGGCGAAGCGCGCCCGCGCCCGCGCCGACAGTATCCGCACGCTGATCGTGAAGGGGCGCGCCTTCGACGAGGCCGCGCGCCAATTCTCGGACGATCCCAGCGGCCAGCGCGGCGGGGACCTCGGTCCGTTCGGGCATGGCGATATGGTGCCGGAGTTCGAAGCCGTCGCCTTCTCGCTCAAGCCGAACGAGATGAGCCAGCCGGTCCGCACGCGGTTCGGCTATCACATCATCAAGGTCGAATCGCATCAGGCGAAGACCGACTCCAGCGAGGAGATGGTCCGCGCCCGCCACGTGATGATCGGCATCCGCCCCACGCCAAACGATGAGGAACGCGCCAGGAAGCGCGCACTGGTCTACCGCGACTCGCTGATGCAGGGCGTCGATTTCGTGGCCATGGCACGGCGGCACTCGATGGACACCGCCACGAAGGATTCGGGCGGCATTTTGGGCGATATCTCGGTCGCGAGCCTGCCGGAGAATCTCCGCGAGGTTCTCACCGGTCTCAGCGTGAACGAGATCAGCGTTCCGGTGAAGCGTGACGCGGGATACCATATCTTCAAGCTGCACGGACGCGTGGCCGAATCGGAGTTCAAGTTCGACGAGATCAAGGAAGACCTGCGCCAGATGGTGTTGAACAAGAAACTCGAAGAGTCGTATCGGCGCTGGTACGAACGAGTCAAGAAGACCGTCACGATCGAGATCAAGGACTAGCGCCGGGAGGCACGCACCCGTGTCGCCGCGTCGTCCCACGCTTCTCATCACCTGCGGCGACCCCGCGGGGATCGGCCCCGAGATCGTCGCGCGCGCGGTTGCGTCAGCGTCGCTCCGGCGCGTCGCGCGTCTGGCGGTCGTGGGCGACCCCGAAATCTTCGAGCGCGCCCTCCATCGCATCGGCTCCGGCGCGCGGCTCCGCGCCATCGGCCCCGATTCGTTCGATCCGAAAGACGACGCCCCCGGCATCCCGTTTCTCGTGTCGAGCGACGAGGGGTGGATCTCCGTCAGCCCCGGGCATGCCACCGCGGGCTCCGGCCGCGCGGCGGCTCGCGCCATCGAGACCGCGGCCCGCCTGGCGCTGGATCGTCGCGTCGACGGCATCGTCACCGCGCCGATCTCCAAGCACGCGCTCCACCTGGCCGGCTACCGGCATCCCGGGCACACGGAATTCCTTGGCGCGCTGGCGGGCGTGCCGGAGACCCGCATGCTCTTCGTCACACGCCGCTTCCGGCTCATCCTCGCCACCGTTCACCTGGCGCTCCGCGACGTGCCGGGCGCGATTTCAAAGCCGTCGCTCGTCCGGACCATGGAGTTCGCGGCGGCGGCGCTTCGAAATTTTCGCTGGGGAAGCCGCCGCACCGTCGCGCTGCTGGGATTGAATCCCCACGCGGGGGAGGAGGGAATGTTCGGCGACGAGGAGGAACGCTTCATCCTCCCGGCCATTCGCGAGGCGCGCGAGCGCGGGATCTCCGCCGAGGGACCCTTTCCTGCCGACACCTTCTTCTCTCACCATGCCGATCGGAAGAATCTGGGAGCCGTGATCGCCATGTATCACGACCAGGGGCTCATCCCGGCGAAGGCGGACGGCATCGGCGGCGCCACGAACGTGACGCTGGGGCTTCCCTTCGTGCGCTCCTCGGTAGATCATGGCACCGCGTTCGACCGGGCCTGGAAGGATTCCAGGAGAGCCGCGAACCGTCCCGACCCGGCGGGGCTGGCGACCGCCATTCGCGTCGGCGCCGATCTCGCGCTTCGCGCCGGACGCCGTCCCATGGAGTGGTCATGGCCCTGATTCGCCTGGAGCACGTCACCAAGGCATACCGAGACCGCGTCGCGCTGAGCGACGTCAGCCTCTCGTTCGAGGCGGGCGAATGGGTCCTGGTGGCCGGTCCCAGCGGCGCCGGAAAGAGCACGCTTCTTCGCGTGCTGGCGCTTTCGGAGAAACCGACCAGTGGCCGGGTCGAGGTCGACCCGATCGCGGTCATCGAGGCGCCCTCCGCGCCGGTCGCCCCCGCGCCGACGCCGGCCGCGGAAGGCGCCTCCGCGGAGAGCGGAGGCATCGCGCTCGAAGCGCCGCCCGTTCCTCAGGCGGCGCCGCGGCGCCGGCGCGTCTCCGCGAGTTTGGTCCGCCGCCACATCGGCGTGTTGGGCCAGGAATTCCGCCTGCTGCCCGACCGGAACATATTCGAAAACGTGGCGATCTCCTGCAACATCGGCGGCATCTGGGATCGCTCGCAGATTCGCGACCGGATCAATCCACTCCTCGATCAGATGGGGATTCGCGGTGTCGAAGCGCTCTTTCCGAACGACCTCTCAGCGGGACAGAAGCAGCGCGTGGCGCTGGCGCGGGCCATGGCGCGCCATCCGCGAATCCTCCTCGCGGACGAGCCGACGGGTAATCTCGATCCCGGCTCGGCGGCCCAGATCTTTGCGCTCCTGCGCGACATTCGGGAGCGGGGAACCCTCGTGGTCATCGCGACGCATGCGGAGGAATGGATTCGCCGCTACCCCGGGCGCGTCATCCGCGTGGAGCGCGGGCTTCTCCGAACCGACGGAGCGGAAGGAGCGCCGGCATGATCGGTCCCCTCCGCTACATCGGCCGGGAACTCTGGCGCGGCGTGGTGCAGCATCGCGCGCTGACGCTCACCAGCGTTCTATCGATGTCGGCGATCCTCTTGATCTTTCTCTTCTTCATGATGGTGCTGCAGACCGTCGATCGCTACACGGGCGAGCTGGAGTCGCGCGAGGAGATCTCGGTATTCCTGAATGAGGGGCTCTCCAAGAGCGAAACCTCCCGAGCCGCGGCCGCGCTCCGCGCCCTGGAAGGCGTCGACAGCGTCCGCTACGTTAGCAAGGAGGAGGCGTGGGAGTCGTTCCGCGCCGACATCTCCGACGAGGCCCTGATCCAGTCGGTCGGGTCGAACCCGCTTCCCGCCTCCTTCATCGTCCGTCCCGCGCCGGCGGCCCGAAACGCCGAGGGTGTGCGCCGCATCGCGCGCGCGGCCGAGACGGTCCCGCACGTGGAGGATGTTCGCTACGCCGGGGAGTGGGTCCTTCGCGCCGAGCAGGTGGTGGGGACGCTGAAACGGATCGGCGCGGCGGTCGGCCTGATCGTGCTGGTCGGCGTGCTCTTCGTGGTCGGCGCCACGACGCGCCTCGCGGTGCAGGCGCGGCTCGACTCGGTCCACCTGATTCGTTCGCTGGGGGGCGGGTTCCTCTTCACGGAGGCGCCCTATCTCGTGGAGGGATTCGTTCTCGCCTCGCTCTCCTCGGTCCTCACGATCGCGGTGGCGAAGCTCATCCATGACAGCCTGGCCGACGGGCTCTTCCGCCTGCTCTTCCTGCCGGCGCCGACGCTCCTCGCGTTCGTGGCCGTGAGCGGGCTCCTGGGCCTCCTCGGGAGCTGGATCGCGGTCGCGACCCTTCCGAGGAAATGGCTTCTCTGATCGCGCGCCGCTCCGGTGCGGCCACGCTCCTAACGCTCCTGGCGCTCCTGCTCGGCGCTGCCCTCGCCGCGCCATACGCTCGCGCTCAACCGTCCGCCGCCGACTCCGTCGCGGCCGTTCGCGCCCGTGCTCAAACCGATACCGAGATCGAGGGCCAGCGGCGCGAGCTGGAATCGCTTCGCCAGGAACTCGACCAGCGGCGCGTGCGTTCGAAGGAGCTGAAGGGGAAGGAGAAGAACCTCCTCGGTCAGTTGCGGGAGACGGAGAAGAATCTCCAGCTAACGATGAAGTACCTGAACGCGCTCCAGAAACGGGAGCGCGCGCTCCAGGGCGACCTGGGCGACGCCACGTCGGAGCTGGCGCGGACGGCCGTGCAACTCGAGACGGAAAGGCGCCGGCTGGGATGGCGTCTCCGGGAGATCTACAAGCGCGGCCGCTCCTGGGAGCTGGAGCACGTCCTGACGGCCCGCTCGTTCGGCGAACTGGTGGCGCGGAGCTACTACATGGCCCGCATCGCGAAGGATGATCGCTCGCGGATGCTTCTGACCCAAGCACGGCGCGTGGAAGTTCAGGACAACAAGACGCGCCTGGAGGCGAGGAAGCGCGAGATCGACCGGCTCCAGGCCGAAACCGACCGGGAGCGCCGGGCGCTGGCCAATTTGACCGGCGAACGCCGCCGGCTCCTCCAGCGGATTCGCTCCGATTCGAAGTCGAACGAGCAGGCCGCCGCTGAACTGGAGCGTGCTCGGAAGCGGATCCTGGGCCTCATCGAAACTCTGGAGCGCCAGCGGATCGCCCGCGAGCGTGGCGCGCCGACCGGGGAAGCCCCGCTCCTGGGCGACTTTGGGAGGAACCGGGGACGACTACCCTGGCCCGCGAGCGGCAAGGTGGCCCGCGGCTTCGGCCAGCAGAAGAACCCCCGTTTCGGCACCACCACCTTCAATAGCGGCATCGACATTGCCGCCTCGTTCGGGGCCGCGATCACGGCCGTTTCGAAGGGCCGGGTGGAGTATGTCAACTGGCTAGAGGGTTACGGCAAGTGTGTTATCCTCAACCATGGCGGCGCCTATTACACGCTCTACGCCCATGCTTCCGAGATCACCGTCCCGGTCGGCAAGGAAGTCGCCGCCGGGGAGACCATTGGCCGGGTGGGGGATACCGGCTCCACCTCCGGAACGGTGCTCCATTTCGAGATTCGCCGGGGAAAAGAAGCCCTGAACCCTCTCGAGTGGTTCCGGTGAGCCCCACCTCATGGCTCCAAACACGGTCCAACATCAAGAGGAAGCAATAGCCCACCTCTCCGCCTCCCTGAAGGGCGGACACGTCGGGCATTCCTACCTCTTTCACGGGCCCGCCGGCGTGGGGAAGACCCGCGCCGCGCTCTGGTTCGCGCGCGCGCTCCTCTGCGAGACGCCGCTCCCCCAAGCCGTGCCGTGCGATCACTGCCCTTCGTGCGTGGCGAGTAGCGCGCTCCGCCATCCTGACCTGGAACTCCTGGTGCCGCTCCCGTCGTTTCGCACCGAGGGACGGACGGAGAAGCAGGGCGATGAGGCGCGCTCCGAAGCGAGGGCGGGAGTGCGGGCGCGGTACGCCCGAGAGCCGTTCTTCGCTCCCACGTTCGCCAAGCAGCCAACCCACACCGTCGAGGACCTGTCGCGCGCGAAGCAGTTCCTCTCGCTGACGCCGCAGCGCGACGGCGGGGCGAAGGTGCTGATCGTGAAGGGGGCCGAGGCGATGACCGGTCCCGCCGCGCATGCCTTCCTGAAGATTCTGGAGGAGCCGCAGCCGAATCGCGTGCTGATCCTGGGTGCACGACAGATTCGCGCGCTCCTGCCGACGATCGCTTCTCGCTGCCTTCACGTCCGGTTCCGACCGCTCCCCGAAGCGTTCCTGGCCCAAGCGCTGGAAGCGCGAGGCGTCTCGAAGGGAACGGCTCGATTGGCGGCGGCGCTCTCGCAGGGAAGTCTGGGCCGGGCCATCGCACCGTTCGAAGCGCCGCTCGACGCGACCGGCGCCGCTCCAGAGGAGGCCGACTTCGCGAAACTCCGCGCGGTGGCGAAGGAACTCTTCGTCCGCCCCGGATCGCCCGCCATCCTGGGACCGCTTCGCCGCGGACGGATGGAGCGCGACCGCGGCCGCTTTCTCGCGGCCGTCTCCCTGGCCATTCATTACTACCGCGACGTCCTTCGCCTCAAAGTCATGGGGGAGGGGATCGCGCTGGCGAACGAGGACTGGAAGCGGGAGATCGTGGCCGATGCCGCGTCGCTCCCCCTTCCGGCGCTCTCACGCCGAATTCGAATTCTCGAGGAGATCGCGTCCGCGGTGCAGTCGAACGTGACCGCCGCCTATGCCGTCGCCTCCGCCCAGCATCGCATGGGACTGGGCGCCGCCTGATCCACCACTGACCGAACTGAGGCCCCGCCGCGGCGGGGAGAGACCGATGAACGAACCACTCGCCACGGCCGGCGCCATGGCTGATCCGAAACTCGCGCCGGGTGAAGTGCATGAAGTCCTGGAGGTCGTGTTCAAGGCGCGCCGCCGGGAGTACTACGCGAATCCGAAGGAAGTCCCGCTCCGCGGTGGAGACTGGATCGTGGTCCAGGCCGAACGCGGCGAGGACCTGGGCAAGGTTCATCACACGCACGAGTGGGTGAAGCGGGATCATCTCCCCGGAAACCTCCGCGCCGTGATCCGCCAGGCTCGCCCGGAGGATCTGGAGCGGCTGGAGCAGAACCGCGCCAAGGAAGAGCGGGCGTTTCAGACCTGCAAGGAGCGCGTCCTCCAGCGCGAGATCGAGATGAAGCTCGTCGACTGCGAATACCAGTTCGACGGGAACCGCATCACCTTTTTCTTCACCGCCGAGAAGCGGGTTGATTTCCGCGACCTCGTGAAGGATCTGGCCGCTGTCTTCCGGACGCGGATCGAGCTGAGGCAGATCGGCGTTCGCGACGAGTCGGGGCGAATTGGCGGCCTGGGGACCTGCGGCCGGGAACTTTGCTGCGCCACCTGGCTCCGCGACTTCGAGCCGATCACGCTCAAGATGGCGAAGGACCAGGGACTCTCGCCCAGCCCCTCGAAGATCTCCGGCGCCTGCGGTCGGTTGAAGTGCTGTTTGCGGTACGAGCTCGACTTCTACAAGGGCGCGGCTCGCGAGTTCCCGAAGATCGGAAGCGCGCTGGAACTGGACGGGGTCGCCTACGAAGTGGGTCGCGTCGACATCTTCCACCGGACGCTGACGCTCCACGACGAGGCGGGGAAGCCGAACGTGGTGATGCTGGACGAACTGCCGAGCGGCACGAAGATCACCGGCCCTTCGCGCGACCGGCGTAAGGGATGCGACAAGCAGGGGTGCGGCTCGCGTGGTGCGAAGCCGGGCGACGGTGGCCACGACGATGCGGCGGCCGGACCGGCCGGACCGGCCGGGCAGACCGGGACCGCCACGCCCAATCGTCCGACACGCCCCGAGCGGGGTGAGCGCCGCGATCCGCGGCGGAGCACCGGAAGGCCGGATCGCCCCGAGTCGAGGCAGGCGGGCCCGCGGAGCGAGTCGCCGAGGAGCGATGCACCACGCACGGATACTCCGCGTTCAGAGGCGCCGCGCCCTGACGCGCGGCCGGCGGGACGTCCCGACATGCCGCACCCGGGAGTGCGCTCCTCCGATCAGCGTGGCGGTATTTCGGCAGGTGGCGGCGAGCGCCGCCGCGGGCGCCGGCGTCGCGGCGGATCGCGCGGTGGACGCGGACCAGGCGCGGGACCGGGAACCGGATCCGGAGGCGGGACCGGAGGCGGAACGGGCGGTGGAACGGGGAGTGGACCTGACGGAGGTTCTTCGGGCGGTCCTTCGGGCGGCTCCCCCGACACCGGGCAGGGCCAGAACGAATGAGCAAGTTCTACATCACCACCGCCATCGATTACGTGAACAGCATCCCCCACCTGGGGACGGCGTACGAGAAAATCGCGGCCGACGCCATCGCGCGCTACAAGCGACTGGCCGGTTTCGACACGCGCTTCCTCATGGGGAACGACGAACACTCGACCAACGTGGAGAAAGCCGCGCGCGAGAAGGGGCTCGACCCGCAGGTCTACTGCGACCAGATGGCGGAGACGTTCCAGGCTGTCTGGAAGCGCCTCGACATCTCCTACGACGACTTCATCCGCACCACCGAGCCGCGTCATGTCCGCGGCGTGCAGGAACTCTTCCGGAAGATCGCGGCGAACGGCGACATCTACAAGGGAAAGTACGAGGGCTTCTACTGCGTCGGCTGCGAGCGCTTCTATCCCGAGAAGGAACTCGTCGACGGGAAGTGCCCGAACCACAAGACCGAGCCGCAGTGGGTCAGCGAGGAGAACTGGTTCTTCCGTCTCTCCGCCTACGGTCCTCGTCTGCTGGAGCTGTACGCCAAGCAGCCCGGCTTCCTGGTTCCGGATATCCGGCGTAACGAGGTCCTGAACGTCATCGAGGGCGGACTCCAAGACATCTCGGTATCGCGCGCCTCCACGTGGGGCATCCCGCTCCCCGACGATCCAACCCAGCGCGTCTACGTCTGGTTCGACGCGCTCATCAACTACATCACCGGCCTCGGCTATCCCGACAGCGACGGACTCTGGCGCTACTGGCCGGCCGATCTGCATGTGATCGGGAAGGACATCACCCGATTTCACTGCATCATCTGGCCCGCCATGCTCCTGAGCGCCGGCGTGCCGCTTCCGAAGTCGGTGTTGGGGCACGGCTTCGTCTATTTCCAGGGACAGAAACTGTCGAAGTCGCTCGGCAATATCGTGAATCCGCTGGATGTCGTGGAGACGTGGGGCGCCGACTCGCTCCGCTATTTCCTCCTTCGGGAGATTCCACTGACCCGCGACGGCGACTTCACCTGGGATCTCTTCATCGAGCGCTACAACGCGAACCTGGCCAACGACTGGGGAAATCTCTTCACCCGGAGTATCTCGATGATCCACCGCTATCGCGCCGGGCTCCTGGCGAAGCCGGAGGCGGGCGCCGAACTTGGCGCGCTGATCCGGAAGGCGGTGGGCGACTACCGCGAGGCGATGGATCGCTACGCGCTGGACGAAGGGATCGAGGCGGCCTGGACGATCATCCGCCGCGCGAACCAAATGGTGGAAGAGGGCGCACCCTGGAAGCTGGCCAAGGATCCCGAGAAGGCGGCGGAACTCGACGCGCTCTTGGGACAACTGGCCGTAGCACTCCAGCACACCGCGTTCCTCCTCTTCCCGATCATGCCGTCGAAGGCGCGCCTGGTCTGGGAGACGCTTCGGCTCTCTCCGGCCATCGAGACGGCGCGCTTCCCCGCCGACGGCGCGCTCCTGCCGCCACCACCCTCCGGCGTCGCGCTGGGGGAGTCGCAGCCGCTCTTTCCCCGCATCGAGAAGTGACGCCGGGAGCCATCGCGCCGTGATCGACTCGCACGCCCACGTCGGTAAGGAAGAGTTCGATGCCGACCGCGATCAGGTCCTGGCTCGGGCGAGGGAGGCGGGCGTCCGCTGGATCGTGGAAGCCGCCACCGATGCTGCCTCGGCGCGCGCCACGATCGAGTTCGCAAGCCGCGCCGCGGGCGTTCGTGCCGCGGTGGGGATGCATCCCTGCGACGTGCGCGAGGAGCGCGCCGCCGAGCTCGACGAGATCGAGGCGCTGGCGGCGCTCCCGGAAGTGGTCGCGATCGGAGAGACTGGGCTCGACGCCCACTGGCCCGAGAACGCGCCGCTCTCCGTGCAGGAAGAGTTCCTCCGCCGCCACATCGCCATTGCCAAAAAGGTCGGGAAGCCGCTGGTGCTCCACCATCGCGCCACCGGAACAAGAGTAGCGGAGATTCTGGAGCAGGAAGGTCCACCCGAAGCCGGCGGCTCGTTCCACTGCTTCGCCGGCGATCTTGCCCTGGCCAGGCGGGTGATCGCGATGGGCTTCAAACTGGGAATCGGCGGCTCCTCGACCTTCAAGAAGAGCCATCTTCCGGAGCTGGTGCGGGCGGTGGGTCTCCAGCATGTCGTGCTCGAGACCGACAGTCCCTACCTGGCGCCGACGC
>JANNMC010000317.1:0-1847 GCA_031397435.1 Candidatus Eiseniibacteriota bacterium
CGCTCGATGTAGCGGAGGTCGAAGCCGGCGCGATCACCTGTCCGTGGCACGGCTGGCGCTTCGACGTCCGCAGCGGCAAGGCGCTCGACGGCCGAAGCGCGCGCTTGTCCCCCGCACCGCGCATCGAGCAGGACCCTGAAGGCAACCTCTTCCTCTCCGAGCCACCTGCGCGGTAAAGCCCCTCCTACCGCACCGGCAACGCCACCAGTCCGCGCAGGATCGGATTCGCCCGATACTCCAGTGCCTCGCTCGCCAGCTCCAGCTTCGGGAACCGATCCAGCAACGCCTCGAACGCGACCTCGGCTTCCATCCGCGCGAGCGGCGCACCCAGACAGAAGTGAATGCCCTCGCCGAACGCAACATGGGGGTTTGGCGCGCGAGAGAGGTCCAGCTTGTCAGGGTTCATGAACAGCGCGGGGTCGCGATTCGCGGCGCCGATCGCGAGGAAGATCTGCTGGCCCGCTTGAATCTGTTGCCCGCCGCGTTCGTGCGGCTGCACGGCGCGCCGCATCATGATTTTCGCGGGCCCTTCGAAGCGCAGAAATTCCTCGATCGCCGCTGCGGCGCTCCGAGCTTCCGGGTCGCCCGGCAGCGCGGCTCGCGCAGCCTCGTCGCGCAGCAGCGCGTTCGCGGAGCTGCCGATTAGGCTCGCGGTCGTGTCGTGGCCCGCGAACAACAGCAGCGAGCACGCGCCCGCGAGTTCATCCTCGCGCAAGCCGTCGCCCGTTCCGCACGACGCGAGCAGCGCGCCCAACAAGTCGTCGCCGTGCTCGCCGGCGGATTTGCGCTGCGCCACGAGCCACGCGATGTAGTCGCGAAACTCGAGGCCCGCTTCGCGCGCGAGCGCCTCGTAGTCGGTCCGGTCCGTCGCGCCGAACACCACGACGCCGAACTTCGGCGACCAGCGCACCAGCTTGTCGCGATCTGCGGGCGGCACCCCAAACAAGTCCGCGATCACGATCGCCGGCAGCGGATGTGCGAACGCCTCGACGAGATCGCCGCCGCCACGCTTCGCAAACGCATCCAGCAACTCCGCGACCACGCGCTCGATCGCGCCGCGCAGCTTCTCTACGCGCCGCGGCGTGAACGCGCGCGCGACCGGCGTGCGCAGCCGCCCGTGGGCGGGTGGATCGTTGAAGAGCATCCAGCCCCGCAACAAGTCGAGCGCCGGCGCGAGCGCCTCGCGGCGCGCGGGCGCGAGGCGCGCTGCGAACGCGCCGATGCGCGCGGTGGAGAGCGACGTGGCTCGTAGCGCGGCGCGCACCTCCGCATGCGAGGTCACGATCCACGCGCGATGCCGCGCGCTCCAATGCACCGGAGCGTGCGCCCGCAGGCGGTGAAAGAACGCGTGCGGGTCGGCGACGGATTCGGGCGCGAGCAGATCGTCAGGCGGCGCGCTCATGCGCGAAGGGTTCACTGCCGCGGCTGCGCGTGCAAGCGCGCATAGCGCTCGCGGGTCGCGCTACTCATAGGCCGCGCTCAGTCGTCCTCAACCGCTCGCAGCTCGGAGTCCGCCACCGTGAAACTCTTCAACAGCATGCTCTCACCCTATTCCGCCCGCGTTCGCATCGCGCTCTACGCGAAGAACATTCCGTGTGAGATCGCAGCGGCGCCCGCGGGCACCAGTTCCGCGCAGTTCAAAAAACTCAACCCGATCGGCAAAGTGCCCGCGCTGGAAGACGCCGGCGCGGTGATCGCCGAGTCCGAAGTGATCTGCGAGTACCTCGAAGAGCGTTTCCCCGCGCCGCCCCTAATGCCCAGCGATCCCGTGGCGCGCGCACGCGTGCGCACGCTCGCGCGCTTCGCGGATCTCTATCTCTCGCCGGTGCTCACGCCGCTGTTCGGCC
>JANNMC010000320.1:0-16212 GCA_031397435.1 Candidatus Eiseniibacteriota bacterium
AACAGATCCAGAACATCGCCATCATCAGCCAGCTTCACAAAGGCCGGCGCGAAAAGTTCGTGCAACTCGTGGACCGCTACTTCGCGGCGCCACGGCGCCACGCGGCGCGAGCAGGAGGAGCGCGAGCAGCATGAAAAACGCCGGTGCTGACTTCAGCACCGGCGTTCCATCTGACTTGTCATGTCCCAAGAGCCTAGGCCTCGTGGAAGGAAGAACCGATCAGGTTCCGCTGCGCCCCTTCTGACGAGCCCGCGTGGAAGCCTTTCCACCCGTCGGACCCTTGCCACGCTCCGACCGTGGGGGCTTCGGCTTCTTCTCCGCGCGCCCCTTCTTGGCCGGTGCTTCCGTCGCGGCGCCTTCGGCGGGCGCGGCGGCTGCAGCCTTCTTCCCCTTGGCGGCGGATTTCGTCTCCTTGACCGTGGCCTTCTCGGCCTTGATCCGCTCCTCCGCCTCGTGGCGCAGGCGCTCCTTGAGTTCCGGAGACTTCACCAGTTCGAGCAGCGCGGTCTCTCCCGCGTCGCCCAACCGGCGGCCGATCTTCACGATTCGCGTGTAGCCGCCGTTACGGTCGGCGTACCACGGAGCCACCGTCTCGAACAGCTTCTTCACGACGTCGTCGCCATGCACGAAGCGGGCGACGTGACGCCGCGCGGCAAGATCGCCGCGCTTGGCGAAGGTGATCATCCGCTCGCCTAGACGGCGCGATTCCTTGGCCTTCACCACCGTCGTCTCGATCCGCTCGTGAATGAAGAGCGAGGTCACGAGATTCCGGAGCAAGGCGCGCCGGTGTTCGCGCGTGCGGCTCAGTTTCTTGAATGATTTACGGTGGCGCATGGTCCGGGATCCTGTCCGTTACGGGCGGCCGCTCTCAGGCGGCTTCGATCTTCTCGCCCAGCTTGTACTTCGACACGTCCATCCCGAAACCGAGGTTCATCCCGATCAGGATGTCAGCGATCTCCTTCAGCGACTTCCGTCCGAAGTTCCGGTACTTGAGCATTTCGCCCTCGGACTTCGTGACCAGTTCGCCGATCGTCTTGATGTTGGCGGCCTTCAGGCAGTTCGACGAGCGGACCGAAAGCTCCAGCTCCTCGACGCTCCGCTCCAGCAGCACCTTGATGCGCAGGAACTCCTCGTCCACCTCTTCCTCGATCTCTTCCACGATCTCTTCCTCGAAGTGAATGAAGAGAGCGAAGTGATCCTTGAGGATCTTGGCGGCGTAGGCCAGCGCGTCCGACGGAATGACGCTGCCGTCGGTCCAGATTTCCAGCGTCAGCTTGTCGTAGTCGATGCGCTGCCCGATGCGGGTGTTCTCGACTTCGAAGTTGACCTTCGTCACCGGCGAGAACATGGAGTCGACCGGAAGAACGCCAATGGGGCGGTCCTGGGTCGCCTGGTTCTCGGCCGAAACGTAGCCGCGTCCGGCGCCGATTTCAATCTCGCAGCGGAACTCGCCATCCTTGTTCAGCGTCGCGACGTGAAGCTCGGGATTGAGGATCTCGATGTCCGGATCGGCCTTCAGGTCGGCGGCCGTGGCCGTCGCCTTGCCGCGCACGTCGAACGTCGCCATCTTCGGCGCGTCGCTGTGAATCTTGAAGCGCATCTGCTTCAGATTCATCATGATTTCCGGAACGTCTTCCTTCACGCCCGTGATCGTCGAGAACTCGTGCTGCACGCTCTCGATCTTGGCGGCCGTGACGGCCGCGCCCGGGAGCGACGAGAGGAGCACGCGGCGAAGGGCATTGCCCAGCGTCACGCCGAAGCCGCGCTCCAGCGGTTCGATGGAGAACATGCAATAGTGGTTTGTCGCGGTCTTATCGTCGATCTCGACGTTCTTCGGCATCTGCAGATTCTTGAACTTCATGGCGCGTTGGTTCCTCCGTAGGCCGCGGTTACTTCGAGTAGAGCTCCACGATGAGCTGCTCGGAGACCTTGGTCGGGATGTTGCCGCGCGTCGGATATTCCAAGAGCCGTCCCGAGAGCTTCTCGGTATCGAGGGAGAGCCATGACATGGTCTCCCGGCCCTTGTTGGCCTCCAGCGAGGCCTGAATCGCCACCGAGTCCTTGCTGCCGGGACGAACGCGGATCTCGTCCCCCACCCGGACTTGGAACGACGGGATGTCGACGACACGGTCGTTGACCGTGAAATGACGGTGCCGCACAAGCTGCCGAGCCGAGCTCCGCGACGGCGCGAAGCCGAGGCGGTAGACCAGGTTGTCCATGCGGCGCTCCAGCAAGAGAAGCAGATTCTCGCCGGTGACACCCTTCACCTGCTCGGCCTTCTCGAAGTAATTGCGGAACTGCGCTTCCAGAATGCCGTAGATGCGGCGGGCCTTCTGCTTCATGCGAAGCTGCGTCCCGTAGTTGGTTTCTTTCGACCGGCGGTCGCGCCCGTGTTCGCCGGGGGCGTAACCACGCCGCTCGAATGCGCACTTCTCCGTGAAGCAGCGCGCACCCTTCAGGAAGAGCTTCTCGCCCTCCCGGCGGCAGAGCCGGCACTTTGCATCGCGATAAGTAGCCATAGCCTGAGCGAATTCCTCCTGTACCCGCTAAACGCGGCGCCGCTTTGGAGGGCGGCAGCCGTTGTGCGGAATGGGGGTGACGTCCTTGATGGCGGTGATCTCGAGGCCAGCGGCCTGGAGCGAGCGAATGGCTGCCTCGCGTCCGGCGCCCGGGCCCGTCACCCAGACTTCCACCTTCTTCAATCCAAGGGAAATCGCTTCCTTGCCGGCCGATTCCGCCGCCAACTGCGCGGCGAACGGCGTGCTCTTCCGCGATCCCTTGAAGCCGACCTTCCCGGCGCTGGCCCACGAGACCGTGTGCCCGTCGAGATCGGCGATCGTGATGATCGTGTTGTTGAACGTCGACTGAACGTGCGCCACGCCGGCGACGCCCACCTTCCGTTCGCGCTTCTTCTTCGGTTTCGGTGTTGCGGTTGCTTCGGCCACGCTGCTTCCTTTCCTCGGGTGTCGCGCTTACTTCGCCGCCGGCTTCGGCGCGGGCTTGGCGACAGTCTTCCGCATCGCGCCGGCCGTCTTCTTCGGCCCCTTACGCGTGCGAGCGTTGGTACGAGTGCGCTGCCCGCGCGCCGGAAGGCCCTTGCGATGACGCAGCCCCCGGTACGCGCCGATGTCCATCAGGCGCTTGATGTTCATGGCGACTTCGGTGCGGCGGGCGCCTTCCACCTTGAACTGCGCCTCGATCACCTGGCGCAGCCGCCCCACTTCCTCGTCCGCGAGGTTCTTGACGCGCGTGCTGGGGTTGATCCCCGTGATAGCCATGATCTTGCGCGCGGTCGAGGGACCGATTCCAAAAATGTAGGTCAGGCCAATCTCGATGCGCTTGTCGTTCGGGAGATCGACCCCGGCGATACGTGCCAAACTATTCCTCCTTACCCGGCGCTAGCCTTGCCGCTGCTTGTGGCGCGGGTTCTTGCAAATGACCCGCACGACGCCCTTGCGCCGCACGATCTTGCAGTGTTCGCAAATCTTCGTGACCGAAGCCTTCACCTTCATGACGATCTACTCCTCGCGAATGCTTACTTGTATCGGTAAACGATGCGCCCGCGCGTCAAATCGTAGGGCGAGAGCTCCACCGTCACCTTGTCACCCGGCAGAATCTTGATGAAGTTCATCCTCATCTTGCCGGAGATATGCGCCAGAACCCTGTGACCGTTCTCGATTTCCACGCGGAACATCGCGTTCGGCAATGGCTCGACGACCGTTCCTTCGACCTGGACGCCTTCTTCCTTGGCCATGCCCCTCTCAGTCCGCCTCGACGAGTGACAGCACCTCGGGTCCGGCCGCGCCGATCGCGACCGTGTGCTCGAAGTGCGCCGAGCGCTTCCGGTCCGCGGTGACCACGGTCCACTGATCCGCCAACGTCACCACGTCCGCCGTTCCCGCGTTCACCATCGGTTCGATGGCAAGCACCATCCCGACGCGGAGTTTCGGCCCTTCTCCGGGCCGCCCGTAGTTCGGAACCTGCGGCTCCTCATGGAGCGCGCGGCCCACGCCGTGACCTACGAGTGCTCGGACAATCGAGAAGCCGGCTTCCTTCACCGTCCGCTCGATCGCGGCCGAGATGTCCGATACCCGCCCTTCCGGGCGAGCCTTTTCGATTCCCGACGCCAGCGATTGCTCCGTCGCATCGAGCAGCCGCTGCAACTCCGGCGCGATCGTCCCTACCGCGAACGTTCGGGCCGCATCGCCGTAGAACCCGGCCTTCTTCACCCCGATGTCCAGGGAGACCACGTCTCCCTCTTTCAGGATGCGCTTGGCCGAGGGGATCCCGTGGACCACCTCTTCGTTCACCGACGCACAGATGCTCGCCGGGAACCCCCGGTAACCCAAGAACGCCGGCTCGCCTCCCTGGTCGCGAATGAACGTCTCCGCCACCTTGTCGAGGTCGAGGGTCGAGACTCCGGGCCGAACCTCGCTCGCCAAGGCAAGAAGGCACCGCCCGACAATCTGCGCGCTCTCCCGAATCCGCGCCACTTCCTCGGCGCTGTACGTTTGGATCACTTCAATAGTTGCCGGATGGCGGCGTACACCTGATCCGCCGGTCCCGCCGCGTCCACGTTCCGCAAGATGCCCCGCTGCGCGTAGTACGCGACGAGCGGCGCCGTCTCCCGTTCGTAGACTTCCAGCCGCGCCCGAACCGTTGCCGGCTCGTCGTCGGCCCGCTGCTTGAGCGCCTGGCCGCAGAGGTCGCATTGTCCCGCGACCTTCGGCGGCTTGGTGCCCAGGTTGTAGATGGCGCCGCACGAGCCGCAGAGCCGGCGCTCTCGAAGCCGGCCGACCACGGTTTCGGTCGGGACCATGAGATTCACCACGTGGTCCAGCGACCCTGCTCGACCCAACTCCAGCAGCGAAGCCAGCCCGTCGGCCTGCGCCACCGTGCGCGGAAAGCCGTCCAGCAGAAACCCCTTCGCCGCGTCCGCCATGCCCAGCCGCGTCTCGATCAGACCGAGTACCGTCTCATCGGCGACCAGCCGTCCCGATTTCACGTCCACCTGCGCCGCCAGTCCGAGCCGGGTTCCCTCGGCGATCGCCTGACGCAGAATCTCGCCCGTCGCGATCAGGGGCACGCTCAGCTCGGCGGAAAGACCTTTGCCGTGCGTTCCCTTCCCGCTCCCCGGAGGCCCGAGGAGCACGACTCTCATCGACGACCCCGCAGCCGCGAACCCCCGGTCAATCCCTCATAGTGCCGCATCAACAGGTGCGATTCGATCTGCTGCAACGTGTCGAGGGCGACGCCGACGACGATCAGGACGCTCGTTCCGCCGAAGTAGAACGGAACGTTGAAACGAGCGATCAAAATGTCGGGCAGCACGGCGATGATCGCCAGGAAGATGGCGCCCGGCAATGTGATGCGCGACAGGATCCGGTCAATGTACTCGGAGGTCTTCCGCCCCGGGCGAATCCCGGGGATGAAGCCGCCGTACTTCTTCATGTTGTCCGCCATGTCCGTCGGATTCAGGACGATGGCCGTATAGAAGTAGGTAAAGAAGACGATCGTCAGCCCGTAAATCAGCACATAGGCCCAGGTTCCGTGCGAGACGAAGTTCGCGATGGCCTGAATGGCCGGGTTTCCCTGGAACGCCAGCGCCAGCGTGCTCGGAAGCATGATGAGCGACTGGGCGAAGATGATCGGGATCACGCCTGCCGTGTTCACGCGGAGCGGAATGTGCGTCGTCTGCCCGCCATACATCTTCCGCCCGACCACGCGCTTCGCGTACTGCACCGGGATCTTTCGTTGCGCCTGTGTCATCGCCACGACCGCCGCGATGACCAAGAAGAAGACGACGACCATCAACCCCGCCACGATCGGCGAAAGCGTTCCGACGCGGAGCGCCCGGAAGGTGTTGATGAGGTCCGACGGGAACCTGGCCACGATGCCGATGAAGATGATGAGCGAGATTCCGTTGCCGATCCCGCGCTCGGTGATCTGTTCGCCCAGCCACATGATGAGAATGGTCCCGGTGGTCTGGGTGAGCATTGTCATCAACTGGAACCCGAGCCCCGGATTCGGAACGACCGGCACGCCCTGCGCTCCCATCGATTCCAGGAACCGGGCAAAGGCCAGCGATTGCGCGGCGGCCAGAATGACCGTGGCTAGCCGCGTGTACTGCGTGATCTTCTTCCGCCCTTCTTCCCCTTCCTTCTGGAGCTTCTCGAAGTGCGGGACCACGGCGCCGAGCAACTGGAAGATGATCGACACCGAGATGTACGGCATGATCCCGAGCGCGAAGACCGTGGCCTTCGCGAACGAGCCGCCGACGAAGAGGTCGTAGAGCCCGAATAGCGTGTTCGACTGGCTTGCGAACGCCGTCACCAGCGCTTCGCTGTTCACACCCGGGGTCGGGACGTGCCCGCCCAACCGGTAGACGACCAGCAGTGCGACGGTGAAGAGAATCCGGCGTTTCAGTTCCGGAATCCGGAAGATGTCCTGGACCTTGTCGATGACTCCCATGGACTAGACGCGCACCTTCTTCACGTGGCGCGGCCGGTACTTCACGGGGGTCGGCAGCGTAATGGTTCCGCCCGCCGCCTCGATCTTCTTATGGGCCGTGGCGCTCACCGCGTCCACCTGGAGCGTGAGCGCGATCGCGATCTCTCCGTTACCCAGAATCTTGACCGGAAGCCTGGTGCTGTCGATAAGCCGCTTCGCCTTCAGCGTCTGGCGCGTCACCGTGGCTCCCGCTTCGAAACGCGAGAGATCGGCGAGGTTCACGATCTGCCGATCGATGCGCTGGATCGGGGTGAAGCCAATCTTCGGCAACCGGCGCGTGAGCGGCATCTGACCACCCTCGAACCAGCGATGAACCTTGCCGCCGGACCGGGCCAACTGGCCCTTGTGACCGCGTCCGGAAGTCCCGCCAACGCCCGAGCCCTGACCGAGGCCGCGGCGTTTGCGTGGGTGCGTCGCGCCCTTGGCGGGGCGAAGCGTGCCGATGCGGAGTGTCTTCACTTCGAGCCTCCCTTCGCCGCGGTCTTGGAACCCGGAGCCTTCGGAGCCTTGGGCGCTGCCGCCGCCTTCGGAGCCTTTACGGCCGCCTTCTGAACGGGCGCCGCCGGCTTGGCGTCGCCGGCCGAAACCGACTCCACCCGCACGAGGTACGAGACCAGGGCGATCATGCCGCGGATCTGCGGCGTGTCCTGCTTGACGACGGAATGACGGATGCGGCGAAGCCCCAGCGCGGCCAGGGTCCGCTTGTGCTTCTCCAGGCAGCGGATCTTGCTCTTCTCCTGGGTGATCTTAACGAACGCCATCGGTCCCCTCCGCCTTCCGACGGGTGCCGAACATCTCTTCCACCGTGCGGCCCCGCATCGCGGCGACTTCTTCCGCGCGGCGAAGCGACTTCAAGCCCGCCACGGTCGCGGCGACGATGTTGTGCGGATTGCTCGAACCGAGCGACTTCGTCAGCACGTCCTTGATTCCAGCCACCTCGAGCACGGCGCGCACGGCGCCGCCCGCGATGACACCCGTACCGGAACTGGCCGGCTTCAGGAGAACGTCGCCGGCGCCGAACTTGCCCCGAACGAGATGAGGAATGGTCGTACGGCGCATCGGCACCGTGAACATCCGCTTCTTGGCCGACTCGCCCGCCTTGCGGATGGCGTCCGCCACTTCGTTCGCCTTGCCGAGTCCGACGCCCACACGCCCCTTACCGTCGCCCACGGCGACGATCGCGTTGAAGCTGAAGCGGCGGCCGCCCTTGACGACCTTGGCGACACGATTCACGTTGATGACGCGCTCGAGAAACTCCGACTCCGCTTGCTGGGGCCGGGGTCCCCCGCGGCCGCGCTGTTGTGGCTGGGCCATTCGTACTCCTAAAAGTTCAGGCCGCCCTCACGGGCGCCCTCGGCGACCGCCTTCACGCGGCCATGGTAGAGATACCCACCGCGATCGAAGCAGACGCGCTCAATCCCCTTTTCCTTCGCCATCTGGGCGACACGCTTGCCGACTTCCTTGCTCGCCGCGAGTTTCCCCTTCGCGCCCGTCAGGACGCTGCTCACGTCCTTGTGGCTGGACGAGATCGTGAGGATCGTGCGGCCGGCCAGATCATCGACCAGCTGGACATAGATGTGATTCAAGCTCCGGTAGACCGTGAGACGCGGCCGCTCGGCCGTACCGTTCACTTTCTTCCGGATGCGCATGTGGCGCCGGTGGCGCCCCTTCAGTCTCGGCGTTGCCTTCGATTTCATGGTTCCGTTCCTACCGGGATGGGCGCCCGCGATTAAGCGGACTTCCCGCCCGCGGCCTTGCCCGCCTTGCGACGGATGTATTCGCCCGCGTACTTGATGCCCTTCCCCTTGTAGGGTTCGGGCGGCCGGAAGTCGCGGATGTCCGCGGCGACCTGCCCCACGAGCTGCTTATCATGACCGCTGACCGTCAACTTCGTCGGGCTCTCCACGACGATGGAAATGCCCTCCGGAGGATCGAACTCGATCGGGTGCGAGTAACCGAGCTGCATGGTGAGCTTCTTGCCCGCCAGTTGCGCGCGATAGCCCGTTCCGACGATTTCGAGCGCCTTCGAAAACCCGGTCGTGACGCCCGTGACCATGTTCGCGAGGATGGCGCGCGTCGTCCCGTGGAGCGCGAGGGCCTGCTTGCCCCCGCCCGCCTGCGTGACGGTTACTTCCTTCGGACCAAGCTCGACGGCGACGCCGTGCCCGATCGTGAACGACATTTCCCCCTTGGGGCCCTTCACGCGGATCGTGCCCCCGTCCCGCGTCACCTGGACGCCGGCGGGAATATCGATCGGCAATTTACCAATTCGAGACGGCATCGTTCGCTCCTACCAAATGCGGCAGAGTAGCTCGCCACCGAGCTTCTCTTCGCGCGCTTCCTTGTCGGTCCGGATGCCCGTCGGCGTGGAAACCAGCGCGGTGCCCAGTCCACCCTGAACGCGGGTGACCTGGTGGCTCCGCACATAGACCCGGCGGCCCGGCTTGCTCACTCGCTCGAGCCCCATGATCACGGGACGTTCCTTCGAGTCGTACTTGAGATAGATGCGCAACACACCCTGCTTCTTGTCGTCGATGGACTTGAAATTGTTGATGTACTTCTCGCGCAACAGCACGCGCACGATCTCCGTCTTCACCTTCGAAGCGGGAACATCGACCTTCTTATGCCGCGCCTTACAGGCGTTGCGGATCGAGGTCAGGAGATTGGCGATCGGATCACTAAGCGACATGTTCTCCCTTCTTCCGAGGCGGGCTTACCAGCTCGCCTTGACGACGCCCGGAATCTGCCCGAGCAGGGCCAGCTCCCGGAAGCAGATGCGGCACATCCCAAAATCGCGTAAGAACGCCCTGGGGCGGCCACACCGATGACACCGGTTGTAGCGACGCACCTTGAACTTGGGCTCCCGCTTCCACTTTTCGACGATCGACTTCTTGGCCACGTCAGCTCCTCGTTGGCGGCGCCGTCAACGCTGGCGGAAGGGCATGTTCATGAGCCGCAGGAGCTCTTGCCCTTCTTCATCATTTTGCGCCGACGTCACGAACGTGATGTCCATCCCCCGGACCTTTTCAACTCTGTCGTAGTTGATTTCCGGGAAGATGATCTGCTCGGACAGGCCCAGCGAGTAATTGCCCTGTCCGTCGAAAGAACGGCTCGGTACGCCGCGGAAGTCGCGAATACGCGGCAGCGCGATGTTCACGAGGCGGTCATAGAATTCGTACATCCGGGCTCCGCGGAGCGTCACCATGCAACCGATGGCCTGGCCCTCGCGCAGCTTGAAATTGGCGATCGACTTCTTGGAGCGGCGGATCGACGGCTTCTGTCCGGTGATGGTCGTCATCTCGATCACGGCCATATCCAGGAACTTGATGTTCACCAGCGCGTCGCCGACTCCCATGTTCACCACGATCTTCTTCAGCCGCGGCGCCTGCATGGGATTCTTGTACGAGAACCGCTTCATCAGATCCGGAAGCACCGACTTCTGGTAGTGCTCCTTCAGCCGCGGAACGCGGTTCGGGGCTTCGGCCGCGCCGACGGCAACGGCAGCGGCGGCCGCGCCGGCGCTGTCCTTGCCCTTCCCCTTGCCCTTCTTCTCGGCCTTCGGCTTGGCGTCGGTCTTGGGCTTGGCGTCGGACTTCGGCTTCGCGTCCTTCTTGTCCTTCTTGTCCTTCTTGTCCTTGTCGTCGGCCATCAGCGCACCCTCGGAATCAGCTCGCCGCAGCGGCCACAGAACCGCTCGCGCTTGCCTTCGGACGTAGCCTTGACCGTGACGCGCACACCCGTCTGACACTTCGCGCAGAGGTGCATGACATTGGAGACGTGCATCGGCGCCTCGCGCTCGATCACGCCACCCTGCTGTCCGGCCCCTTTGGCCCGCGTGTGGCGCTTCATGAAATTGACCTTTTCCACGATCACGCGATTCTTGTCGCGGATGACCATCAAGAGGCGTCCGGACTTGCCCTTGTCGTCCCCGGCGATGACGATCACCTGATCGTTCTTACGAAACGTCGTGCCCATGTCGGCTCCCTTATCCCTAAATCACTTCCGGAGCGAGGGAGATGATCTTCATGAACTCGCGCTCGCGCAACTCACGGGCGACGGGTCCGAAGATTCGCGTTCCCTTGGGCTCCTTCTGGTCGTCGATCAGCACCGCCGCGTTCTGGTCGAAGCGGATGTACGAACCGTCCTTGCGGCGAACTTCCTTGCGCGTGCGAATGAGCACGGCCTTGTAGACTTCGCCCTTCTTCGCCTGCGCGCCCGGAATGGCATCCTGAATGGAGACGACGATCACGTCGCCCAGCATTCCGTACCGCTTCCGTGTGCCGCCCAGGACCTTCACGACGCGCGCGACGCGCGCGCCCGAATTATCCGAGATGACGATGATGCTGCGTGGCTGAACCATGGATTCCTTCTCCCCCTCTCGCTCAGCGCTCGACGCGCGTGACGAAGTCGAGGAGGCGCCAACGCTTGTCCTTGCTGAGAGGCCGCGTCTCCATGAATCGGACCACGTCCCCCACCACGCACTCGTTCTTCTCATCGTGAATCATGAACTTGCTGCGCCGCCGCACGTACTTGCCGTACGTCACGTGCTTGACCAGGCGCTCGATCGTCACGACGGCGGTCTTCATCATCGCCGTGCTCACGACCTGGCCGGTCATCACCTTCCGCCGGCCGCGTTCTTCGGAGGTCGTCGGTTCGATCACGCCTTCTTCTCCTTGTCCCCGGCCGGCTCGTTCTTCGCCTTCCGGATCTCGGCCAGAATCGTCCACAGCCGCGCCACATCGCGCCGCCGCTCGCGGATCAGGACCGGATTGGTCAACTGACGCACCTGATTGCGGAATCGCAGGTGGAACAGCTCCTCGTTCCGCTCTTTGATCTTCCCCAAGATTTCGGCCTCGTCGAGGCCTCGGATCTTCTCCGCCTTAAGCTCGCGCATGGCTCAGCTCCCTGCCCCGTGGCGTTCCACGAACTTGGTCTTGATCGGAAGCTTGCTCGCGCCTAGCCGCATCGCCTGCATGGCGGTGGGACGGTCGATGCCTTCCAATTCGAACAGGATCCGCCCCGGCTTCACGACCGCCACCCAGAACTCGGGATTACCCTTTCCGGACCCCATTCGGGTCTCGGCGGGCTTCACGGTCACCGGCTTGTCCGGGAAGATCCGAATCCACATCTTTCCACCGCGCTTGATGAAGCGCGTAATCGCGACGCGCGCCGCTTCGATCTGGCGGTTCGTGATCCACGCCGGCTCCAGCGTCTGCAGCCCGAATTCGCCGAACGTGACCGTCGATCCGCGCACGGCGATACCCTTGCGACGGCCTCGGAACTGCTTGCGGTGCTTGACTCTCTTCGGTACGAGCATCGGTCCGGCTCCTTACGCGTTCCGGACCGGCGCCGCGGGGGCGACTTCGGCCACCTTCGCGCGTTCCAGGATTTCGCCCTTGAAGATCCAAATCTTCACGCCGCAAGCCCCGTAGATGGTCCGGGCGGTGGCGCGCGCGAAGTCGATGTCGGCGCGGAGGGTGTGAAGCGGCACGCGACCGTCGCGGTAGCTTTCGGTACGAGCCATTTCCGATCCGCCGAGACGTCCGGAACAGACGATTCGAATGCCACCGGCGCCCGAGCGCATCGTGGAGGCCAGCGCCTTCTTCATGGCGCGGCGGAACGACACGCGCTGCTCCAACTGGCGCGCCACATGTTCGGCTACCAGCGTGGCGTCCAGGTCGGGCTTCTTGACCTCGTCGATGTTCAGGAACACTTCCTTCTTCGTGATGTGCTGCAGCTCGTCACGAAGCTGGTCGACCTGCTGTCCGCGACGCCCGATCACCAGTCCGGGCCGCGCCGTCGAAATGTTCACCGTCACCTTGGAGACCGCGCGCTGGATGATGATCCGCGAGATTCCGGCCTGGGAAAGGCGCTTCTTCAGGTACTTCCGGATGAAGAGATCCTCTTCCAGGAGCTTGGCGTAGTCCTTGCGCGCGAACCAGCGCGAGTCCCACGTCTTGATGATCCCGAGGCGCATCCCGATCGGGTTTGTTTTCTGCCCCACGCTAGCTCTCCTTGGTCGAAGCGGCGGCCTTGCGGCTCCGCGTCGGCGTCTTCGGGGTGGCGGCGGCCTTGGCCGGCTTCTTCGCCGTTGCCGGGGTCTCGGCCTTCGCGGCCGGACGCGCGCGGCGCGACGACGGCGGTGCAACCGCCGGAGCCTCGCCTTCCACGATGATCGTGATGTGGCTGGTTCTCTTGAGAATGGGCGTCGCCCTGCCCTGCGCTCGCGGCAGGATCCGCTTCATGGTCGGACCGGCGTGGGCCGTCGCGTGCTTCACGTGCAACGACTCCATGTTGATCTTTCCCTCCATCACCACGGCGTTGGCCACGGCGGACTGGAGCACTTTGCGGATGGTGCGCGCGATGTGCTTCGGCGTGAAGAGCAGGATCTCGGTGGCCAGATCCACGCGCTTGCCGCGGATCAACTGCAGCACCTGGTCCGCCTTGCGCGGCGTCACCCGGACGTATTTTGCGATCGCTTTGGCTTCCATCAGTTCTCCAGGGCCCCCGGCTACTTCGCCGTCGGACCCGCGGTCGCCTTCTCAACGTGCGAGCTGTGCCCGCGGAAGATCCGCGTGGCGGCGAACTCGCCGAGTTTGTGGCCAACCATGTTCTCGGTGATGTAGACGGGAATGAATTTGTTTCCATTGTGAACGGCGAGCGTGTGGCCCACGAACTCCGGCGAAATCGTCGAGCGGCGCGACCACGTCTTCATGACGCGCTTCTCATTCGCCTTGTTCATGGCTTCCACTTTCTTCAGAAGCTTCGCGTCCACGTACGGACCTTTTTTTACGGAACGGCTCATCGTTGTTTTCTCGCTCCCGCGGGGTGGTTACTTCGACCGCCGCCGCACGATCAACTTGTCGGACAGCTTGCTCTTCCGCGTCTTCTTGCCCTTCGTGAGGAGACCCCACGGCGAGCACGGGTGACGGCCGCCCGATGACTTCCCTTCTCCACCACCCATCGGATGGTCGACCGGATTCATGGCCACGCCGCGCACGCTGGGGCGGCGCCCCATCCAGCGCGACTTGCCGGCCTTGCCGATCACCTCATTCTGGTGATCCTCGTTTCCGACCTGACCGATGGTGCAATACGACCTCGTTGGAACCTTGCGCATCTCGCCCGACGGCAGCCGGAGCTGGGCGTAGTCGCCTTCTCGGGCCATCACCTGGCAGTACGTTCCGGCGCTGCGGGCCATCTGTCCGCCCTTGCCGGGAACCAGCTCGACGTTGTAAACGAACGTGCCGAGCGGAACGATCCCCAACTCCATGGCGTTGCCCGGCTTCACGTCGGCGGTCGGACCCGAGAGCACGGTATCCCCCACCTTTAGAAGCTGCGGCGCCACGATGTAGCGCTTCTCGCCGTCCGCGTAATGCAGGAGCGCGATGCGCGACGTACGGTTCGGGTCGTACTCGATGTGCGCCACCTTGGCCGGAATCCCGCGCTTGTCGCGCTTGAAGTCCACCAGGCGGTAGAGCTTGCGGTGCCCTCCGCCGCGAAGCCAGGCGGAGGTATGCCCCTTGTTGTCGCGCCCGCCCGTGCGGGAAATGCGCTCCACGAGGGCCGGTTCCGGCCGATTCCGCGTGATCTCCTCGAACGTCGAGATCGTGCGGAAGCGCTGCACCGGAGTCAGCGGACGAAATTTCTTCAGGGCCATGGCGATTACACCTGCTCGAAGAGCTCGATCGTCTCGCCCTTCTTCAGGGTGACGATGGCCTTCTTCCAGTCGGGACGGTGGCCCGCATGCCGGCCGACCCGCTTGGGCTTGCCGTGGACGCGGAGAGTACGGACCGTGGAAACCTTCACGTTGAAGATCGCCTCGACCGCTTGCTTGACCTGAATCTTGTTGGCGTCGCGCGCGACCTCGAACAGGTACCCGTTCTGACTCTCGCGAATCTGGGTTCCCTTCTCGGTGATGCGGGCGCGTCGCACGATATCGCGCGGTTCAAGGTTCATACGCTGAGTCGCTCCGTCAGGCGCTGGAGGCCCGCTTCGCTCAGCACGAGGCAGTCGCAGTTCATCAGCGCGTAGGTGTTGAGAGTGTGGCTTTCCAGCGTTTCGACCCGGTGGAGATTGCGCGACGACTTGAGCAGCGTCGTCCCCGCCTTGTCGAATACCCAGAGCACCTTCTTGTCCGCCAGACCGACTTTCCCAAGGAGAATCGCCAGCGTCTTCGTCTTCGGCTCGTCCAGCCCCGGAGCGTCCATCACCACGACGTTTCCGTCGCGGGCGCGCGCCGTCAGGGCCCCGCGGAGCGCGTTCTGCCGCGCCTTCGCGTTCATGGCCAGGCTCCAGTTACCGCCCTTCGGTCCGAACGCCACGCCTCCACCCGGCCAGAGCGGCGAGGTGTTGGATCCCGCGCGGGCGCGACCGCCACCCTTCTGCTTCCAGGGCTTGCGTCCGCCACCGCTCACGTTGCCGCGGCTCTTCGTCATGACCGTTCCCTGGCGCTGGTTCTCCAGGTGGCGTTTTACCGCCTCCCAGATCAGATGCTCGTTGATCTCGGCGTCGAACAGAGCGGCCGGGAGCTCGACCGTGCCGAGGTCCTTACCGTCCGTGCTGTATTTGCGTGCGTTGGCCATGGTTCGTTCCGTTGTCCGTTACGTGGTGCGGCGAATCAGGACCGTGCCGTTCGGGGCGCCCGGAACGGAACCGCGCACCCAGACGAGGTGCTGCTCGGCATCCACGCCGATGACCTCGAGATTCTTGACCGTCACACGCTTACCGCCCATGCGGCCCGGCAAGCGCTTACCCTTGATGACACGGCTCGGATAGGCCGAAGCGCCGATGGATCCCGGCTGCTTGTGCGTGACGCAACCATGCGTCGCGCGACCGCCCGAGAAGTGATGCCGCTTCACGACACCCGCGAAGCCACGGCCCTTCGAATTGCAGGTCACGTCGACCTTCGAGCCGATTTCCAGAAGGGTGACGCTCAAATCCTGCCCTTCCTGGTAGGCGGCGGTGTCATCGACGCGAACTTCCATCAGCGTCCGCATACCGGCGGCGCCATGCTTCTTCATGTGGCCGATCACCGGAGCCGTCTGACACTTCGCCCGGCGGGAGCCGAAACCCAACTGGACGGCGGAATAGCCGTCGCGAGCCGGCGTCTTCAACTGGACGACCTTGCAAGGGCCAGCCACCAGAAGCGTCACCGGAACCACGCGACCCGCCGCGTCGAACAGCTGAGTCATTCCGATTTTTCGCGCGAGCAACCCGATCATGTTGGGTCTTCCCGTCGGAGGTTAGAGCTTGATCTCGATGTCGACGCCGGCCGGAAGATCGAGCTTCATCAGCGCGTCGATCGTCTGGGGCGTGGACTTCACGATATCGATGAGCCGCTTGTGGACGCGGATCTCGAACTGCTCCCGCGACTTCTTATCCACGTGCGGGGAACGAAGCACCGTATAGACCGAGCGCTGCGTCGGAAGCGGGATCGGTCCCGCCGTCCGCGCGCCCGTACGCTTGGCGGTGCGGACGATTTCACCCGCCGACTGGTCGAGGATCGCGTGATCGTACGACCGAAGGCGAATGCGAATACGCTGGCCCGGAGCGGTGGTGGCCATTACTCGATGATCTCCGTCACGACGCCGGCGCCGACCGTGCGGCCACCCTCGCGGATGGCGAACCGAAGCCCGGTCTCCATCGCGATCGGCGTGATCAGCTCGATCGACAGGTCCACGTTATCGCCAGGCATCACCATCT
>JANNMC010000046.1:0-1613 GCA_031397435.1 Candidatus Eiseniibacteriota bacterium
GCGACCGCGAGCACGGCCGTCGCGAGCGCGGAAGGGAAAGGCGTACGAAACCAACGGTCCACGAGTCTCTCGCAAGAGTTGCCTCCGGAGGAGCAAGCCGTGTGCCGGAGTGGCGCGAGTCCCGCGGTCAGGGGCGAGCTCGCGTCGGCCAGCGATTTCTACAAACGCCTCCAAGACGAACGCCCTTGGCTCAACACGCGCGTCAGGGCGCGGCATGACATTTGCTCTCCGAACGTTCGCATCGGGAGGTGCTCGCTTGGCGGCCGCGCGTGATTCGAGAGGCTTCGCTCCGGCGATGGCACGAGAAGCCAACGTCGGCGAAGCGGCACTGCGGGTCTACGAAACTGGCCAAGCGTTGACCCTGCAGCGCCTCGAGTTCTGGATGGCAGAGGCCCGCATGCACGCTCGCAGCGGCGCCGGTGCCTTGTTCGCGGCCTGCGTCGCGTTCGCAGGCTGGTTTTACTTCGTCGCCGGCGTGATCAATGCGCTCGCTCGCGAGTACCCGCGCTTTGCCGTCGAGATGAGCGTGGGCGGCTTCCACGTGGTCCTGGCGCTGGCGCTTTTCACGATCTCTCAGCGCGCGCTCGCCGGGCATGGGGGGCGCTCATGAAAGAGCTGCACGCTTTGCCCGCGCTACGCGCCGGCGTCGAGCGCCGGCAACGTGAGCTGCGCGTCGCGGTGGCGGAACTCGGCACGGCGACGCGCGCATCCGTCGATCCGAAGCATTGGATTCAACAAAGCCCGTTCGTGTGCGTGGTCGGTGCGCATGCCGTCGGGCTCTGGCTCGGTGGACGCCCGCACACCGCACGCTGAGAGGAGAGACCCTTGGAAGCAAATCAACCGAGCGAGCCGCGCGAGCGGCGCATCGCCAGCGACCCGGAGCCGGATTGGCAGGGGGCGCTCGAGGAGGGCGAGGCGCAAGCGCGAGAGCTGATTCGAGCGCACCCGCTGGCGTTGGTGTTAGGTGCGGCTGCGCTCGGCTTCGTGATCGCGCGGCTGATGCGAGGCGACGAATGAGCGAGGCGCCGAGCCAGCTGCGCGACTTGCAGCGGGGCGAGCCGGTTCGCCGCGCGCTTCGCGACGACGCTGCGTGCGTCGCTCGCCGGCTGCGCGACGAAATCGATGCAAAGCCGATGTTCGCCGTCGTCGCTGCGGCGTGCGTGGGGTTCGCCCTCGGCGGCGGAGTCTCACGGGGCGCGCTGACGGTGCTCCTCGGAATGGGTGTGCGAGCCGCGGGCTCGCGACTGAGCGAAGCAATCATCGAACGAGCGCCGCGCTTTCAAGCGGCGCAGGAGGACTCGGTATGACGAACGGAATCGAACGAAGCGCGCTGAATTCGCTGGCGGCACTCGCGGCGCATGCTCCGAGCGCGGCCGAGGCGCTGCGCTGGGTCGGGCTGCAGCGCAGCCGAGGCCGCATGGCGAAGAGCGCAGGCTGGTTCGGCGCCGGCGTGGCGCTCGGCGGCGGGCTTGCACTCTTGCTTGCGCCCCACAGCGGCACCGAAACGCGGCGACGTCTGAGCGGCCAAGCACAGCGCGCGCGCGACTACGTGGCGCCCGCGGTGCCGTAGCACGAGAAGCTCGCGTTGACGCGCACGTTCGGCGCGAGCGATC
>JANNMC010000065.1:0-11193 GCA_031397435.1 Candidatus Eiseniibacteriota bacterium
CCGGCTGCCGCATCAGTCTCCCCACCTCCGGGATCGGCCGAAACTCCGAGGGTGCAACGTATGAATTTTGTGAGAATTGCGGTCGAATCCTCTACCGACGCTAGAACTTTTCCCCGCACTCCGGCAGCCGCTTCTACGGTATAATCAAGGGGTGAACATGCCGTGCCCCTCGGGGCCTGGCAAACGCTTCGCCTGACTCCTGAGGTGCCGCACCATGCTTCGCCACCTTGCCCTTGCCATGGCCCTCGCCGCCACCTGCCTTGCCTTCCTGTCCGCTCCGGCAACCCCCGCCTTCGCGCAGTCGAAGGAAGTCGTCGGCCCCAGCCGCATCTATTTCGCGGACGCCGACACGATGCGCGTCCTGGCGACCAAGTCGTGGCAGTCGGACTCTGTCCGGCATCAGGAGAAGCTCCTTCGCCACTCGCTCCGGCTCGCCTACTGGCGCGACCGCATCCCGAGCGACATGCGGCGCGTCTTCGATGAACTCGGCTATCCGACCGGTCGCATCCTCACGCGGCCGGTGGGACACATCGAAGAGGCCTGGTACTACGGCCAGCTCGCGACACCGCTTCGGTTCCGTGATGGCGTGCTTCTGGACGTCGCGCGTTTCGAGGCGCTCCGCTCCCGCCGCTAGGGTACAATGCTCCCCGGGATCGATGTTTATGGACCAAGGAGGAATCGCGCATGGATCGGCGTATCTGGAAAGCCCGTTTCGAATCCACTATGCTCGCCCTCACGGTGGCGCTGGCGCTCCTAGCCGCGCCGCGCGCCTGGGCCACCATTCCCGACGCGAACATCGTCTCCGGCGTGAACCGCGGAGGATTCGGCGTGTTCGAAGGAGCGTACGGACAGGTGGACTTCTCGATTTCCGAGCGGAGTGCGGTCGGGGGATATTTTGGATTCGACGACAACAATCTGTACTTCGATAACTACGGGCCCGGCGACGATACGTTCAACGACGACCTCATCATGGGCGGGCACTACATGTATCAGTTCGTCGAAGGGAACCGAAGCGAGCCGAGCGTCGCGGGAATTTTCGGAGCGTTCGCCAATCGGGCGGGAGTGCGGCCCGAATTCGGCATCGCCATCTCGCATGAGTTCGACACCAAGTGGACCGGACGGGCGAATCTCGTTTATGGCCCCTCCTGGGGATTCGAGGTCGGGTATCGGTTCACCCCGACGGTCGAAGGAACGTTTGGCATCACGGGGCTGGGAGCGTTTGGCCTCGGTTTCCGCTTCTAGCCTGAGACTCTTCCGCATGTTCGCGATGGCGCTCGGGCTCGCGGCCGCACTGGCCGCGGCTTCGAGCGCCGTTGTCATTCACGCGGATGCCGCGCCCGCCCGGGCCGATCAGGAACCGGGCGACACTCCCGTCCCCGATGATCCGGCCGACGAGGTGTGGGTCGACGAGGAAGAGGAGGAAGACGAGAGCGACGCGAAGGCCGATACGTCGGCCCCGGCGCTTCCCGTAAAGCCAGCCGCGGTCATCCCCGATTCGCTCCGTTCCGGGAAGGGCGCTTTTCTCCCCGCCGGTGGCGCTCCGGCGGAGACGCTCGGCTACAAGCCGCCCGGTGTTGGAATCGGCGCGGCCGCCAAGCCGGTGCCCGCGAAGCCGAAGGAGAAGCGCACGCCGTTCGGAATCCACCCGGCCGCCTTCTTTGTCGTCCTCCTCGTGGGGCATGTCTTCCTCGTGCGCGCGGTGACCGACTGATGGCCACGGCACGACAAGGCGGCGCCAACGGCGATCGCTCGCTCCGCGTGCGATGGACGCCGACGGAGTTCACCCATCGCGGAGCGGCCGAGACGATTCTCCGCGACTGCGTGAAGGAACTCGGACTCTCCGGCGTCGTCCATGACCTCCACGTGTTCATCGATCTCGGGAATCGCGACGACCACGCGTACATCGAGTGGAATACGAATGACCACCGTGCGGCCCGGCTTTCGTTCGCCGTGGGTAACTTCGTGACGCGCGACCGGCGGCGCGCCTGGGCGCGAACGTGGGGGCGCCGCGCGGGGACTCCGCCACTCCTGCCGCGGCAATTCTCGCCCCGTTCCTTCGCCGAGGCCTGCCTCCACGAACTCAGCCACCTCAAGGACGACCACGAGGCGGGTGTCGATCTGGCGTCCTGCCCCGAGGCCGACCGCGAAGCGTTCAATGAACTCTGGAATGTCTGGATCGACGGCCGTCTCCATCGCCGCGGGTTGCCTGCCATGACGCGTGGAGAACGGCGCCGTGTCTACGCGCGCACCCTGGAGCAGAACCCCGGCTACGCGTCGCGCGGTGAGCGGATCTTCCGTGCGCTCTGGTCGGCGGATCATCTGCGCCCCGCGGAACTCCGCGCCTATCTCGACGAACTCTGCGCCGGCGGCGG
Organism: Candidatus Eiseniibacteriota bacterium; assembly: GCA_031397435.1. Classification (GTDB taxonomy): domain Bacteria; phylum Eisenbacteria; class RBG-16-71-46; order SZUA-252; family SZUA-252; genus SZUA-252. Next base: position 2,373 of record JANNMC010000065.1, read on the forward strand.
CGTGGCGCGTGGGGTGGCGCGAAGCCGCGCGACCCGGACGGCGCGATCGACCCGATGAGCGACCGCTCGACGCTAACCGGACCGGCCCGCACGGAAGAGGATCGGCTTCGATTTCTCGTACGCGCCTCCCGGGAACTGGCGCTCCTGAAACGAGACGCGCTGGCGCGGAAAGCCCGCGACTTCTTCCTTTCCGCCTCCTCGTTCCACGAACTCTCCCTCTGGGTGATCGATCCCCGCACCGAGGTTCTCTATCCCTGGACGCTGGGCAACACGCCGGTCCTGGGGCGCCGCCCGCGGCTTCAGGCAGGGCAGGGCTTTGCCGGGCAAATCGTGGCGGAGGAGGAGGCTCGCTTTCACGCGAGGCTCCCCGCGGAGTTCTACCTGGCCGAGGAGTGGGGCGGACGCCCGCTGCCCGACTTGGGCTCCATGCTCGCCTTTCCACTCCGGCGGGGAAGTGAACCGATCGGGGTCGTCACGCTCCATCGCGCGGAGCAGGAGCCGACCGCCGACGAGATCGCGTTTCTCACGGAACTCGCCGCGCAGCTTTCCATCGCCGTGGGGAATTCTCGCGTCTACTCGGAGGCGATGCGGGAAAAGGTGGAGAACCAGCTCCTCCTGGAACTCGGCACGAAGATCTCGGCAAGTCTCGACAGCAGCCAGTTGCTGGAGCAGATCTTGGATCTCGTCTTCCAGGTCGTCCGCTACGACGCGGCCGGCATCTACCTGGTGGACAAGAAGACGCAGTGGATCACGCGACAGGCGCTCCGCGGCTACGACGCCGACCGCGAGGAGGCCGTGCGGCTGAAGGTGGGGAAGGGACTCATCGGCTGGGTGGCAAAGACCGGCAAGGGCGCCATCGTCCCCGACGTGACGACCGACACGCGCTACGTGAACGCGCGCGAACTGACGCGGAGCGAAATGGTGGCGCCGATCCGGATCGGCAGCGAGGTCATCGGCGCGTTCAATCTGGAGTCGGATGAGACTGACGCCTACGAGCAGGAGGACATGGAACTCCTGATGGCGTTCGCCGCGCAGGCGGCGGTGGCCATCGAGCGAACGCGCCTCCACGAGGAGGTACTGGAGATGCGCCGCCTCGAGGAAGAGGTGACGATCGGGCAGCGGATCCAGCGCTCGTTCCTCCCCGACCGGAATCCCGAGGTGCGGAACTTCGATATCGCCGGCGCCAACTTCTCCTCCGACCTCGTCGGCGGCGACTACTACGACTTCGTCCGCATCACCGACAATCACCTGGGCGTCGTGGTCGGCGACGTCTCGGGAAAGGGACTGGCGGCCGCGCTGATCATGGCCTCGTTCCGCGCATCGCTCATCGCGGAGATCCGGAACAACTACGCCATCCGCACGATCATCGGGAAGGTGAACCGGCTCCTCTGGGAGAGCATTGAGCCCGATCGCTTCGTGACCGCGATCTACGGCGTGCTGGACATCGAGGGGCGCCGCTTCACCTACGTGAACGCGGGGCACAACTCGGCGTTTCTCTGCCGCGCCGACGGCCAGACCTTCGACTACCTGGAAGCGACCGGGCCCTTGCTCGGGACATTCGACACTTCGGCGTACAAGGAGCGGACGGTGGAACTTCGCCCGACCGACGTGCTGGTGCTCTACACCGACGGGGTGACGGAGGCGATGGACGCGTCGGGCGATCTCTTCGGAGATGACCGGCTGCGCGACGTGATTCGCGCGAAGCGGGGCGAGTCCGCGACGGGCATCCTGCGCGGCATCTGGGACGCCGTGAAGGCGCACCGGGACGGGAGCCTGGACGACGACATGACGGTGGTGGTGGTGAAGGGGTTGACCTAGCGGGGTAGGCGGATGAGGCGAAAAATATCGGGCGGCGGATCCTCAAGGACCCGCCGCCCGTTTTTATGGAAGTTCCCCGTACAGACCGTGCTCGAACGACCTGTGGGGCTGAGGCAACCCTCCGGCGGAACCGCCGGTGCAGACCGCCCTGGTCACATGAACGACAGGGAACTTCACATCGATTGCGCGTCTCTTTAGACTCGGAAACGAGCAAAAAGTTCCGGCAGGGGGGAATAAGCCTTCGACGACGCTGGAAGAATGATACCTAAGTAGTTGGGGGATTGTCAATTGGAATCTTGGACGCCCCTCGGGAGGGGGTTCCTTGACCGCCCCGGCACCCCCTGATAATGTCGCGCTTCCAACAAGTTAGCCCGCCGCCGGAGTGGTGGAACTGGCAGACACGCAGGACTCAAAATCCTGTGAGGCTCAAACCTCGTGAGGGTTCGACCCCCTCCTCCGGCACCAAGTTGCGCTTTCCGGAACCTACCGCGTTCCCATAGAGGAGTGATACCCAAGGAGTGCCTGAAGAGCTCGACGACTTCCTACCTCGCCACGGTCTTCGAGGCGAGCCATCTTCGCGTCACGGTGGTGGGAGATTCGTTCCGCGTAGAGGCGCTCGACGCTGACCTCGAAGCCGAGCTTCTGTCGGATGGGCGCTACGTGCTCGACTTCAACCGCGCCTGCAGGCCTGCACTGACCGGGACGTCTCCGCCGGGGCCGGAAGCTCTACCGGGCTTCATCCCCAAATTGAAGTTCCTGCTCTCCGCGCGCGTAAAAATCTCCGTCCAAGGTGCCGTGTCCGCCTCGAAGTTCCACGCCGGATTCTCCCGCCCCATCCCCCCATCCAGCTTGCCCCCATCGCGTTGAAGCGTTTTGAGTCCGGCTCCGGACCGGTGGCACGAATCCAGCATTGCCGCGATGTGCTGACGGCGCTATACAGCACCCGGAGCGGCGGATTCAAGATTCGCGACGATCTACGGACCCTGCACGAAGATCGATACCGGGGCCAGGCCTGGATTCGGCGCCGCCGCAATCGGTGCTCGCCGCGATCATTCGTGCCTTTTGTTCTGATGGTCCGCGCGCGGCGGCGAATCGCAGCGTGCGCGATTCGCCGTGATCGCTGCAGAACCCGCGAGGAGACCGACCTGTGAAGCTGAAGTCCGCGATCCAATGCCTGCTGCTGCTCGGTGCCGTTTCGTCCTTCCTAGATGTCCCGAATTCCCAAGCGGTGCCCGCCTTTGCTCGGCGCGAGGGGGCCAAGTGCCAGATGTGCCACTTTCGTCTGCCCGAACTCAATGAGGATGGGCACTCCTACATCCGTCGCGGCCTCAGGGAAGAGCGCGGAGGGATGGCGATGCAGGAGGGGATGGACATGGAACCCGGCGGAGCCGGAGCGGTCGCCCCAGCGACTCCTCCAGCGGCAGCCACGGCGCGTCCCCTGGGAGAGCCCCTGCCGATGGAGTGGCGACACTATCTGACGGTCATGGGGCACCAGACTTTCGAGGCTCGCCGTCGTGCCAAGGCGGGGTTTCACCCGGGCGAGATCGAGGCCTGGATGGGCGGGCCATTGGATCCGCACTGGTCCGGCCTCGCGGTTCTGGCGTTCGACGTCGCGGACGGCGGCGTCGAGGTGGAACAGGCCTATGTCCAATACAACACGTCCTGGAGTCGACGCTTCGCGTCCCTCCGCTTCGGACAACTCCTACCCTTCGCGGTTCTCTTCAACGGAGGGGGCGCCGAGATGCCGTTGTCTCGGCCCGTAATCCTGAAATCGCCGTCGAGAGCGGAGAACCCGTGGGCTCCCGTGACGCGCTTGCGAGGAATCGAGGTCGGCGTCGTGGACCTGCCGCGATGGAACGCCTACCTGGGGGTGGGTCAGCCGCAGATCGACGGTCTCATGGGAGCCAGCCACACGGATGTCTATGCCAGCGCGGAATTCCTCATCGGCAAGACGGGCAACGCCGTCAGTGGGTTCGGCTACAAAGGCAAGATCTCGGAGTCGCCCGGCCAACCCTCGATCGACTACGACCGAGTCGCGCTGTTCGCCAATGCCTATGGGCACGGGATGAAGGGCGTCCTGGGGCTCCTCTGGGGGAATGACGAGCCGGCCGGGGAGAGTTCACTGAGCACGTCGGGCTGGTTCGCGCTCGGGGAGGCCAGCCTCGGGGCCCGCTGGGCTGGATACGCTCGCTACGATCACGCCCGTCGTGAGGCGCCCGTCGGGGACGCCGAGACGACCGACGGACCGACGCTCGGCGTCTCCTGCTGGGCGCAGACGCAGGTGCGCCTCACGCTCGAATCCCAATTCCTGAAATCGACCGGCACTTCCCGAGAACGGAGCGCCATTGCCCAGATCATGTGGGCCTTCTGAGCGGAGGGAGGATTACGAATGGGCGACATGGGGAACATGGGCGGCTACGGGCACGGCGGATGGCTGGTTCTATGGTGGATCGTGGGGCTGGCCAGTTTGATCCTACTGGCCTGGCTTCTTCTGAAGCGGCGAGGCGGCTCGTAGCAGGATCGGATACGTGACGGACGCCGAATGCCGGATCATCCGGACATCGGCGGGCGGCGTCGCGCGGGGCTGTCCCGGAGAATCTCTCACGCTCCCGAAGGGAGAAGAAACATGAAGACGAAGGCTATCGCGGCGCTCCTGATGACTCTGGCCCTCGGGGTCCTCGGTGCCACGACGACTACCGCGCAAGGCAAGAAGGAGATGGCGCACGATCACATGGCGATGGAAATGGCCAAAGGGCCACATCATGTCTTGGCCATGGCCTACCACCACAACCTGAGCACTTTCGCCAAAGCGCTGCACGAGCAAGCGGCGGGAGCCGGGTCGGTCGACGTCGACTTCGCCAATGCCGCGGTGGCGGAGATGCGGCGAAGCTTCGACCAGATGAAAAAACATCACCAAGCTCACATGAAGACGATGAGCGCCGAAATGAACGCCGCCATGGGCAGCATGATGCAGCAGATGGAGACCCATCGGACCGAACTGGACACCCAGCTCACGGAACTCGAGAAGGAGACTCGGTCGGCCAAGCCGGACGTGAAGCAGGTCGCCACGTTGGCGGCGAGCGTGCACGCACACTGCGATGCCATGGCGAAAATGCATGGGGGCGGGCAGGGGAGTAAGATGAAAATGAAGATGTAGATCTGACGCGGATAATGTGGTTGACGGGTGGTCGTGGTCGATTCGATGCTTAACGTTCATAAGTGAGTGGAGGTGTCGGTCGGATGAAAGTCTTGTTCAGGCTTCGCGTGATTCTGGCTCTGGTCGTCACGGTGCTTCTGCCATGGGAGCAGGCGCACTGCGAGATGACGCCGTCGCATGGCTCGGCCGCGACGGTGAAATCGGGCGGCCACGACCATGACAATCACGGCTCGCGTACGGAGGGCTCGCCGGCGCACGCGCCGTCGTCGCCGACGGACGAGTGCGGCTGTGCCTGCCTTCAACTTCCAGCGGCGCCGGCACCACCTTCACCTTCGCTCACGGCCCCGGACTGCACGCGGGGCCTGCTCGCGATCACGGATGCGCCCACGCGTTCACTCAACGCGGACGGCGTGAGCGCCGGAATCGCGCCGGAACCAGGAACGGGTTCTCCGCCCGGTCCCTCCGCGTCGCCGCAATCTCCCCGCAGTCCGCCGCACTCCGCCTAGCTTCCCATCCTCGTCCTGAGGTAGGAGAGCGCGCTCCGTTGCCGGTGTGCGCGGGATGCATGTCAGGCACCCGACGACCTGACGGAAAGGTGGAAACAGAATGGCGTTGCGGCTGACGGATCGCCTCGCGGCGATCGCGATGACGACACTTCTCACAATCACATTCATCCCCGATTCCTTGGCGCAGGGCCCGCCCCGGAATGGGGACGAGGAGGCTCCAACGTCGGCGGGGCCGACGCGGTTTCCAGATCCGCTGACGCTGTCGTCGGCGATCGAGATCGCGCGCCAGAGCCATCCCGACCTGCGGCTTGCGGCGGCGAATCTCTCCGTGGCACGCGCCGAATCGATGTTCGCGAGGGTTCCCGCCTTCAATCCGGAAATGGAGTTGCGGGTGGCGCGGGGCGGGGCGTCGCTCGGGTCGGGAGCCGAGGGGTCGTTCGAGCTGGGGATCAGCCAGGAAGTGGAGTGGGGGGGGAAGCGAGGCGCTCGGCAGGCTGTCGCCACCGCGCGATCGCGGAGCGGCGCGGCGGAATGGGATGCCAAGCTTCAGGAAATCGAATTCGACGTCCGCGCCCGCTTCGCCCGAGCGCTCTTCCTCCGGGATCGACTGCAGATCGTGGATGAGCTGACTGGGCTCGATCGGCGGGTCGTTCTGGCGGCGCAAGCGCGAGTACGCGACGGGTCCATGACCCCGGTGACCGGCCGGCTCACGGAACTCGACTTGCTCCGGCTGGAAGTTCAAGTTCTTCGCGCGCGCGGGGAACTCCGGCAGGCGATCGTCGCCTTGGGACTCGCGATGGGACGGGAGATGCCGGAGTCGGCGCGGCTGAGCGGAGAACTTCAAGCGGACACCCTCCAGGCGCCGGGGGACTCGCTCGTCGCCTTCGCGCTGAGAGCGCGTCGAACGGGGGAGGTGTTCCGGCGGCGGATCGCGGAGGGGCGGGCGGAGCTTTCGCTCGCCGATCGCGAGGCCCGGCCCAACCTTACCGTGGGGGCCGGTCTGACACGCGAGCGCGGTTCGTTTTCGGCGGACGACTTCACGGGCGATCCGGCGATCATCGGGGGGATCGCGGGGGTCCAATCCACCGACATTCTCTGGAACGTTCGGGTCAGCGCGCCGCTTCCGCTCTGGCAGAGGAACCAAGCGGGCCGGGCGCGCGCTTCCGCAGAGATCCTGCTCCGCGAGGCGGAGTACGCCCGCTATCGCGTGCGAACTCAGATGGAAGTCCTCGGAGTGCTTCGCCGGTTTCACGACACCGCCGGCATTTACCGTCTCTACCTCGAGCGATCGACGCGCGTGCGGCAGGACCTCGTGCTCATTCGCGAGGCCTACGCCGACGGCCGCATTTCGCTCGACTCCTACCTTACGCAGAAAGGGCGCCTCGTGGAAACGCTTCTGGGGCAACTCGAAGCGGGCGACGCCTACTGGGGCGCCCGCGGTGAACTGGAATCGAGCGTCGGTTTCGAGCTCGCCCGTCTGAACGCGGGAGTCGAACGATGAATCGCCGGGTCCGGACGCTGGTGCTGTTCTTGGGGCTGGCCAGTGGCATGACGCCGCGCGCCGGCGCCCATGAAGGGCACGATAACGCGCCCGCGACGAGCGGCGCGCCGATGGCCGACCGCCACGTTCTCACGGCCGTCTCGGATCGCTATGAGGTCGTGCTCAAAAACGACCCTCTGCGCCCCGGGCAAAAGTCGGTCGTGGATCTCTACCTCAGCGAGTTTCGGACCAATGCGCCGGTCGCAGGTGCCGCGATTTCGTGGAGCCTTCGTTCCGGCGGCCGCGCGCTTTCGGCCGGCGCCTTCACGGCGACCCAGCGATCCGGCATATACGGATCTCCGCTTCAATCGCCGCCGGACACCGGTTCGTACACGATGCTCCTGACGATTGCCGGCCCCGGCGGAGAAGAGCGCTTCGCGCTATCGGGGTTGGATGTGAGGCGAGCTGGCGCGGCGACCGATGGCCCCGCCTCGAACGCGTTTCCCTGGCCGTGGCTGCTGGGCGTCGTGGTCGTGCTTCTCGGCGGGTCTCTCATCTGGGCGCTCCGCCGCGCCCCGGCAGCTCCCGCGGTCCTGCTGATTTGCTTCGCCCTGGCGCCGGCGGCGCGGGCCCACGAGGGCCATGACAAAGCCCCGGCCGTATCGGGCGCGCCGGCCGCTCCGGGGGCGCAGGTCCACGTCGCCAAGGAGTCGCAGTTCCTGCTGGGGATTCTCACCGAGCCGTTGCGGCGCCAGCCGGTACAGCGCCGTCTAACGGTGCTTGGGCGCGTGGCGCCCCGCGGCGGGGGCGAGATCGAGATCGTGGCGCCGCAGTCGGGTCGCCTCTTCTTCGCCGCCGGCCGAGCGCCCGTGATGGGGCAACGCGTGACCAAGGGGGCGGCGGTGGCGCGCCTCACCGTGGTCGACGATCTCACTCTTCGCTCCCCCCTGTCGGGTGTCTTGACGGGCGTCTTCGTGGTGAACGGCCAGCTCGTGGAGGCGGGACAGAAGCTTATGACCCTGCTCGATCCGTCGGTCGTCTGGGTGCATGCCGATGTGTACGAGGCGGACATCGCGAGCGTGCAGCACTCGACGCGCGCCGTCATCACGTCGCAGAGCATGCCGGACGTGGCCTTGGCGGGACGGCGGGTCGCTCTCGGCGTGACCCAAGGGGAAGTGCCCGGCGCCATCGAGGCATGGTTCGAAGTGCCGAACGCGGGGGGCCGCCTGAAGATCGGGGCCCTCGTCGACGTTGGCATCGAACAGGGCGGGGAGGAATCGACGCTCGTCGTTCCTCGCACCGCCGTCTTCGAGAAGGAGGGACGGAAGCTCGTGTTCGTCCACACGGCCCCGGAGCGCTTTACCGCGCGCGAGGTCGTCCTGGGCACGAGCCTCGGCCCCCGGGTGGCCGTCACCGGCGACCTGTCTCCGGGCGACCGGGTGGTCGTCGCGGGCGGCTATCCGTTGCTGACGGCTCCGGTCGTCGGCCTCGGGAACTGAGGGAGCGCGACCATGTTCGATCGAATCATCCTGTTCTCGCTGAGAAACAGGCTGTTCGTCGTGGCGGCGGCCGTGCTGCTTCTCGTGTACGGCGTGGCGGTGATCCTGCGGCTGCCCGTGGACGTGTTCCCGGACCTCAATCGTCCGACGGTGACCGTGCAGACCGAGGCAGGCGGGCTTGTAAACTCGGCCTGTTCCGTCCGCGCCGCGCCCGGCCTGGCCGGGTCGTCCAGGCGCTGCCACACGGTCGACAGCTCACGGCTCAAGCGCGTCCGCGCGGCGAGCGGGCACTCGGCCAGCGCCAGACCCAGCGCCTCGCTGAGGAGCGCGGCGGCGCTGAGCTGCACCGCGACGGCAGGGG
>JANNMC010000069.1:0-10056 GCA_031397435.1 Candidatus Eiseniibacteriota bacterium
GCTTCGGCGAAGCACGCTCGTCCTCCTCACGTCGTTTCAGATGCTGGAGGCGCTGGCGTCACGGCTTCGCGCGCCGCTCGCCGCCCAGGGCGTCCCGCTACTGGCGCAGGCGCCGGGAGCACCGGCCGCGCCGCTGGCCGATGCCTTTCGCGATCGCCCCGGGAGCGTTCTCCTGGGAACCGCCTCATTTTGGGAGGGAGTCGATTTCCCGGGCGCGGCGCTCGAGATCCTGGTCATCGCGCGGCTTCCGTTCCCCGTACCGACCGACCCGGTCGTGGAGGCGCGCTCGGAGCGGATCAGCGCCGAGGGGGGTGATCCCTTCAAGGAGTTGATGCTCCCTGAGGCGATCCTCCGATTCCGCCAGGGCGTCGGCCGCCTCATCCGGAGCGCGACCGACCGCGGCGCGGTGCTGGTGGCCGATCCGCGAATCCTCCGATCGGGATATGGCGCCCGTTTCGCCGCCTGCCTTCCGTCACGCCCGGCCGTGGCCCGTACCCCCGCGGAAGCGGCGGCCCTGATCCGCGACTTCATTGAAACGGAGGTTCTTCCGTGCCCAGCGTGACCTCGCAGCCGGTTCCCATCGGAGGACGCGCGCTCACCTTCGACGACGCGCGCGCCCTGGCGGCCGGCACTCCGGCCCGCCTCGACTCCGGCGCCGCGGCGCGCATGGCGCCCTCGCGCGCGCTGATCGACTCCGCGCTCCATCGAGGCGCCGCGGTCTACGGCGTGAACACCGGATTCGGCGCCCTCAAATCGGTCCGGATCGCCGACGCCGACCTGGCGGCGCTCCAAGTGAATCTGCTGCGGAGCCACGCGGCGGGCGCGGGACCGGAACTGGAGCCGGCCGTCATCCGGCTCATGCTGGCGCTGCGTGCGCACTCTCTCTCGCTCGGCGCGAGCGGCGTGCGCCCCGAACTCGTGGCGCGGCTCCTGGAACGTCGCGAGCGCGACATTCTCCCGGTCGTCCCGAGCAAGGGATCGCTCGGCGCGAGCGGCGATCTCATTCCGCTCGCGCACCTAGCGCTCGTTGTCATCGGGGAAGGGGAAGCGCGGCACGCGGGACGTGTGGCGCCGGCGGCGGAGCACCTGCGCGACGCGGGACTGACGCCGCTGATCCTGGCCGCGAAGGAAGGGCTTGCCCTCATCAATGGAACGCAGGCGGCCACGGCCGTCGGGATGCTCGCGCTGGCGGAAGGCTTTGAAGTGCTCCGGGCCGCCCACGCGGCCTGCGCGCTCTCGGTGGAGGCGATGCGGGGGAGCCCCAAGCCGTTCGATCCTCGGGTCCACGCGCTTCGCCCGCACGCGGGACAGATCGCCTCCGCGGCAGCCGTTCTCCGCCTCCTGGAAGGGAGCGGCATCGTGGCGTCGCACGCCGATTGCGACCGGGTGCAGGACCCCTACTCCTTCCGCTGCGCTCCTCAAGTCTTGGGAGCGTCGCTGGAGGCGGCCTGGTTCGCGCGCGAGCGATTGGTCACCGAACTAAACAGCGTCACCGACAATCCGCTCTGCCTGACGGCGGGCGCCCCCGGTGGCGCTGCTCCTGAGATCGTCTCGGCTGGAAATTTCCACGGCCAGCCGGTCGCGCAGGCGCTCGACTTCCTCGCCATCGGGATGGCGGAGGTCGGTTCGATTGCCGAGCGCCGGACCTACTTGCTCCTGGAATCGGCGAAGAGCGGGCTTCCGCCGTTCCTCGCGACGAATCCGGGGCTCGAGTCCGGCATGATGATCGTTCAGTATCTTCAGGCGGCGCTGGTGGCCGAGAACAAGGCGCTGGCGCACCCCGCGTCGGTCGATTCCATTCCCTCCTCGGCGGGGCAGGAGGATCATGTGAGCTTGGCGATGCACGCGGCGATGAAGGCGCTGGCGCTCGTTCGAAATGTCCGCCGGGTGGTGGCGGCGGAGTTGCTCTGCGCCGCGCAGGGCATCGAATCGCTTCGGCCCGCGCGTTCGAGCGCGGCGCTCGAGTCGCTTCATGCCGGCATTCGCGCGCTCGTTCCTCCGCTCACGGGAGACCGGCGCCTCGATCTGGATCTCGATCGTCTCGATACGTGGATCGCGTGTGCCGCGGCGGCCGATGCGGCCGGCGTGGCGCCGTTCTAGTCGAAAGGAGCTGTCCGATGACCCGCACCGATTCCGCGCCCGTCCCGCTGAGGGGCACGCCGCCGGCCGAGCCGATTCGCGCGCCGCGTGGAGCGCAGCGCTCGTGCAAGGGATGGCACCAGGAGGGCGCGCTCCGAATGCTCATGAACAACCTCGATCCGGACGTGGCCGAAAATCCGCAAGACCTGGTCGTCTACGGCGGCACCGGACGCGCGGCACGAAGCTGGCCCGACTATCACGCGATCGTATCGTCGCTCCGGTCGCTGGAAAACGATCAGACGCTCCTGGTCCAGTCGGGCAAGCCGGTCGGCGTTGTGAACACCCACCCCGACGCACCGCGCGTCCTCATCGCGAACTCGCTCCTGGTGCCGAAGTGGGCGACCTGGGACGAGTTCCGCGCCCTGGAGGCGAAAGGGCTCACCATGTACGGCCAGATGACGGCCGGCTCGTGGATCTACATCGGAACGCAGGGCATCCTCCAGGGCACCTACGAGACGTTCGCGGAGGCGGCGCGCCAGCACGGCGGAGGGACGCTTCAGGGGAAGTGGGTCCTCACGGCGGGCCTGGGCGGCATGGGCGGCGCGCAGCCGCTGGCCGTCACGATGAACGAGGGAGTCTGCCTCGCCATCGATGTCGATCCACACCGCGTGGAGCGCCGCCTGGAGACCCGTTACGTCGACAAGAGCACCACGTCGCTCGACGAGGCGCTCGGATGGGTCGGGGAGGCGACGAAGAGCCGCTGCGCCCTTTCCATCGGCCTCGTGGGAAATGCCGCCGATCTTCTCCCGGAGATGGTCCGGCGCGGCGTGAGTCCCGACTTCGTCACCGACCAGACCTCGGCCCACGATGAGCTGAACGGCTACGTCCCGGGCGGCATGTCGTACGCCGACGCGCTCCGGCTCCGACTGGACGACCCGAAGCGCTACATCGCGCTCGCCATCGAATCGATGGGGCGCCACGTGCAGGCCATGCGCGCGTTCCAGGATGCGGGCGCGGTGACGTTCGACTACGGCAATAACCTCCGCGCGCAGGCCGAGAAAGCGGGGGTGACCGACGCGTTCAAGATTCCGGGGTTCGTCCCCGAGTTTATCCGGCCGCTCTTCTGCGAGGGAAAGGGGCCGTTCCGCTGGGCGGCGCTCTCCGGGAACCCCCGGGACATCGCGGTCACCGACCGCGCGGTCCTGGAACTCTTTCCCGACAACGAGCCGCTTCACCGCTGGATCAAGCTCGCCTCCGAGCGGGTCGCCTTCCAGGGACTGCCGGCCCGCATCTGCTGGCTAGGCATGGGAGAGCGGGCGCGCTTCGGGGAAGTGCTGAATCGCCTCGTGGAGCGCGGAGAGGTCGACGCGCCGATCGTCATTGGCCGCGACCATCTCGATTGCGGATCGGTCGCCTCGCCACACCGTGAAACCGAAGCCATGCTCGACGGCAGCGACGCGATCGCCGACTGGCCGATCCTGAACGCGCTCGTGAACGCCGTCTCGGGAGCGTCGTGGGTTTCGGTCCACCATGGAGGCGGGGTCGGTATCGGGAACTCGATCCACGCGGGCGTCGTCATGGTGGCGGACGGCACGCCGGCGGGACTCGCGCGCATCCGCCGCGTTCTCACGAACGACCCGGCCATGGGGATCTTCCGCCACGCCGACGCCGGCTATCCCGACGCCGTGGCGAACGCGAAGCGCCACGGCCTCACGATTCCGCGGGCCACATGAGCGGGAACATGCCGCCGCACGAGGGAACAGCCCGCCGTGCCGATCTCCTGATCGTCCGGGCGGCGCAGCTCCTGACCGCCCCCGCCACGCCGGCCGGCGCGCCGCTTCGAGGGAGCGCGCTCGATCAGCCGCTCGTTCTCACCGACGCCGCGGTCGCCAGCTTGGGGGGGAAGATCGCCGCCGTCGGATCGACCGCCGACGTGACGGCGGAGTTCCCGGAGCGGCTTGCCGCCCGCGTGATCGACGCGCGCGGCCTCCTCGTGACGCCCGGGCTGATCGACGCCCACACGCATCTCCCCTTCGCCGGCACGCGGGAGATGGAGTTCGACGCCCGTGCGCGCGGTCAATCGTACGAATCGATCGCGGCCAAGGGAGGCGGTATCGAGTCGAGCCGGCGGGCGCTCCGCGCGGTGAGCGAGGACGAGCTGGCGGATCGGGTGGCGGGCCGGCTCCGTCTGCTCCTGGCGCAGGGCGTGACGACGGTCGAGGCGAAGAGCGGCTATGGACTCTCCTGGAGCGAGGAAGGGAAGCAACTCCGCGCGCTGGGGCGAGCCGCGGCCGGCTCTCCGGTGGATGTCGTTCCCACGTTCCTCGGCGCCCATGCGGTTCCGGAGGAGTACCGCTCCCGCCGCGAGGAGTACATCGCCCTCCTCATCGAGGAGATGATCCCGTCGGTCCACGCGGAAGGGCTGGCCCATTTCTGCGATGTCTGGTGCGACAAGGGGGTCTACACGGCGGAGGAATCGCGCCGGCTGCTCGAGGCGGGGAAGCGGCATGGTCTGGTGCCGAAGCTTCACGCCGACGAATTAGGCGACGTGGGCGCCGCGGCGCTGGCGGCCGAAGTCGGGGCCGTCTCGGCGGACCATCTCCTCTTCTCATCCGAGGATGGCCTCCGGGCCATGGCCGCGGCGGGTGTCGTTGCGGTGCTCTTGCCGGGAACGGCATTCACGCTCGGACTCTCGTACGCTCCGGCCCGCCGGATGATCGAGATGGGACTCCCCGTGGCGGTGGCGACGGACTGGAATCCGGGGAGCACCATGTCCTCCTCGCTCTCCCTCGCGATGACCCTTGCCGTCACGCAGATGAAGATGACGCCGGCCGAGGCCTGGATGGCCGTGACGGTCAACGCCGCCGCCGCGATCGGAAGAAACAGCCGGATTGGCCGGATTCAGCCAGGATTTCAGGCCGATCTCGTGCTCTTCGAGGGGGGCGACTATCGCCACATTCCCTACCACTACGGGCACGATCACACCCGCCTTGTGGTGATTCGCGGAACGGTGGCGCACGAGGCGGGAAACGAATCGCGTTGTACCTGAGAGTTGAGCCTTAACCGATTGTCAAAACTATCGATTGCGGGGTGGCGCCAGGCGCCTTGCTCGCGGACATTCATGCCCAGGAGGGTACCCGATGGCGGAGCTTATCGAGTGCGTCCCCAACTTCAGCGAAGGGCGAAATAAGTCTGTAGTTACGGCCATTGTTGCCGAAATTTCGCATGATCGCTCGATCCGGTTGCTCGGACACGAGATGAACGCCGATCACAACCGTTCGGTGGTCACCTTCGTGGGGGAACCGGAGGCCGTGCTGGAGGCGGCGCTCCGAGGAGTCCGGAAGGCGGCCGAGTTGATCGATCTGAGGCAACACCAAGGCGAGCACCCGCGAATGGGGGCCACCGACGTGTTGCCGTTCGTGCCGATTGGCACCGCGAAGCTCGATCGCTGCGTCGAATTGGCGCGCCGGGCGGGGGAGCGGATCGGGACGGAACTGGGGATTCCAGTTTATCTCTACGAAGCGGCGGCAACCCGGCCGGCCCGCCAGAACCTTGCGGACGTCCGGCGCGGCGAGTTCGAGGGGATCGCAAAGGAGCTTGGAGTGAATTCCGAGCGCGATCCCGACTTCGGTCCGAAGGCGATTCATGCGTCGGCGGGCGCGATCGCGATCGGGGCGCGGCTGCCGCTGCTCGCGTTCAACGTGAATCTCGGCACCCGTGACGTGGAGGTGGCGAAGCGAATCGCGAAGGCGATCCGCTTTCAGACCGGCGGGTTGCGATACGTGAAGGCGCTCGGATTCGAGTTGCACGAGCGCGGAATCGTGCAGGTTTCGATGAACCTCGTGAACACGTGGGGCACTCCGGTGCACCGTGTCTTCGCGATGATTCGAGAAGAGGCGGAGCGCTACGGTGTTCCAATCGTGGGAAGCGAGATCGTCGGCCTGGTCTGCCAGGACGCGCTCCTCGACGTCGCGGAGCACACCCTGCGGCTCGAGAACTTCTCACGAGAGCAGATCTTGGAGAATCGGCTGGCCCGAAACATCGGCGCCGCGGAGCAGGCGGTGCCGGAGTTCCTGGACGAGGTGGCCTCGTCGGCGCCGACGCCGGGCGGGGGGAGCGTGGCGGCTCTGGCCGGCTCCCTCGCGGGCGCGCTGGCGACGATGGTCGCGCGGCTGACGATCGGAAAGAAGCGCTACGCCGAGCACGAGGAGCGGATGCGCTCCGTGGAGCGGGACGGCGAAGCGCTTCGGCGGGAACTCTTCGAACTGGTATCGGAGGACGCGAAGGCCTACGAAGGCTTCGTGGCCGCGTCGAAGCTCTCGCAGCGGACACCGGAAGAGATGGCGACTCGCGAGAAGGCGTTGGCCGGCGCCGCGCGGAATGCCGCGGCGGTGCCTCTTCGTACGGCGGAAGCCTGCCTGCGGGCGCTGGAACTCGCCGCGGACGTCGCGGAGGTGGGAAATCAGAACGCGGTGAGCGATGCGGGAGTGGCCGGGTGGCTCGCCCGGGGAGGCGTGGAAGGCGCCGCGCTGAACGTGGCGATCAACCTGCCGTCGGTGCCGGCGGAGGAGCGCGGGGCCTTGGAGGCTCGCGCGCGGCAGGCGACCGACAAGGCGGCGGCGCTTCACGCGATGGTCGTGGATCGGGTGCGGACGCGGATGGGACTCGCGGCCGGGGCGTAGGGGACTTCGAAGGAGCGAACGAGGCATCGTGGACCGCAATCTCGCGATCAAGAAGAAGGCCCAACAGCTGATCCAGAAGGGACAAATCGACGCCGCCCTGGCGGAGTTCGATAGGCTCTTCGAGAGCGGCGACAAGGACCCGTACGACTTCATTCTCGTCGCGGATCTGCTGGCGAAGCGCGGCTCGATGCAGGAGGCCGTTCGCCGCTACCGTCAGGCGGTCGACGAATACTCCCGCGCCGAGCTGTTCAAGAACGCCATCGCGGTCTGTAAAAAGATTCTCAGAATTTCGAAAGAGGACCTCCAGATCCACCGCTCGCTGGGGGATCTCTACGCGAAGGAGGGTCTCTACGGCGACGCCCAGATTCACTATCTGGAGTACGCCGAGGGCTCCATTCGCCGTCAGGAACACGAGCCGGCGCTCGACGTCCTCGACCTGGTTCTCTCACTCTCCCCCGATAACGACGATCTCTCGGAGAAGTACGTCGAGATTTCCATGCGCGGCGACCTGCCGGAGCGCGGCGGGAAGGAGCTCCTTCGCCGTGCCGACCGCGCGGAACAGGCGGGGCGGCGAAGCACCGCCGTCGAGTTGCGGGAGCGCGCCTCGACGCTGGCGCCCACGCTCACCGCGGCGCCCGTTGCCGGCGCGGAGGCTTCGGCGGAGGCGGGAGACGGTTCGTTCGCGATCGAGCATGGCTCGGGCCTTCAAAGCGTGGCCGAGCCGACGGCGATGCCCCCCAGCCGGAACGGGTTCGAGACGTCCGCGCAATCGATTGCTCCCGGGGGTTCCGGCCCGCTGGAACCGGGAGTCGTTTCGCTGGATGCCGCGCCGACCGCGGATCCGCCCACGGCCACGGTTCCAGACGCGGGCGGGTCGTTCGAACCGGGGGTCATTTCGTTCGCCACCGAACCGATTGCCGCACCGCCGACGCCGCCCGAGCCGGTCGTCGCCGCCGAGCCAGTCGTCGCTGCCCAGCCAGTCGTCGCCGCCCAGCCGGTCGCGCCGTCCGAGCCGGAGCCTCTGTTTGTGGCACCCGCGGATGTGGCGCCGCCCAGCCATGAAGAGCTCGCCACGACCTACCTGAGTGCCGGGAAGCCCGAACTGGCGGCCGACGAGTTCTGGAAGGCGGCGGAACGCTCCTTCTTCCGGAATGATCTCTCCCGCGCGAGAATGCTTCTCGCGTCGCTCCTGCAGATCGCGCCGCAGCACGAGGCGGCGCTCCGCCGGCAGGTCGACATCACGGCGCAGACGGAGGACCGGCCCGCCGAGGCGCGCGCCCGTTTCGACCTCGCAGAACGCTACCTCGCCATGGAGGAGTGGGCGCTTGCGAGGGCGGAGTACCTCCGAATCCTAGAACTGGACGGCACGAACGACCGAGCGCGGATGCGCGTGCAGCGCCTCGACGCCGTTCTTCACACGCCGCCGCCTCGGGGCAGCGACGTTGATTTCGACGCGATCGACGTGCCGAAACCGGCCGCCTCCGTGCGGGTGCGGGACGAGACGCCCTCGAACCTGGACAGCTTGGTCGATCTCGAGGAGATCATCGACGAGTTCAAGCAGGGGATCCAGAATTCGATCTCGGGAGAAGATCACGAGAGCCACTACGATCTCGGCATGGCGTACATGGAAATGGGGCTCTACGAGGAGGCGATTTCCGAGTTCCAGATCGCGCAGAAGGGCGCGCCAATGGAACTCAAGTCGCTCGAAATGATCGCGCTCTGCTGCCTGGAAAAGAACGAGCCGGCACAGGCCATCCAGGAGCTTACCCGGGCGCTGGAGCTCCCCGGACATGGACCAGACGAAACGATCAGTATCCGGTACAATCTCGGTATGGCCCACGAACGTCTTGGAAACCTCGACCGCGCCCTCCAGCACTTCGAGGAGGTCCACGTCCTGAATGTCGACTTCCTCAAGGTCGCGACCAAGGTGCGGGAACTGAAGCAGAAGCTGTCCGGATCGCGGGACCTTGGATGAGCGTTTCGCGCCTCGACCTTCATCTTCACTCGACCGCCTCCGACGGCGCCGACACTCCTGAAGAAGTCGCTGCCCACGCCGTGCGCCAGGGCGTCGAGGTCATCGCCTTGACGGACCACGACGCCGTGGACGGCATTCCGCGTCTACGGGAGATCGCCGAGGCGTCCGGAATTCGCGTGATCACCGGCGTCGAGCTGTCGGTGAACGAGCAGGGAATCGACGTCCACGTCCTGGCCTACGGATTCGATCCGGAGGAGCCCGGTTTCGTGGTCGCGCTCGCGCGCTGGCGCGAGGGACGTCACGAGCGGGCACGGAAGATCCTCGCCAGGCTGAAGGGGATCGGGATCCGGATATCGATCGAGGAAGTCGAGGCGATCGCGAACGGCGGCGCCATCGGGCGCCCCCATGTCGCCGAGGCGCTTCTTCAAGAGGGACACGTCGACAGTCTCAACGAGGCCTTCCAGCGCTATCTGGGACACCATGCGCCAGCCTACGTCCCGAAGATGACGGTGCCGATGGACGAGGCCGCCGCCATCGTGCACGAGGCGGGGGGCGTGACCGTCCTCGCGCATCCCGGAACACTCAATCGCGACCACCTGATCGCCGACTGGACCCGCCGGGGGCTCGACGGCATCGAGGTCTGGCACACGAAGCACGACGCCTCGACCGTGAAGCGCTACTCCGCCATCGCGGCGCAATTCGGCCTCCTCAAGACGGGCGGCACCGACTGTCACGGTGCTCGGACCCCTGGAGTGGCGATCGGCGCCGTCCCCGTTCCCTTCGAGATCCTTGAACCGTTGGAGGAGGCGTTCCGCTCCCGCCGCCCCCTCCGCAGCCGGCCCTAACTCCGCCACTTCGCATGCCGGTGGGCAGGCCGCATCAGGCGGGCTCCAGCCTCACGGTCTTGGCCGCGCGGTTGAATTCCCCTGCGGTGGCGCGGGGCCTTGGGCCAATCTTCCGGGGAGAAACTTCGCGGAGGAACTTCAGGGATGCGTGCATCCGCTCCTCGAGGGTTGCACCGTAGAGGATCTCCGAGAACTCAGCGGCACGACGTGCCTGGTCCATTCGGCATCCGAGGCCGCGTAGGCCGGCGAGCACGTCCAGAGTCTTCTCCTTGGCCGCAGCCCGCTCTCCCGCAGCGGCGAGCCGCGCCTCCTGTCGCTTCCGCCTGTGCCGGGACGTACCGACTCCGGACGGTCGTTCCCTGCGGGCTCGGCCTCGTGGCGGCGCCTCGCGGGCTCGGCCGCCGGGTGATCGCGCCGAGCTTCCGCTTCTCGTGAATTCGGATAAGAGCATCGAGCGCCCGGTCGAGGAGCTGAG
>JANNMC010000102.1:0-11177 GCA_031397435.1 Candidatus Eiseniibacteriota bacterium
TGATGGGAGCGCGCGACGACACCCTGCCTCTCTTCGCGCGCCGCCTTGTTGAAGTCCTAGTGGCGAGGACCGCAACGGCCGATACCCAGGCCAAGCCCCGCTAGCGCGCCGATCCAGGCGAACGCCGCCGGCGGCTCCGGCGCGGCAGCCGAAACGGGGTCAGGATCCTCCTCGGGCCTCGCCTCCAGAAACGCACCGGTTCACGCACCGGATGTCACCGACACTCCCCCGCTCGAGAAGGTCGGCAGATCGAATCCGAAGGCAATGCGCGCGCCCTCGACCTCGCGTCCGAACGCGGCGATCCGGATGAAGTCCTCGACCTGCACCGATTCTCCCGGCGCCAGACGAAGTCCCGCGAGAATCGCCGCCAGTTCAGCGCCCGACGCCCCGGTGACGGAAATCCAGCAGTCGGCAACACCCGTCGCCGCGCCGCCGCTACCTCCATGCGAGCCGACAACCGCACCGGCGATGGCCTCGAGCGGCACGGTGAGGTCGAGCACGCTCCGGCTCACGGCTCCGGCCGTTCCGGTCCCCCCTGGCTTGGCCGCGCCTCCGGCCGCCACATTCGTCTTCGTCGCGTATCCCGCGATTCCCGTGACGGACGTGAGGACGGAGACTCCCGGAAGGAATTCGGGGAAGGCGATTTCCCGATCGGATGTGTTCGTGATCCGGACCGTGAGTCCCAGGATCTCGCCGCTCCGCGGATCGACGAGCCCAGGCGATCCGAGCTGCGCCAACGTCGAACCGGATAGCGATTCCTGGCCGAGCGGATCGGTGACGATCGTCGCGCCGTCCAGGGTCGTGACTCCCGAGACGACGGTGAACGTGAGGAGCCCCGCGGCTGCCGGTCCGGCGGCCGCGAGAAGAGCGATGACAAGCAACGACAGGCGAATGATGCGAGGCACGACTTCCTCCCTTCCCTGGAGAACATGGAGGCGTGGGGGAACGGAGGGTAGAGCGAGAGTCATGCCATCTGGCGGGCCGTCGTGGTGCGCGCGAGCGAAGCGATGCGGGCGCGCCGGATCGAGCAGCAGGCGATGGCGCGAGTGCCGCGGCTGGTCGAAAACGGAAACCGGCGTCGACACGAGGTCGACGCCGGTTGACGGTGACTTCGATACAATCGCTCGTCCCTAGCCGACGTACTCCACAATGGTCTTTCCCTGGAGGAAGAGCCCCAGGTAGTCGCGCCCGCCCGCCTTGGAGTCGGTGCCGCTCATGTTGAAGCCGCCGAACGGATGGATCCCCACGAGGGCGCCGGTGCATCGCCGATTCAGGTAGAGGTTGCCGACGTGAAGGCGGCGCTTCGCCTCCGCGACCTTTGCCCGGTCGCGAGAGTAGTAGGCGCCGGTGAGTCCGAAGATCGTGCCGTTCGCGATGTCGATCGACTCCTCGAACGACGACGTTTTCAGGATTGCTAGCACCGGGCCAAAGATCTCCTCCTGACTGATGCGCGCCGGAGGGAGGATGTCGGCGATCACGGTGGGCTGGAGGAAGTAGCCGGGGCCGCTGTGCTTCCCGCCGCCGGTGAGGAGGCGTCCTTCCTTCTTCCCGATCTCCATGTACTCGAGGATCGTCTTCTCGGCGCCGGCGTTCACGACCGGCCCCAGATAGTTCTCCTTCTTCTCGGTCGGACCGATGGTCATCGTCTTGACCTTTGCTACCAGCCGCTCGAGGAACGGCTCGTAGAGCTTCGCGTGAACGATGGCGCGCGAACAGGCGGAGCACTTCTGCCCCTGGAACCCGAACGCGGCCGCGTAGACGCCGGCGACCGCCGCGTCGAGGTCGGCGTCCTCGTCGACAATCGTGAAGTCTTTGCCGCCCATCTCGAGGATCGCGCGCTTGAGCCAGATCTGGCCCTTCTGCACCTTCGCCGCGCGTTCGTTGATGCCGATCCCGACCGGCATCGAACCGGTGAAGGCGACGAGCCTCACCTGCGGATGCTCGACCAGCGCGTCGCCGACCGTGCCGCCCGGGCCCGGCAGGAAGTTCACGACACCCGGCGGAACGCCCGCTTCTTCCAGGATCTCGAAGAGCTTCCAGGCGATGAGCGGCGCGTCGCTCGACGGTTTTAGAATGCAGGTGTTCCCGGTGACAATCGTCGCCACCGTCATTCCGAGCGTGATGGCACAGGGGAAATTCCAGGGCGGAATCACCACGCCGACGCCGAGTGGGATGTAGACGAGCGCGTTGTTTTCGCCGGGGTACGGCGTGATCTGCTGGCGGTCGGCGTAGCGGATCATTTCCCGCGCGTAGAACTCGCAGAAATCGATCGCCTCGGCCGTGTCGCCGTCGGCCTCGCCCCAGCTCTTCCCAACCTCGAGCACCATCGTGGCGCTCATTTCATGGCGACGCAGACGGAGGATTCCGGCCACCCGGAGCAACACGTTGGCGCGTTCCTCCGGATGAATGGCGGCCCAGGCCGGAAATGCCTTCGTGGCGGCCTCGACCGCCATCGGCACATGCTCGGCGCCACCCTTGGCGAAGGTGCCGAGGCTCTCCGTGGGATTCGAGGGGTTGAAACTCTGGAACGTCGCGGCGGTCTGGATGCGCTTCCCGCCGATGACGAGCGGGTGCGACCCGGCCGCTTGCGAACGGACGAGCGCGAGCGCGTCGCGCATCCCCTTGTCGTGCTCGGGACGCGAGTAATCGAGGTAGGTGGTGCTCCGGTACTCCGGAAGCATGACTTCTCCTTTGGGTTCGGGGCCTAGCGCGGTACGATTGCGAGCGAACATGATATCCGCTCTCCTGACCGCTGTCATCCCGGCCCTCGTCCTCCCCTGGGCGCTCCTTCCCCTGCGGTGGCCTCCCCTCTTCGCGCTCCTTCCGATGGCGCCGCTCGCCTGGGTCTACGTTCGCGCCGTGCGCGAGGGGCGGGCGCGCGACGCGGCGCTCCTGGCCATCGCGTGGGCGGCCGCGCTTACCGTCTCGACCGTCGCCCTATCCGCCAGGAGCCCTCAGGCGGCGCTCCAGACGATCTGGCACGCGGCAGCGTTCCGGGACGAGATGGTCGGGTGGATCGCGACAGGACGCGGCCCCGAGGGGTCGCTGGCGCTCTTCCTTCCCCGCCTCCTTCTGGAATACGCGCTGGTCTGGATTCTCTCGGCCGCGTCGCTGGGGGTGGCAGCGCTCCTCCTCGGCTCCCTGCTTCTGGGGTACATGAACGGCTACGTCGGGTGGGTGGTGGCGAACGCCGATCCGGCCGTTCCCGCGATGACGACAGCGCTCGTGGCGTGGCCGCCCTGGTCGGTGGCGCGCGTCCTCTCCTTCATCCTGGCGGGAACCGCCGCGGCACTTTGGGGGGCAGGGCGCTTCTACGGCCGGCGCGTGGAGGGCGGCAGTGGCGTGATCGTCCGCCTGGCGCTCTTCTCGATGCTCCTGCTGGCGCTGGACGTCGGACTGAAGTGGTGGCTGGCGCCGATCTGGAGGGAGTGGCTCCACGCGCTCCTGGGAGCGAGCGCGGGGATCGAGGCGGGCGGCAGCGTCTAGCGCCGCCCGCCTCGCGCGGCGTGGTTACGGCAGGATGGTGAGCGGCGTCGCGTCGGGGCTCATCGTCGACTCCACGCGAATGTAGTAGCGTCCCGCCCGAAGCGTGCGGCCCCGGTCGTCCTTGCCGTTGAAGTGAAATTCGCGGATGCCGGCG
The DNA here is from genome assembly GCA_031397435.1 of Candidatus Eiseniibacteriota bacterium. Lineage (GTDB taxonomy): Bacteria > Eisenbacteria > RBG-16-71-46 > SZUA-252 > SZUA-252 > SZUA-252. Next base: position 3,641 of record JANNMC010000102.1, read on the forward strand.
GGCGCGCTCGCTTCGTTGGCGAGAACGCGGACCATGCGGCCCTGCACGTCGAACACCATCACGCGAAGACGACCTGCCTGCTCCGTCTCCACGGCGACCACCGCTTCCGGATTCAACGGATTCGGACCGCAGCGCTTGATGGCGCGCTTCTTCTCGGGTACGACGCGCGCCATGAACGTGGCACGCACCGACGTGCCGTCGAGGAGGCGGAAGGCCACGGTCAGCGCGCCCTCCACCGGTTCCGCGACGGACGAGAACATCCCCTGCATGTCGCGCTTCTTGAAGGTGAGGCGAAATTCAGGAGCGCCGTTCTCATTCATGTCGGTGCCCCTCAGCACGCCGTCGACAGGAGGGGCCAGCGCGACTCCGTTCCCCGCGCCTTCCCAGGCGGTCAGGAGAAACGACGTGGCGTCGACGTCGTCGAGCGAGAACGTCCCCGCCAGCGGCTCCACGTAGACCCGCTCCCAATCCGATCCCGTCTCGAGCCGGATCTGGTGCGGCTGGCACCAGGCGGCTGCCTCGGCCGTGCGCGCCACTTCGTTCGCCACGACCGTGATCGAGCGTTCGGCGAAGCGGAACGGATCGCCCGCGTCAGTGGCGCGGAGCGTGACGTGGAAGAGACCGGCGCGCTGGGCAACGACTCCGAGTACGCCCGCCTCGAGCGTGAGGGTGAGCGCATCGCCACCGTCGGAGCTCGCGATCGTGAGCACAGGCGGCGCGGCGCCACAGGCGACGTCGGGATCGGACGCCGTCAGATCGATCGACAGGTCGAAGCCAACCACCGCGGTGACGGTCATTCCCTCGGCCGGCGCGCTCCAGACCGGAGTCCGCGGCGTGTCGGTGACGCGAAGCGTGAATCCCTGCTGATCGGAGTAGGTTCCGTCGCTCAGCGTGACGGTGCCCTGGTGATCTCCCGAGTCGCAGTAGCCGGGAGCGATGTCGAGGCGAGCCGCCGCCGCGCCGGCCGCGGCCGGGAGCGGCGTCAGCGTCGCGAAGCCCGGGAGCACGCTCGACCAGACGAGGACGCCTCCGTCCGCATCGCTACCCTGGAGCGTCACAGAGGCGGTGCTCGCCTCCGCCACGCTCGGAACATCGAAGGCCGCGAGCACCGGCGGTTGCTGTACCGCGGCGCCGGATACCGTCACCTGGAACGACTGCGACGTGACGTCGATGGCGTCGGAAACGTGCATCGTCATCGTGGTCGTGCCGGGCGGGGTGGAAATCGTCGGCGCGAGAATCATCCCCGCCGTGCCGTCGCCGAAGTCGGTGAACTGGCCATAGGCCGGGAGTCCGTCCAGCGTGAAGACGAGCGGATCGCTATCGTCGTCGACTGCCCAGAAGGAGAGAATCGCCATCGTCCCCGGATCGATCGTGCGATCGGAGATGAAGCCGAGCGTGGGCGCGGCGTTCGCGTTTGCGACCGCGATCGCGACCGGCCTCTGTACAATTCCGGCAAAGCGATCGTCGGCACGGAACGTCACCGTGTAGCTCCCGGCCTGATCGGAGGCGGGAGTCCAGGCGAACGTGCCGCTGTTGTTGCGATGGTCCACGAACGTCGCCCCGAGCGGGAGGCTGAGCGCGCGCAGATCGACCGTCTGGCCGTCGGCGTCGGTGGCGGATACTCCAAAGGAGAGCAGCTGTAGCTCGACCGCCACCTGGGAGCCTGGAACGGTAAGGACCGGTGGGGCGGCCCAGGCCGTGGCGGGACCACTCAGAAGAGCCAGCAGCGAAACGATCGTGATGGATCCAGCGTAGGGAGAGTGCGTGGGGCGAGACATGGTGTACCCCCAGTTACGGATTTGGACCGTGCGATCCCCCTCCGTGGGGGTCAGGCCGTGGATGTCATGGCTCAATCGGTGCAAGGAGAGGGCCAGCCCGCTGAAGTAGTGACGAACCTGCCGGACGGCGCGGGGTTACCCGCCTTGGGGGAGGAAACGCCCCTCCGGCGCGCATTGCAGGGCGCCCGGATAAAGCGCATACTTAATGCACTTTTTTGAATGCACGCCTTTACGTGAAACTCTCGATGAGGAGCCAACGGATGTCGACGGATGGGAAGAGCACGGCCAAGACGGTGACGGGCCCGAAGCGGGGCGATACCTTCAAGGATTGGGTGAAGACCGCGGCCATCTCGCTCGCGATCGTCGTCACGTTCCGCGGCGTCGTGGCACAGGCGTATCAGATCCCCAGCGGATCGATGGAGAGCACGCTCCTGGTCGGCGACTTCCTTTACATCAATAAGATGCTCTACGGCTCCGAGATCGATCTCGGCTTCGGGGGGCGCCGTTTCTTCTACCACCGCTTCCCCGCGTTCCGCCAGCCGCAGCCGGGCGACATCATCGTCTTCCGCTACCCGCCGAATCCGCGGCAGGACTTCATCAAGCGCTGCGTCGCGGTGGCCGGACAGTCGATCGAGATCAAGGACAAGGTGCTCTACGTGGACGGCGTGAAGCGCGAGGAGCCATTCATCCATCACGACGATGCGCGAATCTATCCGCGCGAGATCTCCGCCCGCGACAACTTCGGTCCCTATGTCGTCCCCGCCGGAAACGTATTCATGATGGGCGACAACCGGGATAACAGCCTCGACAGCCGCTTCTGGGGACCACTTCCCGTGGCGAACATCAAGGGGAAGGCGATGTTCCTCTACTGGTCCTGGGACGGCGACAAGTTCCGCCCGCGCATGGAGCGGATGTTCCACGGGATCGCATAGTCGCGCCGAAGTACCGTTGTAGCCGATCCGATTCGACTACTCCGCGCCCGACGGGCTGGCCGGAGTACGTGGAAGCGGGAACGGGCCAAGCGCGCGAGCCGGTGAGGGCGCCGCGATCAGAACCTGTCCGGGAACTGACCGATTATGCCCGCACTCAGCATGTCGGCCATTCGAAGGATTGAGTCGTGGACCTTATCGTAGCCGGCTACACTCTCCGGGTACCGCCCTTCCAGTTGGTCTACCGCCTCCGCAAAAGTGAGATCGAGATGCTCGCGCATCATCGCGGTCATGTCGGCTACCGGCCACGCCTTGGGGTTCGCGGCGCTGAGGAACGAAGCGATCTCGTCGCCGTTGGCATACCACGAGGTCTTCGCGGACTCCAGGACTCCGGGATCTTTGCCCTTCGCCGCGGCCATTAGACTCGCGGCGCCGACGATGTGCGCATGCAAGAGGGTCGTAAGGTTGTTTCCCGCCTCGTCGCCGTAGTATGGCTTGATGGCGTTGCCAAGGTCCGCCTGGTTCCCCAGGAGCCGTTGGGTGGTCGCGTCCAGATCGGGGAGCCCCGCCGCCGTACTGACGATCACGAGCCGCGTCCAGGTGACGTGATCCTCCCAGAGCTTTCGCATGTCCTGGCGCAATTCCACCTGCGCGCTCGAAATCGCGCCGCTCTGGTCCTTGACCGGCGTGGCGCATCCCGCCATGAGGATCGCCGCCGCGAGGAGACCCAACGTCACCAGAGTAAACCTTGCCTTCGCAGAACGGATGTTCATCTCGGTCTCCTTGTGTGCGACGGCGTGAATCACCGTCATTTGCCAACCCATCGGGGCTTCGACACTAGATGCGCCGACGGTCAGGGCCGCCATTCCCGTGGCTGCCCCAAGCAAAGAGGCAACTGAGGCCGAGCGTGAGGAAGGCCACGATCCAATCCCAAAGGAACGACCCTGTCGATTCGTGCCCCATGATCCCGCCGCTCGCCGGCCATTCCGCCAATGCCTCTTGACCGAAGATTAGAAACAGGACGATCGTGACAGCGAGTACGAGAGATCGTGCCACCCGGCTCGATCCGTTCTTGAGGCGATCAGTCTTCATGTAACACGAGGAGTTCGTCGCGAGTCGTAAATACGATTTCGAAGTCCTCCTCGGCGTTCCAGCATCCCGGCTCTGCTCCGCGGCGGTTCTCCTCGCTCGCGTCCATCGTCCTCCAGTATGCGATTCGCCGCGACTCTAGGTCCTCCATGGCGGCCGACATGTGGTGGCGTTCCGTGTCGATCATTTCGCCCTCCAGCGTACGGGTGAATTCCCGATTCATGGCCAGCATGAGACTGCGCCTCGTGCACTCATCGAGACTGGGTACGGCCAGTTTCATGCCACGCACCCGGGTCCGCCGTGATCTGAGCCAAGACCATGGTGTCAGGTGGGATGGGGGAGGGAGTCGCGGAATACGGCGGCGCCACCGGCGTCGGAAGGGACGGCATCGACGGAGATATTTGCGCGCGGGAAGGCAGATTCTTCAAAGCGCGGACGATGGGAACGGCTCCAGGCTGCCTCTCTACACTTCGCTTGATCGCAGACGTAGAGCGTTACCGATCACGGAAACCGAGCTGAAGCTCATGGCGGCGGCGGCGAGGATTGGACTGAGGAGCCAGCCGAACACCGGGTAAAGGACACCGGCCGCGACGGGCACTCCAAGCGCGTTATAGATGAATGCGAAGAACAGATTCTCCCGAATGTTGTTCATGGTCGCGCGGCTCAATCGCCGGGCGCGAAGAATCCCGCGTAGATCACCCTTGACCAGCGTCACGCTCGCGCTCTTCATCGCGATGTCCGTTCCCGTTCCCATGGCGATCCCGACCTGGGCCCGCGATAGGGCCGGAGCGTCGTTGATTCCATCCCCCGCCATCGCCACCACTCGGCCAGACGCCTGTAGTTGCTTGATCGTCTCCACCTTCTGGTCGGGCAAGACCCCGGCGATGACCTCCTCGATCCCCAGTTGCTTGGCCACTGCCTCCGCGGTCGTCTTACTGTCGCCCGTCAACATCACCACGCGTATCCCGGCGTCGTGAAGTTGGCGGATGGCGTCGGCTGTCGTCGCCTTGATCGGATCCGCCACCCCGATCAGTCCTGCCAGCGCGCCGTCCACCATCGCGTACATGACGGTCTGCCCGGCCGACCGCATTTCCTCCGCCTTCGTCCCAAGTGTCCCCGGCTCTAGCTTCGCTTCGGCCAGCTGCGCAGCATTTCCGAGTTTGACCATCTTTCCATCGACCTCCCCGGAGACTCCTTTCCCCGTTTGGGAGGAGAACCCCGTCGCGTTCGAGAGGGTAATGTTCCTCTCCTCTGCCCCTTGCACGATGGCCGCAGCGAGGGGGTGCTCGCTTCCTCGTTCCAAACTGGCGGCGAGTCGAAGGATTTCCTCCTCCTTCCATGCCCCTTCCGCGACGACCCCGACGAGCTTCGGCTTGCCTTCGGTAAGCGTCCCGGTCTTGTCGATGACGAGCGTGTCCACGGTGCGCAAGACCTCGATCGCCTCCGCGTTCTTGAATAGTATGCCCATGGTCGCCCCACGCCCGGTGGCGACCATGATCGAGATGGGCGTCGCCAGTCCCAGCGCGCACGGACAGGCGATGATCAGCACCGCGATCGCATTGAGGACGCCATACGCCATGCGGGGTTCGGGCCCGATCGTGGCCCATACGGCAAAGGTCACGACCGCTACCGCCACGACCGAGGGAACAAAGAAGGCGGACACCCGATCGGCCACCTTCTGGACCGGGGCGCGGCTTCGTTGGGCCTCCGCCACAGACTGGACGATGCGGGCAAGTAGCGTCTCGGCGCCGACACGCTCCGCTTGCATCACCAGCGACCCCGTTCCATTGATCGTCGCGCCGACGACACGGGATCCGGAGACTTTCTCCGCCGGCATGGGTTCGCCCGTGACCATCGATTCGTCCACCGCGCTCTGGCCCTCCAGCACCAGACCGTCGACCGCGATCTTCTCTCCCGGTCGCACGCGGAGCCGATCGCCGACCATGACCTGGTCGAGCGGAACGTCCTCCTCCGTGCCGTCGGATCGGAGCCTCCGCGCGGTCTTCGGAGCCAATCCGAGCAGGGCGCGAATCGCCGAGCTGGTGCTGCTCCGGGCCCGCAGCTCGAGCACCTGGCCGAGGAGTACGAGCGTGACGATTACCGCGGCCGCCTCGAAGTAAGCGGCGACGCGGCCGCCATGCGCCCGAAACGCGCTCGGAAAACTCTGCGGCGCGACCGTCGCCAGCACGCTCTCGAAGTAGGCCATGGAGACCCCAAGGGCGATCAGCGTGAACATGTTCGGACTACGCCGGAGGACGGACTGCCAGCCCCGCTCAAAGAACGGCCAGCCGGCCCAAAGCACGACCGGAGTAGCGAGGACGAACTGAACCCAAGCGGAAAGCGTCGGGCCGAGCGTCCGCTCAACGGGTCGCCCGGGGAGCATGTCGCCCATGGCCACCACAAGCAGTGGGACCGAGAGCGCGACGCTCACCCAGAATCGCCTCGTCATGTCGGCTAGTTCGGTGCCCTCGAATTCCTCCAACGAGGGTGCCACGGGTTCGAGCGTCATCCCACACTTCGGGCAAACACCCGGTCCAGGCTGGCGCACCTCCGGATGCATCGGACAGGTGTAGATCGCTACCTGCATGGCGGCCTGCGTCTCGTCGCGGAATGCCGACGCCACGGGAACTTCCTTCATTGTCTTGCTCCTTCCATCGGTGACGGTAGGCTCACGGCAGGACGGTCACCGACTTGAGGGCCACGAGCGTCTTATCGAGTCGGGCGGCCTCCATCTGCGTGCCGCTCAGGTTGCCCGCGTCTCCGAGCTCATCGAGTTTGGTCGCGCACGCCTTCACCTGATCGACCATGCCATTGACCTGTCGCGCCGTCCCCGGCGAAGCCGCGTTCGCTTTCTCCGCCAAGACCACGGCGAGATCACGGATTCCGAAGGCAAGAAGGTGAACTTCGTTGAGCTGGCCGTTTTGGATCGCCGAGGAGAGCCTCCCCTGCTCGGTTTCGATCTGACCCCAGAGTTCCCCGACCGTGGCCGCCGGAACGATGGCCCCGGCCGTGCCCGCCTCGTCACTCGGCGCGGCGGTATGAGGGGCCGGCACGGACGTCGCCGCCGGCGCCTCGGATCGACTCTCCTTCGAAGAACACCCCGCGAGAACAACAAAACCGCCGACCACCGCGAACAGGCTCAACCGCATGGCGAACTGATTCATTCCGTATCCCCTTCTGTTGAGTGGTCGTGCGACGTCCGGCTCGCGATTCGAGCGCGGCCTCACGACTCCTCCGTACCACCCGCCAAATACTTCTCCGCCGACTTCCGACCGAAGCGATAGAACACGGCCGGCGTGACGATCATGTCGAGGAGCGTCGAACTGATCAGTCCCCCGAGGATGACCGTCGCGACCGGGTAGAGGATTTCCTTGCCTGGCTCGCCCTTGGCGAGCACCAGCGGAATGAGGGCCAACCCCGCGGTCAGCGCCGTCATCAGGACCGGAACCAATCGCTCGAGCGAGCCGCGAACGACCATATGCCGATCGAACTTCTCCCCCTCCTCCTTCATCAGGTGCAGGTAGTGCGACACCATCATGATCGTGTTCCGCGAAGCGATACCGGTCAGAGTGATGAACCCGACGAGCGAAGCCACCGAGAACGTGCCTCCCGTGAGAAAGATGGCCACGACGCTTCCGATCAGCGCCAAGGGGATGTTGAGCAGGATCTGGAGAACGATCGGCACCGACCGGAAGTGCGCGTAGAGGACGAGGAACATGGCGGCCAGCGAGAAGAGACTCA
>JANNMC010000134.1:0-13474 GCA_031397435.1 Candidatus Eiseniibacteriota bacterium
CGGCCGTTCCAGCATCGCTGGCTGGTGCGGTTCGAGGGCGTGGAGACGCGCGAAGACGCCGAGGCGCTCCACAGCGCCGAGTTGACGATTCGCCGCGATCAGGTGGCGCCGCTTCCCGAGGGCCGCTTCTACCGCTTCGAGCTGGTGGGCCTCACGGCCCGGACTCCCGAGGGAGTCGTGCTCGGACGCGTTGAAGAGGTCTTCGGCACGGGGAGCAACGACGTCTTGGTCGTACGGGGCGACCGAGGCGAGATCCTCATCCCGCTTCTCGAGACGGTGTTCCGTTCGGTCGATGCGGCCGAAGGGACGATCGTCCTGGTGCCGCCGCCGGGACTCCCGGGGCTTCCCGGAGAGGAGTGACGTGCGGGTCTCGATCCTGACGCTGAACCCCGGGACCTTCACCGGCGCCTTCGACGAGGGGATGATCCGGATCGCGCGCGAGAAGGGGATCCTCGACCTGGCGCTGGTCGCGATCCGCGATTTCGCCACCGATCGCTACGGGACGACCGACGATTACCCCTACGGCGGCGGAGCGGGAATGGTCATGAAGGCCGACACGATCGTCAGCGCCTTCGAGTCGATTCGCCACGCGGTTCCAGGAGTGCGGCCCCGGGTGCTTGTGACGAGCCCGCAGGGCCGGACGCTCGACCAATCGTGGGCTCGCGAGCTGGCGCAAGAGCCTCATCTGGCAATCGTTTGCGGCCGTTACTTGGGAATCGACGAGAGGGCCATCGAGGTCCTCCAAGCCGAGGAAATTTCGATCGGCGACTACGTCCTTTCCGGAGGAGAGCCGGCGGCCCTGGTGCTCGTGGACGCCCTGTCGCGCCTGCAGCCCGGAGTGCTGGGCGACGAGGAGTCGGCCAAGGCGGATTCTTTTTCGGAGGCGCTCCTGGCCGCCCCCGTCTATACTCGTCCCGATTCGTTTCAAGGGCTGTCCGTCCCGGAAGTGCTGAAGGGCGGCAACCATGAGGAGATCCGGATCTGGCGGCGCCGCGAGGCGTTGCGCCGGACCCTGGAGCGCCGGCCCGATCTGTTGCGCGGCCGCCCGCTCTCCGACGAAGACCGATCGTTGTTGGCAGGCATACAGAAGGAGGAGGCTCGACCATGAGTATCTTGGAGCGTTTCGAATCCCGGTTCCGCTCGGAGCGGAAGATTGATTTCCAGCCCGGCGACACGGTGCGGGTTCATGTGCGCGTCGTGGAAGGGGAGAAGGAACGCTCCCAGCTATTCCAGGGCGTGGTGACCAACATCCGTGGATCCGGCATCAGCCAGACCTTCACCGTTCGGAAGATCTCGAGCGGCATCGGCGTCGAGCGGACGTTTCCGATCCACTCCCCGACGGTAGCGAAGATCGAATTGAACCGCACGGGCAAGGTCCGTCGCGCGAAGCTGTTCTACCTCCGCGGCCTGAAGGGTAAGGCGGCGAAGGTGACCGAGCGCGAGAGAACGGGAGGCGATGAGGCGTAGCCGCCTCGCCCGATTCGACGACGAGTTTCGCGCGCGCTGGGGTGAATGCGTGGCCGGAGTCGACGAAGCCGGTCGCGGCCCTCTGGCGGGCCCGGTGGTGGCGGCGTGTGTCGCCTTGCCGCCTGCCGCAACGCTGCGCGGCGTTCGCGACTCGAAGGAGCTGAGCCCGGCGGAGCGGGAAGCGGCCTTCCACCGGATTGTCGCCGTGGCCATCGCCACGGGAATCGGTTCCGCCAGCGTCGAGGAAGTCGACGCATTCAACATCCGAATGGCAACGCTTCTGGCGATGCGCCGAGCGGTCGAGGCCCTGGGGATCAAACCCCAGGGCCTTTTGATTGATGGCAAGGACACGATCCTGGTCCCCGACGTGCCGTGCGAAGCGGTCGTGGATGGAGACGCGAAGAGCCTCTCCGTCGCGGCGGCATCGATTCTGGCCAAGGTGACGCGCGACCGCATGATGGACGACTGCGCGGCCGTCTATCCGCACTATCGCTTCGCGGAGAACAAGGGATACGGCACCCCCGATCATCTGGAGGCCCTGCGAACGCACGGGCCGTGCGAGATTCATCGGAAGAGTTTCCGCCCCGTCCGGGAACTCCTCTGCGTTCAGGAGGTCATCGAACTCTTCTGAGGGGGGAGGCGGGGATGTGGCGGGAACGGGCGGCGCGCTGCGGCGAGGCGATCGCGGAGCAAATCTGTATTCTCAAGGGCTACAGGATCCTCGCGCGGAACGCGCGCGAGGGACGCGGTGAACTCGATCTCGTCGCGCTCGACCGCGACACGGTCGTCTTCGTCGAGGTGAAGTTCCGCGGCGAGCGCGACCCTGGCGGTCCGCTGGCGGCGGTGACGGCCAAGAAGCAGGCGGACGTCTCGCGTGCCGCCACGCGCTGGCTGGTCGAGCGCGGCGCGACGGGCCGCCCGGTGCGATTCGACGTGATCGGCCTCACCTGGGCTTCCGATGGAACGGAGCTGCGTGTCCAGCATGTCCCCAACGCATTCCCCGGAGGGAGCCGTCACTTCTTCTAGCGCGAAGCGGTTCCTCCTGCTTCACGTCCGGGCCGGTGCGGGCCACGAACGGGCCGCGCGCGCCGTGGCCGCCGCCCTCGAGGCGACGCGTCCCGGGACCGTCACCGATGTCCGCGACGCGCTCGATATTTCCTCCCGCTTTCTCCGCGCCACCTACGCTTCCACGTACAACAGCGTCCTGGCGCGCGCGCCGAAACTGTGGGGAGAGGTCTACAAGCGAGCGGGTCCTCCGCACGACTCCTGGCGCCAGAAATTCCGGACGTGGCTCGCCGTCTGGGGAAGCCCGGGCTATCTTCCCGCCATCGAGCAGTTTCAGCCCGACGCGATTCTCTGCACGCAGTTCCTTCCGTCCGAGGTACTCGCCACCTGGCGAGAGCAAGGGCGCCTGAAGATCCCGGTCGCGACCGTCGTCACCGACTACGCGGTCCATCCGATCTGGGTCTATCGGGGCATGGATCGATACTTCGTCGCGGCCGATTCCGCGAAGGAGGAACTGGTCGACACCGGGCTCGTACCGGCCGATCGCATCGATGTGACGGGAGTTCCGATCGATCCCAAGTTCTCGCGGCCGATCGCCGCCGCCGACGCGCGCCGAGAACTGGGGCTCGATCCCGATCCATCTCGGCCCGTGCTCCTCCTGATGGGCGGAGGCTTCGGCTGGGGCCCGATCGAGGCGATGCTCGAGGTCGTGATGGACCTGCCGAAGAATGTCCAGGCGCTCGTGATCGCGGGGCGGAACGAGAAACTACGGGAGCGCCTCGCCGCGAGAACAGCCTCCGAGGCGGGGCGGATCAAGATTCACGGATTCACCGATCGCGTGGAACTCTTTCTGGCCGCGTCGGACCTGCTCCTCAGCAAGTCGGGCGGGCTGACGGTGAGCGAGTCGATGGCGATGGGGGTCCCGATGCTCGTCTTCCGCCCGCTGCCGGGACAAGAAGAGCGGAACTGCGACTTCCTGCAGGAGTCGGGCGCCGCCATCCGCGTCCACGATTACGAGGAACTCCACTTCCGGCTCATGCGGTTTCTCCACCAGCCGGAAATTTTGGACGAGATGAAGCAGCACGCGCGGCGCGTGGGGCGCCCCCGGAGCGCGTTCGCCGTGGCGGAGTCGCTGCTGCGGGGCTTCTAGGGCTGGGCGGCGATTGTGAGCCCTGAGGGATGAGGGTGATCTCGACCCAGTTCATGGAATGGTGTTGACAACGCCTTCGACGGCGAAGAGCCCCCTGACATCGATCCCCGTTCTGGCTTTACGGGGGGACCCTCAACGTGATGGACGCCGCTGGCACCGACACGCTCCGCGTCACGACGAGTCCGGGCCTCGACCTCTACCCCCGGTAGTCGCCCGACGGATCGAATCTCGCCTGGTCCAGCATCCGCGACGGGAACTTCCAGGTCTGGACTGTGAACGCCGACGGCAAGAACCCCATTCGCGTGAGCGGCCCGTCGGGGGAGGAGCCATGGGAAGCTGGCGGTAGAGGTCCGATCGTCACATCCTACCGGCGTACGCGTGACATGGTTCTGCAGGAGTATGTGGCGCGCTGACTCGCGCCTTGACCGGAATCTGCGCACGATGATCTCATGGAGTTGGTCTCCTAGTTGGGCACGAGTTCGACGAGTCAGGGTTCCGCGAAGGGGTTCTGATCACCGCACTCCGAGCGTGAAGGATCCGCCGCCCCCGGTCGCTTCGTCCGATCCAACGCCCGTGCAATCTGCATGGGGACGCGATGCTGATGTGGTCGTAGTCTTCGCGCGATCTGGATCAGGGCCAGTCCTCACGCACCACAGGGCAAGGAGCTGACCGTCACGTGCAATCCCGCTCTCTTTGGTCCTTGGTTCCCGCCACAATCGGATTTCTCAGTGTGGTCCTCGCACATTCAGCCCCGGCGCTCCCCGAATCTCCTAATTCCGTTGATGCGTGGATCCGTCAGATGGAAGCGCACTTTGACGTACGCGCGGATTTGAAGGAGACCAAAGGGAGCGGTTGGAAGCCATTCAACCGGATCAAGTGGCTGCATGAGGGTCGATCGTCCGCCTCGGGGGGGAAGTCTGAAGCACTCGCGCGTTGGCGAGTGCTCGGCCGCGCTGAAATGCTGAAGGCGGCGAGGGGCGGCAGGTCAGAGCCTCAGTGGAGGTGCCTCGGCCCCACCAACATCGCTGGGCGCATTCTCGCTATGGCATTCCGGCCGGGTGAACCCAAGGTAATGTACGCGGGGGCCGCCAGCGGCGGTATCTGGAGATCGATCGACGGTGGGCAGGCGTGGCAGCCGGTAGACGATGCGTTGCCCACGCTGTCCGTTGGTGCAATCGCAATTCCAGTGAACGCTCCGAACACAATCATTATCGGAACTGGCGAGCCGACCGTCGGGCGAGATGGAATTTACGGACTCGGCATCCTCCGGTCGATCGATGCTGGGCAAACGTGGCAGCAAACAAACGTCGTGCAAGACCCGTTTCTTCCACGCATGGGATATCACGCCATCGAGGTGAACCCTCGTACCGGCGTGCTCCTAGCCGCCGGGTCTGAGGGCATCCTTCGCTCCGAGGATAACGGGGCGAACTGGACAACGGTCGTATCCGGAGGAAACTGGACGGACGTGAAATGGCGACCGGGCAGTTCCGACTCCGCCCTTGCGGTACAAGAGTATGGTGGGGTTTTCCTGTCCGCGGACGGAGGCGTCACCTACCAACAGGTCATCGGCGGGCTCCCGAATCCAGCCGATATGGGAGGACTCGCGAAGATTGCGTGGAGCGAGAGCGACTCACGCAGCGTCTACCTCGGGTGCAGCGCTGCAGACTCCTTCACGGTACTGGGGATCTATCGCTCAACAGACTGCGGGGCTACATGGGAACTTCGGTCGCGTCCTACGTATTTCTACGGCTTCCAGGGTTTCTACAACAACACGATCGTGGTCAGCCCCAGTAATCCTATGGCCGTCCTCGTTGGAGGCCTCGGCATTTCAAGGTCCAGTGACGGCGGTTCCACGTGGCAGGGGGTCGGGTACAACGTGCACGTGGATCACCACGCCATCGCATATAGGCCTGGTTCTGCCACCGAGATTTGGGTCGGCACCGATGGCGGCGTCTTCCGGTCGGGTGATAGTGGCCTCACCTGGGAGGATCGAAATGCAGGCCTCGTTACCCTACAGCTCTACGACGCCTGTTCAGCGCCGTGGGACTCGACGGTCGGGTATGGAGGCGCACAGGACAACGGGATTCCACGCTACCTCGGCACGGGGGAATGGTCGGAGAACTTCGGCGGAGACGGGATGATATGCCACTGTGATCCAAGCAATCCTCTCCACGCCTACAGTGAATACCAGCGAGGCTACCGGATCAGCACCCAAGACGGGTTTGCGACATGGTCTGAAATCACACGAGGATTGGTGGGGCCGGAGCGCTGGGTCGCGCCGCTGGACATGGATCTTCACGACCCGATGCACTTGGTGACCGCGACGCAAACGGGAATCTACTCAACCATGAACGGAGGCAACTTGTGGAGCCGAATCGGGGACGGCAACGATGTCGTGTCCATTGCGCTCAGCCCGATTGCCTCATCCCGAATCTGGGCTCAGGAGCGAAGTTCCGGAAAGGTCCGAACGAGCACCGACGGCGGCGAGACGTGGACTGTCACCCAAGCGGCTCCCTTCGCGAGAATCGGTGGCACGAAGATCCTAGCCGATCCGCGGGACTCTGTTGCCGCTTACTGTACATACCTCCATCATCCCGCGCGCCCGCCGCTAGTGCTCCGAACGACCGACGGTGGAACCACCTGGTCTGACGTCACCGGGGATCTGGGCGAGCAGTCCGTGAACACGATCGCAGTTGATCCCACGGATTCGCGCCGGTGGTTCGCCGGGACCGATATAGGCGTTTGGACGACCGAGAACGCGGGTCTGACGTGGCGACCGTACGGCCTAGGCCTCCCAAATGTACTGGTTCTGGATCTAGAGTTTCGCGGACTGTCCGGGGAACTCCGTGCCGCGACGTTCGGGAGGGGTCTGTGGTCGATCAACACCAATATGGAGGGGGTAGTCCAACCACCTCTAGCGTCGCATGCATTTCTCAGCATCGCCACCGGGAATCCAGCGGGGCGCCAGATCTCTCTGCGTTTCGCTTCTCAGGCAGGCGCCCACCAGCAGGTCTCCGTGTACTCGATTGCGGGCAGGGAGGTAGCGACTCTCGTCAACGGTATTTCCGATGGGCTAAATCACCTCGTTACATGGAAACCAGTGTTGGTCCCGGCCGGAGTCTATATCGCGGTCCTACGAACGAGGTCGAGCCAGGTAGCTCGTAAGATCGTCCTTCTGCGGTGACGCGAGGGACGGACTCAGCAGTGCAGAACAGGAGGTAACGGTGAAGGTATCCAAGACGATACGCTTGATACTGACGGTGGCACTCTGCGTGGTGCTTGGCGTGGTGCCGTCTAAGGGCATAAGTCAATACATGTACCTCGACTCCAACCATGACGGACTCTTCAGCGAGGCAGATTCGCTGAATGCGCGAGGGACAACCAGTGTTGATATTTGGCTTGTCACGAATCAGGACCGGACGGGCGCCGCGCTCACTTGCCCTAGCGCTCAACCGCTCACGATCAGCTCCTACGAAGTGATCCTACGCGCGACGGGTGGCGAGGCGTTGTGGGGCACGTACGCCAATGCCCAACCGAGCATGACCACGTCGTTCGGCACTCGCTCGGGCGGCCTCGACTTCTACACGGGATTCGCAGGCGGAGATCCGCTCGCCCCCGGCAAGTACAAGCTCGGGACTCTTACCGTCTCCAGCATTTTCGGCAGCCCGGCGCTCGCGATCGTTCCGAATACCGGCCTCAGCGGAGCGTACTACACGAGCTTTGGGTCGGCATGTGAAGGAGCGGGACAAAACAACACAATGATCCTTGGGACGGATTGGCACGATGTCGACGGACTGAGCGCCGGCACCGGAACCGGCTCCGAGGAGCCAGAGACCGTTCAAGCTTCGGGTTCCGGCTTCCTGTTCTTTCGTGGCAACGAGATTCCTGGTCCCTGGACCCTCACCTACCGGCAGGGACTCCTTAGCATCAACGGTTATCGAGCGGCATCAACACCGAGGCAAGGTCGGGATGGCGCCAAGAGTGTCGAGCGCTCACGCGAGAGGGAGTTCATTCGACGGGCGTCGGCATTCGCCGATTCGCTGAAGTCAACCGACCTCAACGTCACGTCGGCGACGAGATTGCTAGAGGAGTTCTGTAGATCAATTGATCTCGGTGCCACAGTCTCCTCAACTCCGGGCAGGGTTCAGCTGCTCTTCCGAAGCGGAGTTGCGGTCGTGCTGAGCTCTCGACGCAACGTTCCTGAAACCCCTGCACGCCTTGGCCCAGCTGTCGACTCCAACAAGGCAATGTTGAGGACTCTCGCTCGGCATCTGCAGAGCGGGGAGGGCGTGCTGCTCACGAACATCGGCACATGGACCCTGGTGCCTGCCTCAAGGGTGTCCCAAGTGAGAGAAGCGCTTCTACAGGTACAACGGGGGGGCGTCGCGGATACGACGGCCCTGAAATCACTACCAGCGAGGGATCGGACCGCCATTCGCTCACCCGCCACTTTGGTCCGGTAAGACGAGGGATCATAGGATGACCATCCGGGGACTTGCAGCACTCATGACCGTGGTGGCGTCAGCAACGTTGTCGAATCCGGCGCTGGCGCTGTACCAAACACCGAATTCCGAGATCGGGATCGTCCTCAACACCCAAGCCTGGAATCCGAATATCGACCCGACAGCCACCGATATCGCTTTCGAGGCAATGGTGAGGCAGGGGTATTTTCCCAACGCATTGGTTCAAACGGCTCAACCGGACGACGAACTGGCCATGTACCAGGCGGGGGAGTTCGTCATTTCTCTGCAAGGCACCTACGGTACGCTGGCCATGTTGACGCATGGCGTCACTGACTCCATTGACGCAGGCGTGGAGGGTCTGCCGACCTTCGGATACTGTGTCAGCTTGGATAGCGCCGTGGTTGCCCTTGGTGATTTGATAGACCTTGGCTATGTCAACAACAGTGGCCCGGGAGGAGCCGAGGTTGTCGTCGCCGATGGGCTTGTACGTGTCCAGAACGATGAGTTCGGTAATCCACAGCACGTCCTGCGCTACTGGCTGGAACTCACCAACGTTGGGCTCGAGCGCATATCGCAGCCGCAGAACGCGATCATCTACGGAACGATGTGCGACGGCGCCAAGCGGGCCACAGAGTGGATTACCAATGGTACAGGAGTGTTCGTAGGCTACGATTTTAACTGCCCCGTCGACCTGGGTCAGCTCGAGCTGACGGTCTTCTGGGGTAGCCTCCTTGGGTTCGAAGGGCGAACGAATCGAACCGCGCGCGCAGCCAAGGAGGGGCTTCAAGCCACGATCACTCCCGCATCTGCCGGCGATAGCCTGGTTCTCGCTCCCTGGCTCATCGACGTCTTTCCACCAACAACGGGATCGGCGGGGAACATCATCTCAATTCAGCAGGCGTACCTCGAATTCGATACCCAGATGCGCGCGGACTCCGCCGATGCAGTATCGGCGGTTCGGCTCAGTGGGAATCTGCGGTTCTACCGTATTCCGATCTGGGAGCAGGACGCCGCGACATCGTACTCGTACGTCGAGTATCGGCTCTTTCCGACGGCAAAAGGGACAGGCACGGTTACCGTCTACTGCACCGATCTGCGATCCGCTGGTGGAATTGCGCTGAACACCGGAGACCGCGACCCTCTGAACAGATTCGTCCCGAGGGACACGCTCACCTTTGTCTATCGGACGCTGGATGGCATTTATGCCGTGGGGATGCGACATCTGACGGCGGAGAGCGGGCCGAGCGGAAATCTCATCAAGTTCGGTACTGCCTGGGAACAGCACGCCGAGTCCTTCACCGTCGAGCGACTTGACGACGGCGCGACCGTACCGCTGTCCCCGACGCTCGCGGCCGTCGGAACGCCGGCACCCGGCGAGTACCAGGTGCTGGACCCCGCCGGTGCTGTGGATGACCGCTACCAGGTCGTGGAGCACCAATCCGGCGGGCGGCTGGACTTGCGGTACGAGGTATTCGAGGCACACCCGCCCGTCACGCTCGTCCCGACCGAATTGCCAGGCTACGATGTCGACTCGCTCGCCACCGAAGTGGATGCTGCTGGAAATCCCGGTAGCCCAGTCATCGAAGGGCAGAACCCAGGCTTCTACGTGCTGATCGCCCCGGACAGCCTGACCTCGAGCCTGGGTACCTACAAGAGCGTGTGGGGCGCCTTTGGCGTCGATGTGGGGATAGTTCCACTCTCTCAAACTGACGCCCAAGGAGGAATCGACGGGTACATTCAATGGGCGTACGACCGCGGCACCCGGTACGTTCTTCTCGTCGGCGACGCCAATGACGCTGCATGGTGGGATGATCCGTCTCGGTGGGTGAACGGTTGGACCTGGCCCCGCGTGGTGACTGGTGGCCCGCACCTTCCCTCACAACCCGAAAGGAATCTCATTCCGACAACCTACACCGCAGATGTGGATTCGCCGGCCGTCGCTATGTCCTTCTACACACCGTACTATGCCTCCGATCTACCGTATGCGGACGTCGATGGGAATGGGACTCCCGATGTTCGAATCGGGCGCCTCCCCGTTGGGTCGAGGAATGAGGTGCTTGCCTATACCTCGAAGCTGATTGCCTATCTGTATCGCGACCTCCCACCCAACGGACCCTTCGAGGCGGTTCTTACGTGCGCGCGTGATAACGGGAGCATCGTGGGTAGTTATGTCGGAGAGGATGCGGATACCATCACAGCGGAGATTCCTCCGTGGTGGAACACCGTTCGGGCCACGGCTACTAACGGTAGCGTGTGGAGCTATCAGCGTCGCGAGACGGTGGCGGACAGCATCGCGAACCTGGGACCGGACAGAATCGTCTGGGTATCCTCAGGAGCCCAGCGGGACATTTACGCGAATTTCTGGCGCTTGGACCAGGGGTGGAGTATGGCGCACCTACAGCCGCCGCCCACCTCGGGCCGGTTCTTCGTGTCGCTCGGGTTTTCCTGCGGCATGGCAAATTTCGACCAGACCGAGAGCTATACGGCCTGTGATTCCATCGGCTCGGGGACCGCGACGTGCACAGGGGCAGTAACTCCAATAGCCGAGCGTCTGCTCTTCGATCCGCTCAGGGGCGCCGTCGCCGTCGTTGGGCCGTCCCGGGGATCCTATCAGCGTGGCAATTTGCTCTTCGCGCGCGAGATGACGAAGCATTTGATCACTGAGGGGCGTGATCTCGGGACAGCCTTCATGCTCGCCCAGGGCGGCTGCCTGACGATGTATCCGGACTATACGGATCTCTTCCGATCGTACGTGCTCCTGGGAGATCCGCTTCTCGGCGGCCCGACGATCACTGCGGTCGCGGGAGTGCCCCCCGCGCCGCGCCCGGGACTTGGAATGGCTCGGCCGAATCCATTCAATCCCATCACCATCCTCCCAGTCACCATCTCGTCCGCTGGCCGCGTTCACCTGCGCATCTTCAACACCATGGGTCGCCTTGTCCGCACACTCTTGGACGGCCAAGCGCTTCGCGCTGGAACGACGCGGATCACGTGGGATGGGCGAAATCAGGCAGGCGCCATGGTGGCGAGCGGCGTGTACTTCGTGAAGATGGATGTGGCGGGGAAGCGCTACGATCTGAAGCTCGTGCTGTTGAAGTGAGCGGGCAGCGCTGTTCGCTGTTTGTTCTGGCGGGCTCGGACGTGATGCGGGTCGTCCTCGTTGGGGCGGCCCGCGCTCGTATGTCGGGCGGCAGAATCTCGAAGAGACCCGCTTTGGAGGTTTCTCGGAGCCCCAATGGCCGCCGCGGCTATCTGCGGTGTGCGTTTCCCGCTTTCCAGAAGTACCTGTACCAGCCGGAGGCCTTAGCGCCTGCGAACTGGGCGGTCTGTGGAGCCCCTCTAAGCCTCGTAAGCTTCCCGCAATCGGAGACAGCTGATTGTAGACTCCCCCGGAACCCTTCTGGGAGGGACCCTGCGAGAATCGAGGTTCAGCGAGACGCAGATCGTCGCGATCCTGAAGGAAGACGAGGTTCTCTTTTTCAGCAGCCTGCTAGTGCTCGGTGGTGCTGAGCGGCAGATCGGCTGACTTGTTTTCGGGCCCCAATTCGTCGTCGCCTTCTTCGCCATCGAACGGCGCGGCGCCGTTCCCCGGAAGATCGTCGGTCTCGAGCCCTTCGATGGGAGATCCGTAGGGAAGGTCGCCTGACGCGGCGCGCGCTACCTTGTCGTCCCGCTTCGCCTGCTTGTCGACCCGCTTCGCGTTCGCGCGGGCGACGCGCTTCTGCGCCTTCTGGTTCTTCAAAAACGTCTGATTTCCTCGACGACCCATGTAGGTCTCCCTTCAGTGCGGATCGAAGCGACGCGCTTCGGGCGAGCGGAGTGCGGGAGGAGTGAGGCCAGCGTCGCGGCCGGCCCACGGGAAATTGTCACCCCACCTCACGCGTATTTGTCTCCCAGCATACTCGATTTCAGGCGATCCGTCGCGCCCGCTCCGATTGACACCTCGCCCCTGGAATGGTAGCCTGGCTTGATGCCCAAAATCCTTGCAACTGACGGCGCCACTTCGGGATCGACGCTTCCGACCGAGGGTCGTGAGACCCGCCGCGGGATTTTCCTCGTCATCACCGGAAACGGGAAGGGGAAAACCACCTCCGGGTTCGGCTGCGCGCTCCGCGCCCTCGGCCACGATTTCCGCGTGGCTGTGATTCAGTTCATGAAGGGGCGGATCTACGGAGAACTCCTGGTCCTGCGAGACCGGCTAGGCGTGGACGTCACGCAATACGGCCGGAACGCATTCGTCGATCCGAGGAATCCCGATCCGCGGGACATCGAACTGGCTCGCGCGGGGCTCGACAAGGCGTGGGAGATCGTTCGCGCCGGGCAGCACGATCTGCTGATTCTCGACGAGATCAACGTCGTCACCGATTTCAAACTCGTCCCGGTCGAAGAAGTCGTGGAACTCGTGAAGGCGCGGCCGCGCTGGATGGACATCATCGCCACCGGCCGAAGCGCGCCGGCGGCACTGGTGGAGCTGGCCGACACCGTCAGCGAGGTCCGCGAGATCAAGCACCACTATCGCCAGGGGATCGAGTCGCGCGCCGGGATGGAGTTTTGAACGCTTCGGCGGAGGCCCTGGGCGCGGCAGGCGCGGCCTCGGACTCGCCCGTCGCCACGCTGGCGGAAGCGGTGCTGCGCGGCGATGCGCGCTCGCTGGCCCGCGCGATGACGTGGGTGGAGAACGGAGACGCCGGCGCGGAGGGAATTCTCGAGGCGCTCTACGGCAAGCGTCCCGCGGCGCCGCGCATCGGTTTCACCGGCCCGCCGGGAGCGGGGAAGAGCACTCTTGTGGCGGAGTACACGCGGATGCTTCGTGCGGAGAACATTCAGGTCGGCATCATCGCGGTCGATCCGACGAGCCCGTTCACCGGAGGCGCGATCCTGGGCGACCGCGTGCGGATGAACGAGCACGCGACCGACCCGAAGGTCTTTATCCGCAGCATGGCGACGCGAGGCAGTCTGGGCGGACTGGCCGCCCGGACCAGCGAACTCTGTGAGCTCCTGGATGCCTGGGGAAGCCAGACGACGCTGGTGGAGACGGTCGGCGTCGGACAGAGCGAACTCGACGTCGCGGAAGCGGCCGACACCACGGTCGTGGTGCTGACCCCCGAGTCGGGTGACGCCATCCAGGCGCTGAAAGCAGGGCTGATGGAGATCGCCGAGGTGATCGTCGTCAACAAGTCGGATCATCCTGGAGCCGACGCAATGGAGGCGGCGCTACGCGCCTCGCTCGCATTCCGGCCCGAGGGGCATCGGCCGCCGATCGTTCGCACGGTCGCCACGGCGCGATTGGGATTCCAGGATCTGCACCAGGCGCTCTGCGACCACCGCGACTACGCGAGCCGGCCCGACGTGGCCGCCACGCGCCGCCGCGAAAAGGTACGCGCGCGGA
>JANNMC010000173.1:0-6853 GCA_031397435.1 Candidatus Eiseniibacteriota bacterium
GGCCAAATTGGGGCTCCACGCCCTGGTCGAAACACTGGCCAAAGAATTGAAGGACGCGGGAGTGACCGCCAACGCGGTCCTTCCGAGCGTCATCGACACGGCGGCGAATCGCGCCTCCATGCCTGACGGCAAGTTCGACAACTGGGTGAAGCCCGAAGCGGTCGCCCAGCTTCTCCTGTTCCTCGCGTCCGAGGCCGCCGCGGCGACCTCGGGAGCGCTCGTTCCAATCTATGGGAGGGCCTGATGAGCCAACCCCGTCAGAAGTACAGCAAGGGCGCCCGCATCGCGCCCGAGCCGCTGAAGCCCGGCACGACCGTGGAGCAACTCGTCGATAGCACGTTCCTGGCCTACAACGGCGCGCGCCTCCGTGAGGCGTGCCGTCTCTTCGTGGAGCGGATGCTCGAGCCCGACGTCACGGTGGGACTTACCTTGAGCGGGGCCTTGACGCCGGCGGGGCTGGGGCGCTCCTGCCTCATTCCGCTTCTCAAGTCGGGCTTCGTCGACTGGATGATCTCGACCGGCGCGAATCTCTACCACGACACGCACTTTGGGATCGGCCTGAGCATGCACCAGGGGCAAGCGAACGCCGACGACATCGCGCTCCGCGAGCAGGGGATCGTGCGGATCTTCGACATCTTCTTCGACTACGAAGTCCTTCTCTCCACCGACTCGTTCTTCCGAGAGGTGATGCGCCTGCCCGAGTTCCGCCAGCCGATGAGCACGGCGGAGTTCCACTACCGCGCCGGCCGCTACGTGGCGGAGCGGGAGAAAGCACTGGGGCAGGTGGAGACGTCGCTCCTGGCGGCCGCGCACGGACTCGAGGTGCCGATCTACACGTCGTCCCCCGGCGATTCGTCCATCGGCATGAACGCGGCCGCGCTTCAGCTGGAAGGGAAGGCGATGCACTGGGACGTCTTCCAAGACGTGAACGAGACGGCCTCCATCGTCTACGACGCGAAGAAGAAGGGAGGGAAGAGCGCCATTCTCATTCTGGGCGGCGGCTCTCCGAAGAACTTCGCGCTGCAGACGGAGCCGCAAATTCAGGAAGTGCTCGGTCTGGACGAGGCCGGCCACGACTACTTCTTGCAAGTTACCGACGCCCGCGCCGACACGGGAGGACTTTCGGGCGCCACGCCGGGCGAGGCCGTTTCGTGGGGAAAGATCGATCCTGACCGGCTGCCGGATGCCGTGGTCGCGTACGTCGACAGCACCATCGCGCTCCCCATCCTGACCGCGTATGCGCTGAGCAAGCGCGTATGCGCTGAGCAAGCGCCCCGCGCGGCCGCTGAAGCGGCTCTATGCCAAGCGGGAAGCGCTCCTCGCGAGCCTGAAGTCGGCGCACGCGGAGGCGCGCGCGGCGGGGACCCGGTGACCGATCGATATCGTGGGATTCCGGCCGGGAGCGGGACGTTGCTCCGGTTGCCGGCACTCCTCCTGTTCCTCACGTTCCTGGCTGGCAGTTCCGCGGAGGCCGGCCCGGGCTCCTCGTCACGTCTCTGCGGGGCGTGCCATGGACCGCTCCGAACTCAGTGGGCCGGCTCGTCGCACGCGACTTCTTGGACGAATCCAGTGTTCCAGGCGTTCCTTGCTGATGCGCGGGAGAAGCTGGGGGGCGACATCCAGGCGAACTGTCTTCCCTGTCACGCGCCGCTGGCGCACGTCTCGGGAGACAAGCGAGTCGCCGACCCGGTGGCGCAGGAAGGGGTCGGCTGCAACTTCTGCCACAACGTGAGCGCCGTCGATCCCTCCACGAAACCCGGCTCCTACACGTTCGATCCGTCGAATCCGAATCTCATGCGCGGTCCCTACCGTGATGCCGATCCGATGGGCGCTCACCAGGCGATCTACAGCGAGATTCACACGAAGTCCGAGTTCTGCGCCTCGTGTCATTCGGCCTCGCACCCGCGGAGCGGTCTCCTCATCGAGGCGACCTACCTCTCGTGGAAGCGTTCGAGCGGCGCGGAATCCGACATGACCTGCCAGGAGTGCCACATGCCCCCGGCGCCGGGGAAGGCCGCCACCGTGGCGAAGAAGTCGCGTCCGGCCGTCAATGCGCACACGTTCGTCGGTCCGCGCTCCACACCGGCCTGGCTCTCCGACGCCGCGACGATGAAGGGGTCGGTCGCCGCCGGGCGCCTCCGCCTGGAGGTGGAGAACGTGAAGGCGGGGCATTCGCTTCCGGGCGGCGGGAACTCGATGCGGACCATCACGCTCGACGTCGCCTTCTTCAGCGCGTCGGGTGCGGAGGTGCAGAAGATCCAGGCGGAGCGATTCGGCACCGAGTTCGCCGACGCGGATGGAATGTTCCCGGTGCCGAAGTGGGTCGGTCACACCGTGGCGCGGGCCACGGAAATCGGGCCCGACAGTTCGAGAGTCGTCCTGTGCGATCTTCCGCCGGGGGCTTCCCGCGCGGAGGCGGTCCTCACCTATCACGCGATCCACCCTGCCTATCGAGCGATGCTCGTGAAGCGCGGCGTGGATCTTTCCAGTCGCGCGCCGATCGTCCTGGCGCGGACCACGGTGGTTCTCCCATGAATGCATCGACAACCGATCGCCCGATTCCGCTCCTTGACCTCGCGGCGCTCCATCGCCCGCTCGCGGACGAACTTCGCCAGGCCTTCGACCGCGTCCTCACTTCGGGCCAGTTCATCCTCGGGGCGGAGCACGATGCGTTCGAGAGGGAACTCGCCACGGCCTGCGGCACCAAGCACGCCGTCGGCGTCTCCTCGGGCACGGCGGCCATCTCGGTCGGGCTTCAGGCGCTGGGTGTCGGCGCGGGCGATGACGTCATCGTTCCGGCCTTCACCTACTTCGCCACCGCGAGTGCGGTGATCCATTCGGGCGCGCGGCCGGTCTTCGCCGACGTGGAGCCGGTTCGGTTCGGGTTCGATCCGGAGCGGCTGGAGGCGGCCATCACGCCGAAGACGAAGGCGATCGTTCCCGTCCATCTCTACGGACTGGCCTGCGATCTGGCGCCGATCGTGGAACTCGCCGAGAGGCGTGGGCTCGCGGTGCTGGAGGACGCGGCACAGGCGATCGGTGCCACCGACCGCGGTCGACCCGTCGGTGCTACCACCGCGGGGGCGACGCTCTCGTTCTTTCCGACGAAGAATCTCGGCGCCCTTGGAGATGCCGGCGCGTTCCTGACCGACCGCGACGATGTTGCCGCACGGATGAGGCTCCTGCGCGTCCACGGAGACGCGGGCGATTACCGCCACACGGCATTCGGCACGAACGCGCGGCTGGACGGACTGCAGGCGGCGCTCCTTCGCGTGAAGCTCCGCCATCTCGCCGCCTGGACGAAGGCGAGACGACGGAACGCGGTACTTTATCGTGAAGCGCTGGCCGGGAGCGACGTCATCCTCCCCGCTGAGCCGGCGGGAGCGCTCCACACGTATCACCAGTTCACGATCCGAGCGCCGCGCCGCGATGCGCTCCAGGCACACTTGCGGGAGCGGGGGATCGCGTCACGCATCTACTACCCCATTCCCGTTCCGGCGCAGCCCTGCTTCCAGGAGACGGGCACGCCGCAGAGCGGCTTCCCGGTCTCGGATCGGCTCGCGAAGGAAGTGCTCTCGCTTCCCGTGGGACCGGAGCTGACCGCGGAGTCGATCGCCCGGATCGCGGCCGCGGTTCGTTCCTTCTACGGCGGCGAGGCAGGCTCGTGATGCCTCGCGTCGTTCGGATCGCGCTCGTCGGCCTCGCTGCCGTCGCCGCCGTGATCGCGCTGGTCATCGGAGTCGCCTGGGCTTTCCTGCCGCGCGAGTGGGTCTCGCAGGAGGCCAAGCGGCAGGCCGCGGCGATGAGCGGCGCTTCGATCGAGTGGAAGCGGCTCGAGCCGGGGCTCGAGTGGTTGGCCATCGGAGTTCGGATCGAAGGCCTCGCGATCCGGATGCCGCGCGAGGGCGACCCGAGACTCGATATGAAGGCGAAAGAAGTATTCGTTCGCTTCAAACTCTTGCCGCTCCTCTCCCGGCGCGTGGAGATCGCGGCGGCCCGGGTGAAGGACGCGGGAGTCGCCATCTGGGATCGCGGTCCGGTTCCGCTGCAGGAGAAGAGCGCCGCGGCGGGCGCGTCGGGAGGCATGGCGCTGGCGCTTCCGAAGCTCGAACTCGACGGGATCGACATTCGAAGCCGTGATCTCTACGGCGGAGGCGTCGATCTCCGCCGCCTGCACGGAGTCGCCGAGATCGGCGGAACGCTCCAGGCGCCGCGCGCGGTGCACGTCGAGGCCACCGTGGAGAGTCTTTTCTGGAAACCCTCCGCACGCGATCCGCTCCTGGCGCTTCCGTCTCCGCTCAAGGCGAGTATCGCCATGAAGGGAACCGGTGGAGCGGCGCCACGCCTCGAGGTGACGCGTGGGGTCGTCCTGCTCGGCCCGCTGAAGAGCGAACTGAGCGGATCGATCGTGCTTCCGGCGGCGAGCGCCCCGGCCGGCTCCCCGCGTCTCGATCTCACGCTCACCGGAGCCGCGCAGGAGGTCCGCTCCAGCGATCCGGCATTCCACGCATTGGCAGCCTCCTCGCCCGCCACCTGGTCGACGACGGCCTCCTGGCAGATCAGGATCGCGGGAACTCCGGAGGCGCCGGTGCAGACGGGGACGCTCACACTGAAACCGGTTCTCGTGGAGTCGGATGCGAACAGGTTCTCCCTCGACGACCTCGGCGCCTCGTGGAGTGTGACGCCTGACCGGCATTTCACCGCTCAGGCGCAGGGAGGGGGTTCGGGCCTTTCCCTGCGGCTCGACGCGAAGGGCTCCACCGAGCCTGGTGGTGAGTCGAATGGAACGTTTCGACTCGACGCTCCGGCAGCTCGACTGAATGGGCTAGCGCCGAATACGCCGACATGGAAGAGCGGGATGGTTGGCGTTCGCGCCGTCTTCGTGAGCCGCGGACCGGCGCCGCCGGTGGTGAAGTGGACGATGAACGGCCGCGATCTCAGCGGTACCGCACCCGGGATCCAGCCTCCGATCCGCCGCCTCCAGTTTCAACTGGCGGGCGATGCGGAACGGGTGGACGTCCGCTCGCTCGACGCCACCATCGGATCGACCACGGCCTCGGTGACGGGCGCGGTGACGATGGGGAAACCGCTTGGTACGGGCGTCTTCACGGCGCATCTAGACCGATTCATCGCCGAAGAGTGGGCGCCTCCCGTTCCGGCGAAGGGGGCGGCGTCGAAAGCCGCTCCGGCCCCCGCGACAGCCGCACCCGCGCTCCCCTTTCGACTCCTGACGGCGGATGTGTCGATCGGAGAACTTCGCCAGGGAACGATGAACGTACGCGATCTCACGCTGCCGGTCCGCTTCGAGGACGGCACCCTGACGGTCAAGCCGATGCGCGGCGCGATCGGTTCCGGGACGATTTCGGGCGGACTCACCCTGCATGATCTGGTGGGGAAGCCCTCGTACGCGCTCAAGCTAGACGTGCAGAAGGCGCCCGTGGAGGAGTTCGCTCGCGGTCTCATCCCGTTCAAGCTCGGACTCACCGGTGCGCTGAGCGGCGCGATCGATCTCGCCGGTCCTGGCTTCCCGGGCGCGGAGGCGGGTGAGTCGCTGCGCGGGAACCTGGCGGGCACCGTGGAGCAGGGGAAGATCATCGAAACCGAGACGATTCGAAAACTCCGGAGCGCGCTCGGGATCGAAGCCAACGCGGACCTGGCGTTCAAGACGATCACGCATGTGCTCCGCATCGAGGGTGGGAGGCTTCTCCTCGACAAGGTGCGGGGCGATCTTGGCGCCGACAAGTTTGAGCTGACGGGGGCCCTCGGGCTCGACAAATCGATGAACCTCGGGCTCGTCCTCCGGCTTGCGCCGGAGCGGCTGAAGGGGAGCAGCGCGCTCGCCGAGTTCGCCCGATACTCGCGCGACGCCGAGGGGCGCCTTCCGATCGAACTCTCGATCGGAGGGACCACCGAATCGCCCAAAGTGCAGCTGAAAGCGGGGAAGTTTCTCGACGTCGCGGGAAAGGGCGTGAAGGAGAACCTCATGCAAGCGCTGTCGAAATCTCTATCCGATAAACTGGCGCCTCCGAAGAAATCCGGTGCCACCGACTCAACCGCCAGTTCCACGTCCGCGGACTCGGGCGGCGCGCGGCCCGACAGCGCCGCGGCGGAAGATCCCCTGAAGAAGAGCCGGGACGCGCTTCGGCGGTTGCTTCGGCGGTTGCTCGGCAAGTGAACCCCGGCTCCGCCGCTGCCGCGATCGAAACGGAGGCGTTGACCCGCCGTTTCCGCACACGCCGCGAGCGCGATGTCGAGGCGCTCCGCGGGGTCGACCTACGCGTCGAGCGGGGAGAGTGCTTCGGTCTGCTCGGCCCGAACGGGGCGGGGAAGAGCACCCTCATCAAGATCCTCACCACGCTTCTACTCCCGACCACGGGCCGCGCACTGGTCGCGGGCTTCGACGTCGCCACGGAGGCCCTCTCCGTTCGCCGCCGCATCAACCTCGTCTCCGGCGGCGATTCGTCGGGCTACGGAATTCTGACGGTGCGGGAGACGCTTCACCTTTTCGCGCGATTTTACGGCGTGGCGTGGCCGGTCGCGCGGAAGCGCGCGGAGGAACTGATGGAGATCACCGGCCTCGGTCCCAAGGCCGACACGCGGATGTCGGGGCTTTCCACCGGAATGAAGCAGAAGGTCAACTTCGCACGCGGCTTCATGAGCGATCCGGAGATCATCTTCCTCGACGAGCCGACACTGGGGCTCGACGTGGAGGCTTCGCGGTCGATTCGCGGCTTCATCGCCCGGTGGGTTCGGGAGCGGCCCGGACGCACGGTTCTCCTCACGACCCACTACATGGTGGAGGCCGACGAACTCTGCGGCCGGGTGGCGATCATCGATCACGGCAAGATCCTGG
>JANNMC010000182.1:0-5313 GCA_031397435.1 Candidatus Eiseniibacteriota bacterium
ATGCGCTACGCCGAGAAAGGAAAGGTCCGCGAGCGGATGCGAAAGGAGGCGCTTACCGCCGCCTACCCCGCCAACATGACCGTCCTCGATTCGCTGCTTCTCGTTCGGCACGAACTCGCCACGACCCTCGGCTATCCGAACTGGGCGACGTACATCACCGAAGACAAGATGATCGGAAGCGCCGAAAACGTGGCGTCATTTCTCGATCGGCTCTCCGGGCTCGCCGTGAACGCGGCCCGGGACGAATACCAGATCTACCTGGCCCGGAAGCGCGAGGACGTCCCCAGCGCCACGGCCGTGGAGCAGTGGGAGTCGGCGTACTACGGGCGATTGATCCGGAAGCGCGACTACGACTTCGACGCGCAGGCGGCCCGCCCCTACTTCGCCTTCAAGAACGTGAAGCGGGGCTTGATGGAGTCGATGGCCCGCATCTTCTCGGTCCGCTTCGAGCGGGTGCCGGATGCCCGCGTATGGCATCCCAGCGTGGAGGCCTACGACCTCTACGAGGGGAAGAAGCTCCTCGGACGCTTCTTCCTCGATCTTCACCCGCGCGAGGGCAAGTTCGAGCATGCCGCCCAATTCGGAATCCGGAAGGGCGTGCGCGGCGTGCAATTGCCCGAAGCGGCGCTCGTCTGCAATTTCCCGGGTGACAAGGAGGGCGACCCCGGCCTGATGGAGCACACCGACGTGGAGACGTTCTTCCACGAGTTCGGCCACCTCCTCCACTCCATGTTCGGCGGAAACGGGCGCTGGGAGCCGGTCGCGGGCACCTCCGTGGAGCGCGACTTCGTCGAGGCCCCGTCGCAGATCTTGGAGGAGTGGGCCTGGGACAAGAAGGTCCTCGACACCTTTGCGAAGCACTACGAGACGGGCGAGACCATCCCGGCCGACATGGTGGCAAAGATGGCCCGTGCCGATGCGTTCGGACGCGCCATCGACGTCGCGTCCCAGCTCTTCCTGGCCAACATCTCGTTGAACATCTACAACAAGGACCCGAAGGATGTGAACACCGATGCCGTGGTGGCGAAGTACGAGCGGGAGATGGTCCCCTTCCCCGCCATGGAGGGGACGCACCGGCAGACGTCGTTCGGCCACCTCGACGGCTATTCGGCCATCTACTACACCTATCAGTGGTCGCTGGTGATCGCGAAGGACCTCTTCAGCAAGTTCAACCACGACGACCTACTCGACCCGGCGATCGGGACGCGCTATCGGAAGATCGTCTTGGCGCCGGGCGGCGCTCGCCCCGCGGCGGAAGTCGTGCGGAACTTCCTGGGCCGCGACTACGACTTCAAGGCCTACGAGGCGTGGGTGCGCGAGGGGTTGAAACCGAAGGCGAACTAGAGGGAACTCGGGCGGTGAACGCGCCGCCGGGCGCTCAGCGCTTGGCGGTGCGTTCGGCGCGGAGCGGGGAGAGAACTTCCTTCTCGAACCGTTCCGGGTCGAACGCCTTGTCCAGGTAAGGCAGGAGAACTTCGTCGGTCGTCGTGAAGTGGGCCGCGACGAGCCCGAGAATTCCATACGAGAGATGCATCAGCTTCCCCGGAGTGGCACCCTTCGAGATCGCCTTCTCCAGCGCCTCCAGGCGTCGCCCCACGAGCTGGTGCTCGAATCTCGAGAGCTCCGTCAGCTTGGAACCTTCCCCGGCCGCCCAATCGGCCGCCGGGTAGAGGTAGTACTCCTCGGCGCGCGCGTGGGGCACGATCTGCCGCTTCACGAAGTCGACGACGTCGCGCGCCAGACTCATTTGCTCGAGCGTCGTCTCTTCGTGGAGTTTCTCCAGACGCTCGCCGAGCGCATGGACCGCCGCGAGGATCTTGCCGTGCTCTTCGCGGAGCGGCGCTGTCGGAATCGGCTTTCCGGTGGCTTCAGGGGTCATCGTGCGGCAGTTTTGCGCGATGCCGCCCTCGTGTCAACCCTCTTCCCCCGCGGGTGCGCGATGCAAGGTCCCGCCGGGCCGACTCCCCTGTTGCGCTTCCCTCCCCCCTGCCCGAGTGTCGAATCGACGCGACTTCCGCATCGTCGATCCGATCCCGAGGAGCGATTCACCATGAAGATCGCCATCGGCGCCGACCACGCCGGCTTCGAACTCAAGGAGCGCGTGAAGGGATACCTCTCCACGCGCGGCCACGAGGTGCTCGACATGGGCACCTCCTCCTGCGAATCGACCGACTACCCCGCCTATGCGTTTCGCGTCGCCGAGGCCGTCCGCGATGGCGCCGTCCTGCAGGGGATCTTAATCTGCGATTCGGGAAACGGGATCGCCATCGCGGCGAACAAGGTCGGCGGGGTCCGCGCGGCCATCGCCATCAATCCCGATCATGCCGCGCTGGCCCGGCGGCACAACGACGCGAACATTCTCGTGCTCGGCGCCAAGTTCCTCCCCCCCGAGGCGGAGGAACCGACCCTCGATGCGTGGCTCTTGGCCGCCTTCGAGGGAGGACGGCACGCGCGCCGGGTCGGCCAAATCACCGACTACGAGCGGACGCACCAGCGAAGCGGCGCGTAGCGGATCGCGCGCGGATTCCCTCACGTTCCAGCGAAGGAGCGACGAACATGCCCGGCCTCTCCCCGACTCAGACCGAACAGCCCGGATCGCTCGCCGCGTCGTACCGCGACGCGCTGGAGTGGCTCGTTTCCCATAACGCCCCCGCCCGGCTCTTCGACCGCGACCCCTCGCTCTGGAAGACGGAGCCGGCGCATGCCGCCGTCATCCGGAACCGGCTCGGATGGCTCGATTCCCCTGCGTGGCTTCAGGCCCATCGGGAGGAACTCCGCGCCTTTGCTTCGGGCCTCCGCGTGGAGGGCTTCACGCGTATCGTGCTCTTCGGCATGGGAGGTTCCAGCCTCGCCCCGGAAGTCCTGCAGCGCGCGTTGCGCCCGGGTCCCGGCTCGCCGACGCTCACGGTGCTCGACTCGACCGATCCCTCGGCGCTCCGAAGCGCCGAGGCAGGCGGTAGACTCGACCGGACTTTTTTCATTGTTTCGAGCAAGTCGGGTTCCACCGTCGAGACCCGCTCGCACTACCGCTACTTCCGCGCCGCCCTCGAAGCGGCGGGCGTGCCCGACGCCGGGAGGCGATTCGCCGCGGTCACCGACTCGGGATCGGCGCTCGACGCGCTGGCCACGAAGGAGGGATTTCGCGCGGTGTTTCGGAATCCCGGCGATATCGGCGGGCGCTACTCGGCCCTCTCCTACTTCGGGATGGTGCCGGGCGCGCTCCTGGGTCTCGACCTCGACGCCCTCTCGTCACGTGCCGCGCAGGCGCGCGACGCCGCGATGGAGCGCGATCCGGCACGCAATCCGGCGCTGCGTCTCGGCGCCTTTCTGGCCGGCGCCGCCAAAGCCGGGCGGGACAAGCTCACCCTGCTGGCGCCGGCCGCGCTCCGTCCGCTTGGCTATTGGATCGAGCAACTGGTGGCGGAGTCAACCGGCAAGGAGGGACGCGGCATCGTTCCGATTGAAGGCGAGCCGCTCGGCCCCGCGCATCACTACGGCGACGATCGCGTCTTCGTTTTCCTCACGCTCGCATCCCAGCCCGATGCCGACCTCGACCGATTGGAAGGCGATCTCGTGAGGGGCGGAGCGCCCTGCGCCCGGATCGTGCTGCCCGACACGGAAGCGATCGCGGGCGAGTTCTTCCGCTGGGAGGCGGCGACCGCCTTCGCGGGAGCCGTCCTTGGGATTGACCCGTTCGATGAACCAAACGTGCAGGAGAGCAAAGACGCGACGCAGCGCTTCCTGGCCGCGCTGGCACACGACGGCCGATTCCCGGAGGCTCCGCCGCGCTCGGAGGACGAGGGCGTGACGATCGGCGCCGAGGAGACGGTCTGGCAACGGATGACAGCGGGGCTACCGGCGCATCCCAGCCTGGAGTTCGCGCTGCAGCGGTTCCTCTCGCTAGCCAGGCCGGACGACTACGTGGCGGTGCTCGCTTACGTGGAGCGAACGGCCGAGTGTGAGGCGGCGTTCGCGAATCTCCGCCGCGCCGTCCGGAACGCGACCCACCTGCCGGTGCTGCAGGGCTACGGACCGCGCTACCTTCACTCCATCGGACAACTCTTCAAGGGTGGTCCCGCGACGGGGCTCTTCCTCGTCCTCACATCGGACCCCGAGTGCGCCGATGCCGCGATTCCCGGGAGCGACTTCACCTTTGCGCAACTTCAGAGAGCGCAGGCGCTGGGCGATTTGGAATCGCTGGCGGCGCATGGAAAGCCGGCGCTCCGCCTCCACCTGGGTGGCGGCGTGACGGCGGGACTTGCCTCGGTGAATCGGGCTATCGAGCGGGCGGTCGCCGCGAAGGTGTGAGAGACCGGCGCTAGCGTTGTTGGATCCCCAGGAACGCGTAGGCGAGTTCCCACTCGCTTCCGCGAAGCGAACTCCTCCCCGCGAGCGTGCGTCTCCAGGTGAGGGAGATTTCGCTCCCGCCGCGTGAGGCGAGCGCGATGGTCGGAGCTATCCGGCGGGCGTCGCGCGCCCCCATCTCGGACGCCAGCGACCCCTCGGCGCCGCCGCTTTTTACCCGGCGGGCATCGACACGATCGTAGCGCACGCGAAGCCTCCACGGCCCCCAGGGCGAGAGGCCTGCCTCCGCGTCGCCGTACCACTCATCGGAGGCTTTCCCCGCGCGAGTCCGATATCCGGCGCCCGCTTGTGCGTAGCCGTTCGCCACCGGAAGCGAGTGCCCCACGGCGGCGCCCATCGCGAACGAAGCGGAGCCGCTGCCGATTGCCGGAGCCTCGTCCGTCCTCCGATTGACAGCCTGCAGCGGGATCGAGAGGCTCGGCTCGAGGGCGGCGGCCAACCTCCCGCGCGCGATCGGAAGGCGCGCGCCGAGGTAGAGGTCGGGAATCCCGATGGAGAGGCCGCGCACATCCGAGGCGACTTCATGGTCGTAGGCCTCGAGATCGGCCAGCTTGAGGAATGCGCCGGCGAAGAGCGTGGCGTCGCGCGATATTCCATGTTCCAGATAGAGGCTCCCCCCAGACTCTAGGTACCGTCCCGACTCTACCGTCGCCGGGTCAAAGAGGGGGCGGCGGTTCCCCGCGGCATCGAACTCCTCCACGCCTCGGGCGCGGAAGAGGGCGGCCTTCACGTAGGTTTCTCCAGGGGCGCGAAGCCATGCCCCCGCCGCGGAGTGGGGCGGCGCCGTGGCCAGGAGGGCGAAGAGGAGAAGGGAGAGGAGCGAGATTCCGGGAAGCGGGAGCGTGGCGAGCGGTGCAAAACCGCTAGGACGATCCTGGGCGAGGCTGATTACCGTGTCGCGCCCAGGCGTGCTCGAATCGGAGCGTAGGGTTGCTGCTCGCAGGGGAG
>JANNMC010000263.1:0-6782 GCA_031397435.1 Candidatus Eiseniibacteriota bacterium
GGGGTTTGGCACCTCGATGTCGGCTCATCGCATCCTGGGGCTGGAGAAGGTCCCAAGGGTTCGGCTGTTCGCCGATTAAAGCGGTACGTGAGCTGGGTTCAGAACGTCGTGAGACAGTTCGGTCCCTATCCATCGCGGGCGCAGGAGATTTGAGGGGAGCTGACCCTAGTACGAGAGGACCGGGTCGGACGGACCTCTAGTGTATCCGTTATCGTGCCAACGGTATGGCGGAGTAGCTATGTCCGGATGAGATAAGCGCTGAAAGCATCTAAGCGCGAAACTCGCCCCAAGATGAGATCTCCCCTAGCCTAAGCTAGCTAAAGGGCCCTCGGAGATTACGAGGTTGATAGGCCGGAGGTGTAAGCACAGCAATGTGTTCAGCCGACCGGTACTAATCGCCCGTGCGGCTTGACCGTTATTCATATGTACGGTGGTAAGCGAACCGTCGTCCGTTTTGGTTGTCAGGAAATAGCGGCGTAATCCGTGAGGATCGCGTCGCGGCAGGTTTCCGGTGGCAATGGCGGAGGGGAAACACCTCTTCCCATTCCGAACAGAGAAGTTAAGCCCTCCAGCGCCGATGGTACTGCACGGGAGACCGTGTGGGAGAGTAGGACGCCGCCGGGAGTTCTTAGGAGAGGCCCTCCGCGAAAGCGGGGGGCCTCTTTCTTTGTACTATAGCGCCCTAGATCTTCGGTCTCTGTTTCAGCGCCGCGCCCCCGCGACACGCCCCAGCCACGCCATCACCGTGTCGCGATATCCCGGCGCAGGTTCGATCCTCGCGAGAAGACCGGGCCCACTTCGAACGTGCAGCGAGTGGTCGGCGCCGCGGAAGGGGTAGGCGATCGCGCGCCGGTTGTAGCCGCGCCCCACGGCGGCCTGGAAGTTGACCACGCTCTCCACGACCGGCACGTCACGATCGTTCTCCCCGTAGAGCGCCAGGATCGGCACATGCACGCGCTCCAGGATTCCGACCGGGTCATGCTGCAGCGACCAGAACGCCGGCATGTCCTTCGCCAGCCACCATCGCGCGGGGTGATTCACGGACCCCATCCCTTCGTCGGGAATCAGCGTCTCCGGCAGGTCGCGCGCCTCCACCGCCATGGCGAACCACGCGCGCTTCCGTGCCGACTCGAACGCGCGGCGAAGGGAATCGCTGGAAGCCGATCCGGTGCCCTGTGGCGCCAGCCAGAATTGCCAGATTCGCCGGCGGAGCCGCGTCACGGCCTCGGCTTCGTGCCGCGTCATGCCGTGCGCCACGAGCTGCTCGGCGCGCTGATAGGTGAGCTGCTCCAACGGTGAGACAACGGGGGCGGAAATAACGACGACGAAGGCGATGAGGCTGTCGTGCGCGGCGGCAAGCGGGGCGATCCATCCCCCCTGGCCGATTCCCCAAAGACCGACGCGCGTCGAATCGACCTCCGGGCGGTCGCGAAGAAAGCGTGCCGCGGCGATCGCGTCGTGCGCCAGGAAGTCGAAATTCGCCTCGGCCAGAACGCCATCCGATCCGCCGGTCCCGCGCTTGTCGTACGTGAGGACCGCGAACCCGTGCGACGCGAAGAAGCGTGCGTCCTGAACGTAGTCGAGCCGGCTGGCGTGTGGCGACCCATGGACCAGGGCTATCGCGGGGTGCGGTCCGGGCCCGTCGGGAAGAAAGAGCGCGCCCTCCAGCCGGCCGGCGGGGCTTGGGATCGTGACCGTGATGGAGCGGGGCACGCGGATCGCACAACCGGCGAGGGCGCAGGAGAGGATCGCCACAACCATGAGGTGTGACCAGATCATTCGTCGACTGCCCCTCATGAAGTCGTCGGGAGATCGTTCGGAATCAGCATCCCCCGTGGCGGCGATGCGCCACCAGGGTCATGAGATCGCCACCCGTCGCACGAGACGAGAGGTAGAGACCCCAATCCTCGACGCCATAGTGATTGCCGATCTCAAGGACGAGGTCGAGCCGGCCATCTCGATCGAGGTCGCCGGCCCAGATGACCGGAGGAATCGACTCATCAATCGTTCCCAGGTCTAGGAGGCGCTGAGAGCGCTTCTTCCTGGCGTCCGTAGTTTCAATCGCGAGGCGATAGCCCCGATTCTCGTAGCCTTTCCGCATGGGGAGCCACCTGCCGACTAGACGGTAATCCGCCCGACCGCGGAGTGCCGCGAGCCTCATGGGTTTTCCCGGTTCGATCTGTCGGGGCTTCGCGATGCGCGTAGTCACGGGACCGGCACTCATCCCTTCACTGCGTACGAGGAAGATGGGTTCGCCGCCTCCCTCGATCTTGATCCGCTTCCCGGTGTCGGCACCGGCGCGGTCGGTCACGTCGTCATGAATTGTCGTGACCAGGATCGTTACTTCGCGAAGGGTCGTGACGCCGGCGGAATCGAATGCACCGAACCACCGCTCTCCGTCTCGCGACTCAACCGCATTGCCGTGAAAATCGCCGGTGCGAATGATCGCAATAGAGTCGCCACCGACTGGATAGGGCGCCGCGGCGGCCCGGCTCCACGCGCCGATCAGAACCAGCACGGGAAAGCATGCCGCGACGAGTCCTCTCACGGCGCCATCCCCTTCAAATGCCCCAGCAGTCCGCTCGCCCGGTCCCGGATCGCCACGATCTGCGAATCGGGCACTTGCCCCGAGGCGCCGTCCACCAGCCGGCGGCCCCAGACGGCCTGGCCGCTGTCGCCGAACATCAGCGTCCGCTGAATGAGGCGCGACATCGGGGGGAGGGAGCCGCGAGGTTCCTTCTCCTCGCCGCGGTCCTCGTAGAAGAAGAGGATGCCGGTCCCGTCATAGTAGTAGCGATTGTCGCTCGATCCGTACTCGCCGCGATCCTCGCGTTCCTCGATGAAACGGAACACCTCGCCGGCGCGATAGGCTTCGTATCCGGACACGCTCCCGGGAGTGGACCACTTGCCGCGAGCGATCTTCATCGAGTCCCGGCCATTGAATATCTCGTCGGCCCGGACTTGCGCGCGGGCGATATCCTGGAAGATCGCCTCGTTGGTCCTGGCCGGAGGAGCGGGCTTCTTCCGGCAGCCGGCGGCGCCGAACGCCACGGCGAGCAGCGTCATCGCCAACACGACGGCGTGAACGGTGCGCCGCGTTGTGCGTTTCATTGATGTGGCACCTGGATTTCCGGCGAGCACGAAATCCTCCCCCTGGAGCATCAATCCGGCCGCGGCGTTCCCGGCGGCTCAAGCCGTCCCAGCTCCCGCAAGTTCCGGCTGGCGCGCGTGACGAGGAGCGCGAGCATGCCGAGTGCCGCGGCGGCGCCGACGACGTCGAAGACTGTGAATCCAACGCCCTTGATCCCGAAACCCAACGGTCCGACCAGGAGGGCGACAATGTTGAGGCCCAACAGGAGCAGGCGTGCCTCCGTCGGACCGACAATCCCGTAGCCGAATCGGAAGACCTTGAAGACGTGCGTCTCCAGATAGACGTTGATCGAGAGGGTGAGGTACGCGATCACGATGGCGAGCCCGGTGGAGACGAGCATGTAGGGCGAAAAGCCGAGCCCGAGCCCGATGGCGATCGTGGAGTAGGCGTCGGTGAGGTGGTCGAGGTAGAAGCCGTATCGTGGCCGCTCGTGCTTCCGGACGCGGGCCAGGGTGCCATCCAGCGAGTCGCCGAACCAGTTGAGCAGCAGTCCGAGATTCGCCACCCAGAGCCACGACGGCGACCACCGCGTGCAGAGGTAGGCGGCCGCGATCAGCGTGGAGCCGAGCACTCCGAGTGCCGTCAGATGATCGGGCATCACCCAGCGGGGAAGGGCCGCCGCCATGCGTGGCAGCGCCCACTTCTCGAAGCGCGTGAGGACGAACGTGGCCTGGCGCTCCGCGTCGGCCGGTCGCTTGCTCGATTCGCTCGCGCGCTCGTTCACTCCGCCATCATCCCGCCGCGCAGGCGATCGGTCAAGCAGCCACGGCGCGGGCGGAACGGGGCGGGGCTACCGCTTCGTGGTGTTCTTCCGCTTCCCGGAGTCCTTGGAATCCACATGCCCGCCGCGCACGGGGGGGGAACTGGAGCCTGGCGCCGCAGCCGTGAGTGCGACGCGAACGGTTCCCCCTTCGGGGGCGTCCGGGACGACCTCGGGAATCGCCTGAATGCGCGCAGGATCGCCCAGCGTGTTGGCGGCTAGCGCCACGGTGACCTGCTTCGCGAGCGAGACGGCCTGCTCCATCGACCGGCCCGTGGCCGTGACGCGCACGGGCCGCATGACGTTCGGCGATTGGTTGAGCCACGATGCGGTCTCAAGGAGGATCGCCGCGGTGGGGCGCGCCGCGCCCGCGCCACCGTAAAAGCCGGAAGCGCCGGCGATCGGCATCACCAGCTCACGTCCGTTGAAGACGAGCAGGGGACCGTCCGGCAGGTCGAGGCGATAGGCGGAGACGCTGAATCCCTCGCCGACGAAATTCCGCTTGTTGCCGGCCTTGTCCTTGGCCTCGAAGACGTACGAGTAGGTGACGCCCGGCGTCACGGAGGCGCCGTTCGTGGCGCGGCCGTCCCAGACGATCTCCTTCGGCGGATCTCCCTTTCCTTCGAACACCCGGACCGACTGGCCGCGGGAGTCGGCGACCGTCAGCTTCCAGCGCTCCACGCCCTTCACGGCGGGCTGAAATCGCGCCACCGAACCGCTGGAGAACTGGCGGAGCCACGGACGCCCGGTGTAGGGCGAGCGCTCCGACGCCGTGGAAGCGTAGTACGAAGTCGTGAGATCGGGAGGAACGCGGTCGAGCACGTCGCGTGCGTCGCCCGTGACGAGCCCCGCCACTTTCGAGGGGTCGAGATCCATCGCCAGCGGCGGCCGCTCGATCTCCACGTGGACACGGTCCTCACCCTCGACCGTGAGCGACTTGAGGTCGGTCCGTTCCTGCCCGCCCTTGATCGTGTAGGCGCTATCGGACGCGGCCGGCGCCGTCTCCGCGTGCGCCGAAGCGGTAGCGCAGAGCCCCGCCACGGCCACGGCTCCAA
This sequence comes from Candidatus Eiseniibacteriota bacterium, assembly GCA_031397435.1. Lineage (GTDB taxonomy): Bacteria > Eisenbacteria > RBG-16-71-46 > SZUA-252 > SZUA-252 > SZUA-252. The sequence continues at coordinate 4,967 of JANNMC010000263.1, forward strand.
GAATTCGCGTCCAGCGTGCTAGTGACGTCATTGAATCCCCCTTACCCCACGTCCCGGAGTCGGAAGTGGAACGTGATGGTGCCCCATTGTTCGCCCGTCCGTCCGCCATGCAGCGGTTCGAACTTCCACGCGCGGAGCGCGGTCCGGGCGTTGTCGTCGAATTCACCGAATCCCGCCGTCTTCTGAATGACCACGTTCTCCTTCACCGTCCCATCCGTGCGGACGACGAAGTAGAGCGTCACCGACCCCTCCACCGCTTCCCGTTTCGCCCAGTCGGGATAGTCCGGGACTTCCGTGGAGAGGACCTTGCGATCGGCGATCGGGCCGGCCAGCGATGCACCTGCCACCGTCCGCCGCGCCGCGCCGTCTCCCACGTTGGCCGCTGCCTGTGTCGCGCCGCCCGCACCCGCTTTCGACGCGGGGAGCGTGGATGGCGCGATGCCCGCCCCGCCCGTGCCGCCGCGCGTGAGGGGAAGCGCGCTTCCGCCGCCTCCGCCCCGCGTGAGTGCCACGGCGCGTCCTCCACCCATGCCGCCGAGCGATGCCGTGCCCGATCCGAAGAGCGAAGCAGGAATCACCGACGTCGCCGTGCCGGCCGGGGCCAGCGCGGCCGTCTGCTGAAGCGAGGCAAGCCGGGCCTCCAGCTGATCGGCTTTCACGTCGGGCGCCACGGGATCGAGCGAGATGTCGCCGCTCTTCTCCAGCCGCAGAAAGCGCGCTTCCTTGCTGGTGCGCGACGCGGCCATGGATCGGGGCTCCTCGGCGGCGGCGGACGGGGCCGCCGCGGCAGGCGCTCCCTCCAGCTCGCCCGGCTCGAGGAAGGTGATCTCGGTCAGCGGCGGCGTCTCCTTCGTGATCGAAGGCTGCAACACGACCCAGAGGAAGAGCAGGGCATGGATGGCCACACTGACCCCCATGGTCCAGCGCGTCTTCCTCCGGACGTCCTCGGAGTCGAGTCTCAACGTGGAGGCGGTCACCGGCGAACCTCCGTCTTCTGGCGTGTGGCGATCGCGATTCGTTTCGCTCCCGCCGCGCGTGTCTGCTCCAAGAGTCCGCGAATGTCGGAATAGGGCGCACCCGAATCGGCGCGCACGACGACCAGCACATCGGAGTTGCCCGGTTCGGCCAGGTGGGCCTGGAGAACGCCGGCCAACGACCCAGGCGCCACACGCTCCTCATCCACCGCCAGCGAGCCGTCGGAGCCAAGCGTGACACTGATGTTCCGCTCGTCCTCGGCCTCGCGCGTTCTCGCCTGCGGCAGGTCGACCGGAAGGTCGGCCACCGAGAGAAGGGGCGCGGTGACGAGGAGAATGATGACCAGCACCAGCGCGACGTCGATGATCGGCGTCACGTTCACCTTCGTGATGATGCCGTCGCCGCTCATCCCTTGGTCGAAGCGTCGTCGCATCTCAGCCTCCCACCACGGCGATGTCCGCGGCGCCGCAGCGTTTCGCCTCGTCCAGGATGGCGACGAAGGCGCCATGTGGCACGCCATCCGCGCAGCGAACCACGACCGTCCGCGTGGCGCTTCGCGCCAGGAGCGGTCGGAGCGTTCCCTCGATCCGGTCGCGGGACACCGGGGCGCGATTCACCGTCACGCTATCGGCCGACACGATCCGGATTTCGATCCGCTCGGCATGGGCGACCCGGTCGGCTTTCTGACCGCTCTTCGCCGCCCGCTGGACCGCGATGCTCGACTGGAAGGCCATCGGCGTGGCCACCATGAGAATCACGACCAGCACCAGCGACACGTCGATCAACGGCGTCATATTGACGTCGTGAATCCCGTCAGGTGCCTTCACCCCGCGCTTCAGTC
>JANNMC010000272.1:0-2437 GCA_031397435.1 Candidatus Eiseniibacteriota bacterium
CGATGGCGAATCTCGTTCGAGATCATGCTGAGCACGGACTCGAGCACGGCGTTGACGTCGACCGGTCTGACCCGGCCCTCCTCGCGTCGCGAGAACGTCAGCAAGTCTCCCACCAGTCCGCCGATCCGCGTCGCGCCTTCCCGCGCGTCCGCGAGCGCTTTCGCGATCTCGACGCCAAGCGAGGGCGAGCCGTCGGCCTCGGCCCCTGTGCCCAACAGCTTTGGCAACTCGTCGGCCGCGAAGGCCAGGTTCGCCGCCACGTAGGCCAGCGGGTTGTTGATGCCATGCGCCACGCCCGCCGCCAGCGTGCCGACCGTGGCCATGCGATCCGCCTGCGCCGCGCGCTCGCGCAGCGCCTGTCGCTCACTGATGTCGACCACCGAAGCCAGCACGAAGACGCCTTCGTCGGTCGAGATCGGGTTGAGCCCGATCTCGAGTGGGAACTCGCTTCCGCCTTTGCGCAGGCCGTGGAGGTCGCGATTGATGCCCGTCGAGCGCGCTTGCGGAGTTGCGAAGAACGCCCGGCGCAGACGTGCGTGAGCGCGCCGGGAGAGCTCCGGGACCAGCATCTCGACAGGCTGGCCAACCAACTCTTCGCGCGGGTAACCAAACAAGCGCTCCACGTGCTGGTTCACGAGCAAAATGCGCCCGTTCGCGTCCACCATCACGACGCCGCTGGGAGACGCCTCGAGCGCGGTGCGGAAGCGGGCTTCGAGGCGGTCGCGCTCGGCCAGGTCTCGGTAAACGGTCGCGAGCGCCGCCTCGCCATCAAACCAGATTGGGATTGCGATCTGCTCGGCCTGGATGCTGCTGGCATCGGCGCGCATCAGGGGTTGTTGCACGAGTTCGGAGGGCGAGCCGGAGGCGGCGACGGAGCGATTGCGGAGAGCGGCTTCCAGGCGATCGTCGGGATGGGCCAAGTCGAGCACGTGCATCCCGAGCAGCTGGTCGGCGTTCTCCGCCCGCGTTAGCTCGACCAGTTTGCGGTTCGCGTACACGACGCGGCCGGCGCGCGCGACGACCACGCCCAGCGGCAAGTGATCGAGCAGATCGCGCAGCGATTTCGAACGCTGCTCTGCCAGCTCGCGCCGCAGCTGCTCCGAGACATCGCGAAATGCCCCGATGAAGTCGCCCGTGGTTGCGGTGGCGGTGACGACCACCTCGACGGGGAACTTGGCCCCGTCGCTTCGCTGCGCCGTGGAGCGCCGCACCCGGCCCAGCCGGCCAACCTGGCGCGAGCGGCTGTATTGCTCGCGCCGACGCTCGAACGCCTCGTGGTAGTCGCTGTCAAACAGGAGCTTCACGGGGGCGCCGATTCCCCGCGCGCCTTCGAGCCCAAACATCCGGCGCGCCGCGGCGTTCAGATAGGAAATCGTCCCCTCGTGATCCCACAGCACGATGCCGTCGTGGACGTTTGCGAGGATGGCGGCATCGAGGTCGCGCTGCTGGGCAAGAGCGGCTTGAAGCTCTCGCCAGGCGCGCCGCCGCATCCGATACGCGACGAGCGAGCCGAGCAGGAGGAACGCGATCGCCGACGCGATGCCACGGATCAAGTGCAGGCCCCGGACGTCAGCGGCGTCTGCGGCCGGGTAGAGCGTGTGCTGAAGCGCGTCGAGCGCTCCGACCAGCAAGGCGGCGCACAGCGCTCCTGCCAGCAAGAGCGAACCGTTCGTCAGGTGTTCGCGTCGGAGCACGAGCCCCTCCTTGCTCCCCTGGCCGAGGCCACTAACAGCAATGGACGTGAGCTGCGCCCGACACATTAGGGATCGCAGTGAGAACTGACAGGCCTCGCGTGGCGCCGGCCTTAGTTCGGGGCGGGCGTGGCGCCCTGGGCCGTCTCCTTCGCCGCGAAGCTCTCGCGGAATTGCGCGGCGTTCTGCGGCAGCGCCGCGCCGCGTGCCTCCTCGACCCAATAGATCGTGCTGCGATCCGCGCGCTGCGCGGCGATGCCCGAGCCCGCGCGCAGCTCGCCGAGCGAGATGTCGGCGAGCACGGGCGCCGCTGCGCCCTCGCCTGCGCCGAACACACGGAAGCGCGCGTGCGCCGGGGCCAGACCGAATGCCGCGCGCTCGGCTTCCCCTAACGACTCGGCGGCGATCTCGGCGCCCGCGAGCGAGCCGAGGTCCGCGACCAGCGCGCTCGCCGCGCCCGGCTCCATCGCGGGCTCGCTCGTCCAGCCCTCGGCGCTGTTCGTGCCGATCACTTCGAGCGTCTCGCCGCTCGCTTCCGTGAATGTCAGCGTGAAGCGCTGCGCGTCCTCGGAAGAGAAGCTCGCGAGCTGCTTGTCGCGCAGCGCGCTCACGCGCTTGGGCAGGCTCTCGAGATGCGAGGCCGCGATCTCGACCGCGCCGCTTGCGCCCGTGCGCGCGGCGATGCGTGCGCCCTCGCGCGGGCCACCGAGCGTGAGCGTGTAGTTCGCGCCGCCTTCGAGCGCGAG
>JANNMC010000316.1:0-4454 GCA_031397435.1 Candidatus Eiseniibacteriota bacterium
CGCCCCGGGTCTGCCCTCAATCGGCCTGGGCTCGCAGGAACGCCGGGATGTCGAGCAGAGCCAGCTGCGATTCCTGCCGGCGCGCCACACCGACTTCATCCTCTCGGTGCTCGCGGAGGAGTGGGGCTTCCTAGGGGTCGGCGCGGTGTTGCTGCTCTACGCCGCCTATCTCGCCAACGTCGCCGCAGTCGCCATGCGGGCGCAAGACCGTGCCGGGATCCTGCTTGTCGTCGGCCTCGGGAGCACGTTCGCCTTCCACGTGTTGTACAACTCGGCGATGGTCATCGGCCTGGTGCCGGTGACCGGCATTCCGCTGCCCTTTCTATCCTACGGCGGCTCCTTCACCCTGCTCAACTTCATCGGTCTGGGGCTGATCCTCGGAGTCGACTACCGGCGCTTCGCCAACCGGTAGCGGCCGGCAGCTGCCGGCAGCCGCCGGTAGTCGGGCGCGCGCGACCCCGTCGCGGCGGGCTTGGGAAGAGGGCTCTTGGGCCCCCTGCGGGTAAGATCGGTCCTGGAGGTCCCCGTGGCCCACAAGATGCTGGTCGAGAGCGATCCGCACGAGACCCGCGTGGCGGTGCTCGAACCTTCGTGAAACTCCCCGCCGCGGCGCAGAAGGCGATCCTCTATGGGCTGGGCGACGAGAAGATCGACTACAAGTTCAAGTTGAAGAGCGGAAAAGTGTGGGAGCACAAGGGGCGCTTTCGAGGCGTGGTGAACGAGCTGATGCGCCGCTTCAAGGAGACGTCGTCGGACACGGTCCGCCAGCAGATCGAGCAGAGCATGAGCAAGAAGTCGTGTGCCTCGTGCGGCGGGGCGCGTCTCAGGGCCGAATCGCTCGCGGTCCGGGTCGACGGCCGCTCCATCGCGGAGTGGGTGGGGCAGCCGGTCAGCGGCGCGCGGCGAACGGTGACCGACCTGGCGCTCGCGCCGCGCGAGGCGTCGATCGCCTCGGCCATCGTGAAGGAACTCCGCCAGCGGCTCGAGTTCCTGGACGACGTCGGTGTCGGCTACCTCACACTTGACCGCGCCGCCTCCACGCTTTCGGGCGGCGAGGCGCAGCGCATCCGGCTGGCGACGCAGATCGGCTCCCGGCTCACCGGCGTCCTCTACATTCTCGATGAGCCGAGCATCGGGCTTCATCCGCGCGACAATCGGAAGCTTCTCGACACGCTTCTCCGGCTCCGCGACCTCGGCAACTCCGTCCTGGTGGTGGAGCACGACCACGAGACGATGGAGGCGGCCGACTACCTGATCGACCTCGGTCCCGGTGCGGGGCGCCGCGGGGGGTATCTGGTGGCGCATGGCTCGCCGGCGGAAGTGCGTGCCAACCCGGACTCACTCACCGGCCAGTATCTTTCCGGAACGCGCGAGATCTCGATTCCGAAAACTCGCCGCGATGGAACGGGGAAGTGGCTCGAAGTGGTCGGCGCACGCGAGCACAATTTGAAGAACGTCCGCGCCCGCTTTCCGCTGGGGACGCTCATTTGCGTCACCGGGGTTTCGGGCTCGGGAAAGAGCACCCTGGTGAACGACATCCTCCACCGGACGCTCGCGAAGAAGCTGCACGGAGCGCGCGAGGTTCCCGGCGCCCATGAGCGAGTCACCGGCATGGGGGAGATCGACAAGGTCGTAGCGATCGACCAGTCACCGATCGGCCGCACGCCGCGGAGCAATCCGGCGACCTACACGGGCCTCTTCACCTTCATCCGGGATCTCTTCGCGGCGCTCCCGGAAGCAAAGGTCCGCGGCTACGCGCCCGGACGATTCTCGTTCAACGTGAAGGGAGGGCGCTGCGAGGCGTGCGGCGGAGACGGCCTCGTCACGATCGAGATGCACTTCCTCCCCGACGTCTACGTGACCTGCGAGGTCTGCCGGGGGAAGCGCTACAACCGGGAGACACTGGAGGTAGCGTACAAGGGGAAGTCGATCGCCGATGTTCTGGAAATGACCGTGGACGATGCGCTCGAACTCCTCGGGCCGATCCCGCCGATTCGGCGGAAGCTCGAGACGCTGCAGGGCGTGGGACTCGGCTACATTCACCTCGGCCAGGCCGCGACGACCCTATCGGGGGGCGAAGCGCAGCGGGTGAAGCTCGCGACGGAACTGTCGCGCACCGAGACAGGGCGAACGCTCTATCTCCTGGACGAGCCGACGACGGGACTCCACTTCGAGGACGTCCGGATGCTACTCGACGTGCTCGACCGTCTCACCGACAAGGGGAACACGGTCGTCGTGATCGAGCACAACAGCGACGTCATGAAGCGTGCCGACTGGATCCTCGACCTCGGGCCTGAAGGGGGCGAGGGAGGGGGGCACATCGTGGCGGAGGGTACGCCCGAGTCGATCGCCGCCGTTCGGGAGTCGCACACAGGGGCCGCCTTGAGAGCGGTGCTCTCCGCGGTAGCGCCGAAACGGGGGCGCGCGAAGGCTGCCGTTTGACATCCGGCCGGGTTATGGTAACGTACCGGACGCTACCCGCAACTGACGGAAAACAAACGATATGCTCGATACTGCCACCGCGCTGAAGCGGACTCCGTTTCACCCTCGCCATGTGGCCGCGGGAGCCAAATTGGTTCCCTTCGCGGGCCACGAAATGCCCATTCAATACGAAGGCATCCTCACCGAGCACCGGACGGTGCGCGCCGGGGTCGGTGTCTTCGACGTGTCGCACATGGGGGAGATCCGGCTCCGTGGTCCGGGCGCCATCGCCTACGCCAATCGCCTCGTCACGAACGAGGTCGGCCCGTCGCTCCCCGAGGGGAAGGTCGTCTACAGCCCGATGTGCCTGGAGCACGGCGGGATCGTGGACGACCTTCTTGTCTACGCCTTCGGGTCGGAGCGCTATCTCGTCGTGAACGCGTCGAATTTCGACAAGGACTTCGCCTGGATCAAGCGGCACGCTCCGGCCGACGTGGAGGTCATCGACGAGAACGCCACGACGGCGCAGCTTGCCGTCCAGGGCCCGCGCGCCGAGGAAGTCGTCGGCTCCATCTACGGCGATCGAGCCCGAGCGCTCTCCTTCTACGAGGCCTATGTCGATGGAACGGGCGACGGCGCCACGATCGTCTCGCGGACCGGCTACACCGGCGAGGATGGGTTCGAGCTCTACGTCCCGGCCACGCGCGCGCTCGAAGTATGGGACCGTGTCTTTACGGCCGGGGCGGCGTACGGTATTCGCCCGATCGGGCTGGGGGCTCGCGACACGCTCCGGCTCGAGATGGGTTACTGCCTCTATGGAAACGACATCGACGAAACGACGAATCCGCTCGAGGCGGGGCTCGCCTGGACGGTCCGTCTGGAGAAGTCCGATTTCATCGGCCGCGAGGCCCTGGTGAAGGTTAAGGAGGCGGGCGTGAAGCGCCGGCTCCTGGGCCTGATTCTCGAAGGGGCCCGCATCGGCCGGCCCGGCTTCGATGTGGAAGCGCAGGGGCAGCGCGTCGGAACCGTCACGAGCGGGACGATGGGCATCAGCATCGGGCGACCGGTCGCGATGGCTTACCTGGAAGGCGACGCGGCGCGCGTGGGGGCGCGGGTGGACGTCGTGGCGCGGGGAGAACGGATCCCGGCGGTCGTTTCGGGTCGGCCGATGTACACGCAGGGAACCGTTCGCTCGCCCAAACCGAGGAGACCCCAATGAACGTGCCGAAGGACCTCCGCTACACGAAAGAACACGAGTGGATCCGATCCACCGGGGGTGAGGTGGAGGTCGGCATCACGGAATACGCTCAGGGAGAACTGGGAGATGTCATCTTCGTCGACCTTCCGACGGTCGGGACGAAGGTCGTCGCCATGAAGACGTTCGGTTCCATCGACGCCGTGAAGACCGTGAGCGATCTCTTCGCTCCGGTGGCGGGAGAGATTGTCGCCGTGAACGATTCGCTGAAAGAGAATCCGGCGCTGGTGAACCAGTCGCCTTACGAGAAGGGGTGGATGGTTCGCATTCGCGTGGAGAAGCCGGCGGAAGTGGGCGCGCTGCTCACGTCGGAAGACTACGAGAAGCTGCTGGGGGCGCACGCATGAGTTTTGTCGGCCGAAGCGGCGACGAACGCCGGGCGATGCTCGAGCGGATCGGCGCCGCCACGCTCGAGGAGCTTTGGGGCGCCATCCCGGCGGAGTTTCTCGTGCCCGGAGCCCTTCCGCTTCCGGCTCCGCTGGCGGAGTACGAGGTCGCGAAGCGCTTCGAGACGGACGCCAATCGAAACGCCGATTCCGGCCGCTATGCCTGCTTCCTGGGCGCCGGCATCTACGACCATTTCATCCCTTCCGCCGTGCGTGCCCTGACGTCGCGCTCGGAGTACGCGACCGCCTACACGCCGTACCAGCCGGAAGTCGCGCAGGGAACGCTTCAGGTGATCTTCGAGTACCAGTCGATGATTCGCGAGCTGACCGGCATGGAAGTGGCGAACGCCTCCATGTACGACGCCGGCACCGCGGCGGCGGAGGCCGCGCAC
>JANNMC010000340.1:0-1215 GCA_031397435.1 Candidatus Eiseniibacteriota bacterium
GTGCGCGGAAGTTTCCCCAGCTCCTCGACGGCGCGGCGGATGTGCGTCTCCCGCTCGCCCAGATTCGAACCGAGTCCGACGAAGGCCTTTGTCACGCTCGGACCCGCTCCACTTCCACTTCGGGAATCACGTCGAAATCGGCCACGGGGACATGCAGCTTCCGCAGGCGGATCACGACGCGCGAGGCGGGAAATTCCGCCAGGATTCCAAGAGCCAGATCCTCGGCCGCCGTTTCGAGCAGCCGGCGGCGAAGCTTGCCCAGGCGCGCGCGAACATAGCGATAGACCGCTTCGTAATCGATGGCGTCGCGGAGCACGTCGAGCCGGCGCCGCGTCAACGAGGGGTAGGCGAGTTCCACATCGGCTTCCAGCCGCTGCCCCAGCGCCCGCTCGCGCGCGGGAACGCCGAGATAGCCATAGGCGCGGATGCCGCGAAGCCGAAGCCAGTCCTCCCCCGCGGGGAATCCGGCCACGCCTTTTGCCGGGCGAGCGGCGCCTTTTGGGCTAGCGCGACGCGGCCGGCGCGATGCCATGCGGTGCCTTCCAGGGCGAGAGTCCCTCGAGGAGACGGAGCGCTTGTTGCATGACGGGCACGGAAGCGGTCAACGCGATGCGGAAGTAACCCTCGCCCTTGTCGCCGAAGCCGACGCCCGGGGTCAGCATGACTCCCGTCTTCTCGAAGACGCGCGTGGCGAAACCGATCGCCTTCTCGCCCTCGGGAACGCGGGCCCAGACGTAGAACGCCCCACCGGGCGCCTCCACGGGGCAGCCGAGCCGTTTCAATCCCTCGACGACGACGTCGCGCCGTTCGCGATAGACCGCGCGAAGCGCCGGCCCGTGCGACGGCAGGAGCGCGTTCAGCGCCCACGACGCGGCAATCTGGATCGCCTGTGGCGCACCCGAATCGACGTTCGCCTTCAGCCGCACCAGCGACTCCACCAGCGGGGCCGCGCCGACCGCGAAGCCGAGCCGCCACCCGGTCATGTTGAAGGTCTTGGAGAAGGAGTGAAACTCGATCGTCCGTGCGCGCGCCGCGGGAATCTCGAGCGCGCTGGGGGGCGGGTCGCCGTAGTAGAGCTCGGAGTAGGCGGCGTCGCTGGCGATGATCAGATCGAGGCGCTCCGCCCACGCCGCCAGTTCCTCGTAGAACGAACGCGGCGCCATCGCACCGGTCGGATTGTTCGGATAGTTGACCCAGACGACACGGGTGCGCGGC
>JANNMC010000354.1:0-22241 GCA_031397435.1 Candidatus Eiseniibacteriota bacterium
GATCGCGCCACCAGCCGAGTCCGGGCTGGAGGTCGCCGGCGCGACGGCCACCAGCGAGACACGCGCGAACGCGACCGACTCCCCGCCCTCCTGGGAGCGAATGAATCCATCAAGGGAAGTGGCCCTGGCCATGGTCGCCCCGAGGAGCGCCGCCAGAAGGAGAGGTAGGAGTCGCACGGGGACGGGACTCGTTCGCAATCTACCGCTTCGCTTCCGCCGGGTCGGGCATGGTGAGCGTGGGGAGTGCCTCCTCGATCTGCGGTCGGCGCGGTTCCAGCCAGGGCGGGAGTACGAGCTTCTCACCAAGATGGGCTGGTGCTTCATCCACTCCAAAACCAGGTCCGTCAGTGGCGAGTTCGAATAGTACGCCTCCCGGCTCCTTGAAGTAGACCGATTGGAACCAGAACCGATCGATCACCGGGGTCGGCCGCGCTCCGGCAGCCTCTATCCGATCCCGCATGGCGAGTTCGTGCGCGGCGTCGTCAACGCGCCAGGCAAGATGGTGAATCGATCCGACGCCCCACATGCCGCGAGGTTGGTTCGGCGACTCCGCGACGTCCAGCACCGTCCCCGATCCGCCCGCTGGCAGGCCGTAGCGGTGCCACGATCCCTCTGTCCCGATGCGCCGGAAGTCCATCACCTCTTCCAGAAACGAAGTGGTGGGGGCCAGCGCCCGCTCCAGCATGCGAGCGCCGTGGAGGCCGCGAATCTGTCGTTCGGGCGGCACCGGGCTACCCGCGAACGCCGAGAAGGAACGGTGCGATGGCTCTGCCGCCTCCACGAGCGCGACGCGGAGCCCGTGGGGGTCGGAAAGAGGAAGCGTCTTCTCCCCGAATCGGGTCTCCGCCCCAGCGACCGCGACTCCGTAACGCGCCAGCCGATCTCCCCACCAGGCGAGGCTCCCGACGGGAATCGCAAGCGAGACTTCGCTCGACATACCATGGCCCGGGCGCGGAGGCGCAAGTTCGGGCCAGGGGAAGAACGTCAGATCGGTCCCGGCATGACCTTCCGCATCGGCGTAGAAGAGGTGATAGGTCCCGGGATCGTCCTGATTCACGCTTCGCTTCACCAGCCGCATCCCCAAAACGCCCGCGTAAAAATCAAGATTCTCCTGCGCCGGGCCGGCGATGGCCGTGACATGGTGGAGCGCCGTCGTGCTCTTCATCGGAAAGACCTCCTCCAACCGGAACGCCCGCTCCGGCATCAGATGACGCCCGCCCCCTGGCGCTCCTCCTCGCGAAGTCCGTAGAGCGGCTGGTACTTCCGCCAGAGGTAGTCGAGGTAGGGCTCGATGGTGAGATCCACGCCGGTCACCCGTTTCACCAGTTCCGGCGCGGTGAACTTGGCGCCGTGGCGGTAGATATTCTCCTTCAACCAGCCATGGAGGGGCCCGAACTCGCCCTTCGCGATCTCCCTAGGGATCCCTGGAAGTGCCTTCACAGCGGTGTCGTAAAACTGAGCGGAGAGGATGTTCCCGATCGTGTAGCCCTGGAACGCTCCGCCGATCGGGCCGGAATACCAGTGGACGTCCTGGAGAACGCCGGTCCGGTCGTCCGGGACGGGCCGGCCGAGGTCGGCCTCGACGCGTTCCCGCCAGACGCGAGCCAGATCCTTCACGGCGAGCTTCCCTTCCAGCAGTTCTAGTTCGAGTTCGAACCGCAGCATGACATGTAGGTTGTAGGTCAACTCGTCGGCGTCCACGCGAACGAGTGAGCGCTCCACCCGGTTCACCGCGCGGTAGAACGTGTCGAGCGCGACCGTTCCGAGCTGAGCGGGAAACGCCTCCTGAAGTCGAGGATAGAAATGCTCCCAGAAGCCGCGGCTCCGGCCCACGAGATTCTCCCAGAGTCGCGATTGGCTCTCGTGCACCCCCGCCGACGTGCCGTGCCCGAGCGTCGTGCCGTCGAAACGCTGGTCGATCCCCTGCTCGTAGAGGGCGTGCCCCGACTCATGTAGCGTGGAGAAGAGCGCGTCGGTCAGGTCATCTTCTCGCACGCGGGTCGTGATGCGAATGTCCCCCAGCGAAAAGGTGGTCATGAACGGATGATGGGTCAGGTCCTGCCGCCCGCGATCGAAGTCGTATCCGAAGCGGCGGATCACCTCCAGCCCAAAGGCTAGCTGGGCCCCCGCGGGTGCATGCTGGCGGAGACACGAATCGTCGGCCGCGGGGCGCGAGGTGATCGCTTGCACCAGCGGCACCAGTCGGCCACGCAATTCCGAGAAGAGTTTTCGAACGGAGGCCGCCTTCATGCCGTAATCGGAGAAGTCGATCAAGGGGTCAGCAATGTGGTCGTAGCCCGGGTAGCAGTCGGCCGTACGCCGCGACAGCTCCAGCGTCTTCTCGAGGAGCGGCCGAACGCTGGCAAAATCGTTGGCTGGCCTCGCGACCGTCCACGCCTGATAGCTCTTCGAAATGTGCTCCTGAAACTCGGATACGAGGCTCGATGGCCGGCGCACTGCCAGCTCCCAGTAGCGGCGGGCCACGCGGACGATGGAAGCCTCGTCCGAGTCGAATGGAAGCGACTCGGTCTCCTTGGCGGCGGCATCGAGGAGACGGCCCGTCTCGGCCGCCGTGAATGCCTCGTGCGAGAGCCTCGAAAGCGTGGCCACTTGGCGGCCACGCGCCGCGGCGCCGCCTGGCGGCATGTACGTAGCCTGGTCCCACTGCAAAACAGCGGACGCCCGGTTAAGGTCGTCCACTTCGAGCAGACGCACCTTCAGTGCCTGATAGGCTTTCAAGAATTCCTCCCGTCAGAGCGCGGATCGCCGATCGCCAGGATCCGCGAGTCCTGAGTCATCGATTCAACCGCCACAACGTAAAATTGAGAAACGATGCGAAGCCGACCCAGCAGAGGTAGGGCAAGAGCAAGATGCCGGCTGGTACAGCCACGCGCCAGAAGAGGACCAGGACCACCAGGATCGCTACCCAAAGGGTGACGATGTCGAGGAGCGCGAGATCTGGCCGGTGGAGTCCGAAGAAGAGGTACGACCAGAGCGCGTTCAAGACAAGCTGTACCAGGAAGAGTGAAAGGGGGAGCGCAGCCTCACGAAATCCCACCTGCTTCCAGACCAGCCACGCCGCGACGCCCATCATCGCGTAGAGAAGTGTCCAGACCGGCGCGAAAACCGCGCTCGGCGGGTTCTAGGCCGGCTTGGCGAGCGAGGCGTACCACTCCCCCGGCATGAATCGTGATCCGGCGAAGGCCGCCGCGAACGAAAGCGCAAGCCACCCCGCGAGTCCAAAAGCGTTCTTCATGTCAGTCGGCGTGCTTCATTGGCACAAGAAGCGCTCCCCACCTTGGATTGTCGTGTGAGAACTTGAACATCCGGTCGAAGATCATGTCCGCGAGCCCCTCATTTTACGCGGGATATGCCCGCCGTGTCAGTGTTTTCGATTTCATGGTCCCATCCGAATGGTGCCCGGCGTGCGGGTCGTGTTTCCCGCGCGGTCGGCGGCGACGAGTACGAACGTGTGCTTCCCCCGCGCCGGGGGCTTGGCTGGACGCCAGCGTAGGCGGCCCGCGTCGGGATCCCACTCGGTCGGCGCTTTCCGACCATCGATCTCGAAATACGACTCTCCCGCATCGACACCGCTCCCTTCGTCGGAGACGGATGCTTCGACAGCCCAGCGGCTGTAGGGGCCACGGCTCACCGGCGGGGCGGCTGGCTCCAGCAACGCCACACGCGGCCCCACCCCGTCCCGGAAGAGCGCGAAACACCCCAGCCGGCGCGCATCGCCGCTTACGGCTCGCGTCACCGAATCGCGGCGGGCCCCGACCCAACGCCAGCGCCCGGCCTCCAGACGGTAGAGTCCGACTCGATCGAGCGAAGCCCCGGCCGGCACCGCGATCGCGATCCGAGCGGAGCGGCGAAGCGGAAGCGTTGCGGGCTCCACTTTCCAGGAGCGGCCAACGGCGCTGAGGCCCTTCGGCTCGCCCACCGGCAGGGCGTACGTCAAAACGGTCGCTTCCTCGAAGATGGATCCGATTCCAAAGTCCACCCGCACTTCGCCCGACTCGTCTTCGAGACTGAAGGAGTCGACCGCGGAGGCATGCCGAGCCCACACGAAGCCGGCCCGCTCCGATGCCGTCGCGGCCTCGCGATCCGCGCGGAGCGCGAGAGGGAGTCTCACGGTGCGATGATCCGCGATCTGGGGAACGGCGATCGTCGCCGACCAATCGCCGCCGCCTCGCGTAGCGCTCCGCGCCTCGTCCCCGATCTGAACGTCGAGGCGCCCCTTCCCCGCGCCAGCCGGAATCCCGACACGCAGGAATCGGCCCGGCAGCGAGGCGAACGCCACGGCCGCGTCGCTCCATGGTGCTTCGCCGCGCCACCATCCGGGGTTCGAACGTGGCGGCGGCGCCGTAGCGCGCAGGACGACGCGCCGCTTGACCACGCCGCCGGCAAGATCGCGCGCCCACATCAGGAGGGTGCGCGGCGGATCGCCCGGCCGGATTTCGATCGTCCCCGCTTCTTCGCCATTCGGCGCATCGGCACGGAGCACGCGAGGGCGGAATGCGGCGGTGGACCATAGCACCAGCCCCTTCCGTCCATTCACGCGGCCGGCATCGTAGACGTAGTCGGCTTCAGGCATGTCGGTGGCCCACGAAACGCTGTCGAACCGACACTCCGTCCGGTGGCCGTCCCATTCGAGGCCCACGCACCACGGCGCCGTCCGCGCTCCGCCTTGGGCCGTCTGGTCGTACGCTTGGACGATCGCCCGCAACCGCCCGATCGCCCGTAGCGTGTCGGGGCGGGCGAGACTCACCGTGTGGGGCGTGTACCCGCCCTCCACCAGCGAGACGTCGTCGAGCGGCTCGAGCGTGAGGTCGACTAGCGTGGGCGGAACCAGATCAGCGATCGCGAGCCCGGCGCGCGAAGGGTGGTAGGCGACGTCGCCGCGGCGTATCTCGAAGTGCAGATGCGGCCCGCCCGCTCCGCTCTCGCCCGTCCAGCCGATAAGGTCCCCGGCACGGACGGGAAATCGCCCCCGTGACGGCCAGAGGTCTTGCTCGTACTGCCCTGTCGAGTCCTTCGCACTTTCAACGAACAGAGCAAGCGATCCGGCGAACGCGTCGAGATGCCCGAATTCGAGGGTTCGCCCGTCGCGGGTACGAAGATACAAGGCACGGCCGTAACCGACGCCGGAGCTTCGTACACGTTCGATCCAGCCGTTCTCCGGGGCCAGCACCGGTCGACCGACGCGCCGCCGTGTTCCAAAATCGAATCCCGCGTGGAAGTGCCCGCCACGATAGTCGCCAAACCCGCCATTGAGGATCAAGGCTCCGCGAATGGGGTTCCGGTGAAGGGGTGCCGCGAACGGGGGTGGCAAGTCCCCCGCGCCGCCGGGCGATGCAGGGGTCGGCGCCGAAGGCAAACGGTCAGCGCCGCTCCGATCCGGGGCGATACCCGCGAGAAGCAACCCGATTGTCACGAAGATCCTGACGAATGTCCGTCGCGTCCGCGCCATCCGCCGGACTCTAGCACACGCGCTCGCGGTTGACGGCTCCCGGGCGCTCTGCTACATTTCGCCATGTGACGAATTGACGAAAGGAGCTGTCGTGCGTGCTCTTGAACTGGCGCTGAAGGCCGCGGGCGATCCGACGCGGACGCGCATTTTGAAGATCCTGGAGGGTGGAGGACTCTGCGTCTGCCAGGTGCAGGCGGTGCTCCGCCTCGCGCCCTCGACCGTTTCCAAGCACCTTGCGATTCTGAAGACGGCAGGGCTCGTCGAGGATCGACGGGACGGCAAATGGATCGAGTACGCTCTTGCCCCGGAGGGACGGAACCGCTACGCGAGCAGCGTCCTCGCGTTGCTTCGCGGACCGCTGGACCGAGATCCGGCCGTGACCGCCGACCGCAAGCGACTCCGCGAGATCAAGGCGATCCCCCTAGCGGAACTTTGCGCGACAACCCCTCCACGCGCGATGACCGTGGGCATCCCGAACCGGAAAGGCTCGGCTGGAAAAGGGCGTTCGCGTGCCTGATGCGACCCCCTCCCTGCTCTTCGTCTGTATCGAGAACTCCTGCCGCTCGCAGATGGCCGAAGGCTTCGCGCGCGCGCAGGGGCACGATCGCGCCATCGCCCATAGCGCCGGATCCAGCCCCTCGGGGCAGGTGAACCCACGCGCGGTCGGGTTCATGGCCGAGAAGAATATCGATCTGAATCTCCAGCGCTCCAAGGGGCTCGACGACTTGCCGGCCCTGCGATGGGACTACGTGGTCACGATGGGCTGCGGCGATGCCTGCCCCCATCTTCCGGCACGGCATCGGCTCGACTGGGACCTCCCTGATCCGAAGCATCTGGACGATGCCGGCTTCCGCGCGGTGCGGGATCGGATCGAGGGGCTGGTCCGCGACCTGATCGCCACGGCCACCGGCGCCAGCGAGAGCGCGGAGTAGAGCGATGACCGCGCGCGCCCCGGCTGCGAAGCATCTGAACTTCTTCGAGAACTACCTGACGCTTTGGGTGGCGCTCTGCATGGTGGTTGGCGTGCTTCTCGGCAAGCTGGCGCCGGGCGCTGTCGGTGCGCTCCGCGCCATGGAATTCGGCGAGAAGAGCCAGATCAACGTGCCGATCGCGGTTCTCATCTGGCTGATGATCTACCCGATGATGCTGAAGATCGATTTCGCCAGCATTGTCGGCGTCCGCCGCCGCCCGGGCGGCATACTCGTCACGCTCTTCGTGAACTGGCTCGTGAAGCCATTCTCGATGGCGCTCTTGGGATGGGTCTTCTTCAAGCACCTCTTCCTGCCGCTCATCGGCCCGGAACTCGCCGACCAGTACATCGCGGGCACGATCATTCTCGCCGCGGCCCCCTGCACGGCGATGGTCTTCGTCTGGTCGTACCTCACGGACGGAGACCCCGCCTACACGCTCGTGCAGGTCTCGCTGAACGACCTGATCATGCTCGTCCTCTTCGCTCCGATCGTCGGGCTCCTGGTGGCCGGGGCGAGCAGCCTCTCGGTGCCATTCCAGGTGCTTCTCTATAGCGTCGTAACCTTCATCGTCATTCCCCTCGCGCTCGGGAGCCTGAGCCGCGTTCTCCTCCTTCGGACAAGGGGCCGCGATTGGTTCGAGCGGATCTATCTCCCCTTCTTCCAGCCGATCACCACGATCGCGCTCCTTGCCACCCTCGTCCTGATCTTCGCCTTTCAAGCCGACAACATCACCAGCCGCTGGTTCCACGTACTCCTGATCGCAGTGCCGATCCTGATCCAGGTCTACTTCAACGCCGGGCTCGCCTACGGGCTGATGAAGTGGTTTCGCATCCCGCACAATGTGGCGGCGCCGGGAGCGCTGATTGGCGCGAGCAACTTCTTCGAATTGGCGGTGGCGGTGGCGATCACGCTCTTCGGGCCCGACTCGGGTGCCGCGCTTGCCACCGTCGTCGGCGTGCTCGTTGAGGTACCGGTCATGCTGACCGTCTGCGCGTTCTGCAACCGGACCCGGCATTGGTTTCCGGCCCCGACGGCGTCCCGCAACCTCCCCTAGTCCTCCGCATCCCCTGGCCGCGGTGCGTCCTGCCCCCTTGCCGCCGCTCAAGCATTCCCTCATCATTTGATGGGCAAGCCATCTTACCTTGGGAGTTACGCTATGCCTTCCCGACCCGACCAGCCCGATTCCGATCTCCTGATCACAGGAGCCTTGGTGCAACGTGCCAAGGACGGGGACGAGCACGCCAGGAGCGCGCTCATGGCGCGCTACCGCCCGCGCTTGGAGCGGTGGGCCAGCGGGAGGCTTCCCCTCTATGCGCGCTCTCTCCTCGATACGAGCGATCTCGTTCAGGAGACCCTTGTCCGGGTGATCGAGGGGCTCGACGGGATCGAGGTCCGGGGCCCTGGGTTCTTTCAGGCGTATGTTCGCCAGGCCGTCCTCAATCGTATTCGGGATCAGGTGCGCCGGGCCAACAGACGCCCGGGACCTGAAGGTGTGCCCGAAGATCTGGCGGCTTCGACCCCCTCGCCGCTCGAGAGCGCAATTGGCGCCGACCTGTTGCATCGCTATGAGGACGCGCTGGAGCAACTGACCGAGGAGGAGCGCCAATTGCTCCACTTGCGAATCGAGCTCGACTTCGACTACGAGGAGGTCGCCGCCGCCATGGAGCGAAGCAGCAGCGACGCAGCACGAATGGCCGTGCAGCGCGCACTCCGAAAGCTTGCCGACGTGATGCGTCTTGAGCCCTGAAGATCCGCTGGACGAACTCTCGAGCTCGGTCCTGGACGGCATCACCGTCGATTGGGATCGCGCTGAAACCGACGCGGCTCGTAGCGGGCAGGAGGGAGAGGTTCGAGTCCTGCGCGACCTGGCTCGCATCGCTTCCTTCAATCGCGCCCTCCAGAAATCCAGGCAGGGCGGGCCGGCACTCACCAATTTGCCATCGCTCAACGCGGCGGCACAGTCCGGGCGCTGGGGCCCCTTCACATTGCTCGAGATCGTGGGAACCGGCGCAACCGGCGAGGTCTGGAGGGCGTGGGACGCCTCGCTACAACGGGACGTGGCGATCAAGTTCCTGCAATCGAATGTCACCGGCGAGGGTGGCGTGAACTCGGTCGTTCTCCTCGACGAGGCGCGCGCTGTGGCCCGCGTTCGTCATCCGGCGGTCGTCACCATCCACGGGATCGCTGAATACGATGGGCGGGCCGGACTCTGGATGGAGTTTCTCCGCGGGCCCACACTCGCCGCAGAGATCGAGCGTCGGGGTGGACTTCCGCCGCGCGAAGTCGCGCGAGTCGGGGTTCAGCTCACCGAGGCGCTCGAAGCACTCGACAAGGCTGGACTGGTGCATCGGGACATCAAGCCCGCCAACGTGGTGTTGGAATCCGATGGCCGGGCCATCTTGGCCGATTTCGGTCTTGGGTGGCGTCGCACGCTTCTCGACAGCGATGCGCCGCGCAAGCTCGGCACACCGCTCTTCATGTCGCCGAGTCTTCTCGCGGGCGAGCCGCCAACCCCCCGCACTGACGTCTATGCCCTTGGCGTGACCCTACGCTGGGCGCTCACGGGCCGACCGCCGTTTCAGGCACGCACACTGGCGGAGCTGAAGCTGGAGGCCGAGCGCGGTCCCTCCCCGAAGCTACTGGATATCTGTCCCCAGGCGCCGCCGGCGCTTGTCACCGCGATCGAGCGTGCCATGGCTCCGCCTGCCAGCGAGGCGCTATTCAACGCGGCGGCGATGGGCGCCCTCTTGCGAATCGCCCTTGGCGAAACTGAAAGCAACCCATTCGGCGCAGCGCCGCGTGATGCTGCGGCGCCCTCGGTCGTGAAGCCGGCCGCACTGTCGATCGCGGTGCTCCCCTTCATGAATCATTCTCGCGACGAAGCGGAGGAGTACTTTTCCGATGGGCTCGCCGACGAGCTCCTCAACGTGCTCGCGCGAATTCGCGGCCTTCGAGTGGCCGCACGCACCTCCTCCTTTCAGTTCAAGGGGAAACACGAGGACCTCGCCTTCATCGGCCGAAAGCTAAATGTCGCGACCGTTCTGGAGGGAGGCGTACGAAAGTCAGGCAGCAGAGTTCGCATTTCAGTTCGACTCGTGGATGTAGCCGACGGCTATCACCTCTGGTCGGAAACGTACGACCGAACGCTTGAAGATATCTTCGCGGTTCAGGACGACATCGCCCAGTCGGTCGTGAAGGAGCTGAGGACGGCGTTCCTGGGCGCGGAGACGGATTCAAGCGCCCGGCGCGAGGTGGAGGCGGAAGTGGCGACGGCGGTGCGAGGACGTGGGCAGAACGCCGAGGCCCACCGGCTCTACCTGCAAGGACGTTACTTCATCGATCGGCTCACGCGTGGCGACACCGCGAAGGGCGTGGCGTACGTGAAGCAGGCGCTGGAACTCGACCCCGCTTCCGCCATCTCCTGGGCTGTGCTCGGCATCGCATTCACAAGAGAGGCCGATTTGGGGTGGACACCGGTGGTCAAGGGATTCAGACGAGCGCGTGGGGCCGTGGAACGGGCACTCTCCCTGGAACCGGATCTGGCGGAAGCACATGCGGGAATGGGGCGGATCCGCCTGAGCCACGACTGGGATCTGCGAGGGGCCGAGAACTCGCTGCGCCGGGCCCTGGAACTGGCACCGCGGAATGCCGCGGTGCTTCAAGGGGCCGCTGAGCTGGCCCGAAATCTCGGCCGCTTCTCCGAAGCGATTGAACTCAATGAGCGGGCCATGGAGCAGGATCCCCTGAGCGCCAGGACCTACACCAATCTCGGAATCGCGTTCTATGCGGCGGAGCAGTTCTCGAAAGCGGAATCACTCTACCGAAAGGCGCTCGATCTGTGGCCAGATAGAGTCGGCACGCATGCCGCCCTCTCCCTCACGCTGCTGGCTGAGGGCCGCGGCGGGGAAGCCCTGGAGGTGGCGATGCAGGAGCCCGACGAGGCGTTTCGCCTCTGGCCGCTCGCCATCATCTATCATGCCCTGGAGCGCCGGTCGGATTCGGACGAGGCTCTGCGGGAACTGATCGAGAAGTATGCGGACGATTCGGCCTACCAAATCGCCGAGGTGGTCGCCGCCCGGGGTCAGGTCGACACCGCCTTTGAGTGGCTGGAACGGGCGTACGTGCAGCGGGACCCTGGACTTCTGACAGAGACGAAGGCCAGCCCACACTTCCGAAGCCTTCAATCTGATCCGCGTTGGGCCGTCTTCCTGGCCAAGATTGGTCTCGCGGAGTAGCGCGACTAGCCCGGCCTACCCGCGTCCCATCCGACGCAAATACTCCCGATCCCACGCCGCCGGGACGCTCTCCCGAGGCGAGTAGGGCCCGGGAGCGTAACGCCGCGAGGCCACGCCGAGCTGGCTCTGCCCCACGATGTCCCAGTCCTGCCGATTGGTGAGGTCCCAGAACTCAATCGCGTCGTGGATGTTGTTTCCGGGATCGGCCAGCGTGTCGGGGTGGAAGAGCCACTCCGACTCCACTTCCGTACGATCGGCCGCCGTGGGACGAAGGATGTAGTAGTTCACGTAATCGGAGTGAATGCTGAGGAGCATGTTCGGCATGATTGAATAGTAGAAGGCACGTCGCCGATCTTCTGGCGAAAGGTCGCCGCTCACGGCCACGCCGCACGCCCGCCCGCTCATCGTGGCGCTCTCGTTCGGCGCCTTGATCTCCATGTAGCCGCCGAGGAACGGGCCCTCGGTGAGATCGTTCGCGCCGCTCTGGTACGGGAGGACGGTCGCCAGTTTCGGATGGATGGTCGGACAATGGAGGCATTCGGAGTAATTCTGATAGATGAGTTTCCAGTTCGCCTTCACGTCATAGACGACGCGATGCCCTACGGCGAGCCCGGGAAGACCGAATCTCGCGAAGCGGCCCTGGAGTGGCGCCCAGGCGGCGGCGAACGGCGTGGGGTCCTCGGAGACGTTCACGAACAGGAACCCTTCCCACTCGGCGATGGCCGCCTCATGAAGCGGATAGGCCCTCATGTCGAAATCGACGGCATCCTTCATGTGGGGCGCACCGACCAGCCTTCCATCGAGCGCATAGGTCCAGGCGTGATAGGCGCACTGGATCGAGTCGTGAAAGCGGCCCGATGCCTCGCGGCAAATTCGCGTGCCGCGATGGCGGCAGATGTTGAAGTAGGCGCGAGCGCTCCCGCCCTTGTCGCGGACCACGAGAATCGATTCGCCCGCAATCTCCTGAAGGAAGAAGTCACCCGGTTCGCGTAGCCGCGACGCGCGCCCGGCGCAGTTCCATCCGGTCGCGAAGATCTTTTCGCGCTCCTCGCTCATAATGGCGGCGGAAGTGTAGAACTCTCCGGGAAGCGTTCGGGCGCCCTGCTGGTAGCTGGTCGTGGTGGCGCGGAATTCGTTCACGCTCGCCCCTTCCCGCTTCGGCGAACCTCGAGAAGGCGATTCGCCGCGAGCCATCCGGCGCCACCCGCGATTCCTGGCCCGGGGTGCGTTCCGACGCCACCGAGATAGAGTCCCTCGAGAGGCGTGGCGTGGCGCCCCCATCCCGCGACGGGGCGCATGAAGAGGATCTGATCGAGCCCCAGTTCCCCCTGCGAGGGCGCGCCCTCGCGAAGTCCGTAGCGCTCCTCGATATCCTTCGGCGACATGGCGACCCGATGGAGAACGTGCGCACCAAACCCGGGCGACACCGCCTCGATCGCCGCCGTCACCCGGTCGGCCAGCGCGTCGCGGCGTGTGCTGTCCCAGGTTGCTCCTTCACGGAGCCGGTAGGGCGCGTAGTGGACCCGCGCGATCAGGACCTGTTTGCCGCCGTCCGCCAGGGTCGGCGTGCGGAGTGTCGGGACCGTCAGCTCGACGTGAGGATTCTCGGAGACGTCGCCGTACTTGGCGGCGTCCGCCGCCTTCTCCAGGGCCACGACAGTCGGCGTGAGCGAGACGACTCCCGCGAGGGCATCGCTCGAGGCGAGTCCCGGGAATGCGGGAATCGCGTCGAGCGCGAACATCACGACCGCGGTGCAGCCGCGATAGCGGATATTCCCCACCGCGTGCATGAATTCGGGATCGAGCCAGACGGGATCGACCCACTCGAGGAGAGTCCGCGTTGGATCCGCGGTGGAGAGGACCGCGCGAGTCGCGATCTCCTCCCCATTGGCAAGGACGACTCCGGTCGCAGCGTCGTCGCGGACCATGATCCGTGAGACGGCGGCTCCGGTCCGAATCGTGACGCCGGCACGGCGCGCCACCTGCTCGAGCGCATCCGTGAACGCGCCGGGGCCACCCCGCCACGGAAGCCGCCCGCGCATCGAGCCCACGGGAGCGCCGACGAGATGATGGAGGAGGACGAAGCCCGTTCCGCCCGATCGCGGCCCCTGTCGGTAGTCTTGGATTCCCCCCGTCGCCACGGCCGCCTTGAGCGGCCCGCACTCGAACCAGTCGTCCAGCAGCTCCCACACCGAGAGCGGAAGCGTCCGGAGGAACTCGATCATCCCCTCGCCGCCGAGGGCGCGGTACTTGAGCCCCAGGCCAAGGAGCGCCGGCATGTCGCCAAGCGACGTGAGGCCGACATCGGGAGCCGGCGTCTGGTAGAGCTCGCCGAGGAAGCCGGCCAGGCGGTGAATCTGATTCGTGAACGCCGGCCACTTTGCCGCGTCGGTGGCGGAGTGTGTGCGAATCGCCTCGGCCGCGCGGCCGGCGTCTCGGGAGAGCGTCAGGAACGAACCGGGAGCGATTGCCACGCTGAGAGGAATGTCGGCCGTGTCGGCCGAGAGCGACTCGAGACCGAGGCCGCGAACGACCGCGGGAGGAACCCAGCCCGGATCCACCCCCAGAGGCGCTGCGCGGAAGCCAGGCGCGAACTCCATGACGGCACCCTGGCCTCCGAGCGATTCCCCACGCTCGAGAAGGAGGACGCGGAGTCCCGCCTTTCCCATTCGAGCGGCCGCGACCAGCCCGTTCGCGCCTGCCCCGATGACGACGACGTCGAAGGCTCCGCCGTTCCCCGCGGCGCTCATGGCGTCGACCTCAAGATTTCCATCGCGGCCAGCCGTCCAGAGGCGCCCATGATCCCTCCGCCCGGATGGGTCCCCGCGCCGCACTGCCAGTAGCCCCGGATCGGCGTGCGGTACTTCGCCCACCGCGGCGCCGGCCGCATGAAGAAGAGCTGCTGCAACGCCAACTCGCCCTGGAAGATGTTTCCCTCGGTAAGGCCCGTCATCCGCTCGATGTCGAGCGGCGTGAGGACTTGCCGATGAAGAATGAGTGACTTGAGATTGGGCGCGTAGCGGGAGATCGTGTCGACCACTGCGTCGCCGAAGGCCTCGCGCTTCGCGTCGGTCCAGCCGCCATTCAAGTTATACGGCGCGTATTGAACAAAGACGCTCATCACGTGCTTCCCGGGGGGCGCCATGTTTGGATCGATCATCGAGGGGATGACGATGTCCATGTAGGGATGCCGCGAGAACTCGCCATACTTGGCATCGTCATACGCGCGCTCGAGGTATTCGACGCTGGGACTGATCGAGACCGCCCCGCGCAGGTGCGGCCCCTCGCCGGGCAGGCAGGTGAAATTCGGCAATCCCGCCAGCGCCAGATTGACCTTTCCCGACGAACCACGGAACTTGAAGCGCCTCACCGCTTCCACGAGCGAATCGGGGAGCTCCTTCGATTCCACGAGGTGCGTGAACGTGAGCCGCGGGTCGAGCCCTGAAACCACGATCTTCGCGGCGATTTCCTCGCCACCCTCCAGGACGACGCCCGTGGCTTCGCCGTTTCGCACCAGCACACGCTCGACGGCCGCACCGGTGCGGATGGTCACCCCGTGCGCCCGCGCGGCGCTGGCGATCGACTCGCTGATGGCGCCCGTGCCACCCTTCTGGAACCCCCAGGCGCGAAACGCGCCGTCCAGTTCGCCCATGTAGTGATGCAAGAGCACGTACGCCGTGCCGGGTGACCGTGGGCCCAGAAACGTTCCGATGATGCCGCTCGCCGACTTGGTTGCCTTCAGCGGGCCGAACTCGAACCACTCGTCGAGGTAGTCGGCGCTGCTCATGGTCATGAGTTTGTGGAGCGCATGGAAGCGTTCCGCGCCAAGCGAGCGAAAGTGCCCGCCCAGTTTCAGAAGTCCCGCCAGATCCCCCGGTGAAAGCGACGTGGGGTCGGGCGGTACCATGGCGAGGATCGGCTTCACCGCCATGGCCATGTGATGCATCAGGCGGCCGAACACGACGGCCGCGTCGGCGTCTCGCGGAGAGTGGCGGCAAAGTTCGCGCCGAGTCTCGTCGGGGTCGGCCCACCCCGCCAGATAGTCGCCGTTGTCGAGCGGCGTGACGGTGCTCTCGAGCGGGAGGATCTGCAAACCGTGCCGCGGCAGCTCGAGATCACGAATGATCTCGGGGCGAAGGAGGCTCACCACGTACGAGAAGACCGAGAACTTGAAGCCGGGAAATACCTCTTCGGTCACCGCCGCGCCACCTACGACGTGGCGACGTTCCAGCACGAGCGTCTTCCGCCCCGCGCGCGCCAGGTAAGCCGCGGCCACGAGTCCGTTGTGGCCCCCACCGACGATGATTGCGTCGTAGCGCGGGGTCATGCCTTCTTCCGTTCCGGATCGAAGAAGGGGAGCTTCCGCACGATGGCATCGGCACGGCGGCGCTGGTGTTCCACCGTGATCTCCAGTTCGACATGGGTGCCGGGCTCGAAGTAGGGGGAGCGCAGATGGGCCAGCGCCAGCAACTTCTTCAAGAGCGGTGACCAGCAACCGCTGGTGGCGTAGCCAATCTGACGCCCTGCGTCGTAGATCGGCGCGCTCGTCCGCCAGGCGACGTTCGATATCTGGGGAGGAAGACCGTGCGCCGCGAAGAGCCGTTCAAACGACTCCCAGTCGATCTCCAGGCCCACGAAGCCCCACGAAGTCCCACGAGTCCGCTCGGCGGCCAGGGCGCGGCGCCCGTTGAAGGGCCCCTTCCCGGCGCTGACGGCCCACCCGAGGTTGATCTCGTAGGGTGACGATTTCCGTTGCTCGATCAGCGCGTGGTGAGAGGAGTAGTAGTCGACGTCCATCATGATGAGACCCGCCTCGATCCGGGCGATGTCGAGCGCCCAGATGCCGGCGGGCGTGAGCCCGTAGGGCTTCCCCGCCTCCGTGAGCGCGTCCCAAAGCGGCACCGCGCGCTCCGCGTCGACCCAGATCTCGTAACCAAGGTCACCGGTATAGCCGGTGCGCGAGAGCCCGACGGGAATCCCGCGAATCGTCGTCTCCGCGTAACGGAAGTAGGCTAGCGATCCCAGATCCAGCGGAGACACGGTGGCCAGGATGGCGCGCGACAGGGGGCCCTGCAGCGAGAGGGCGCCGGCGCGCTCGGAGATGTCGTCGACCTGAACGTCCATTCCCACGGAATTCATGTGCAGCCAGCGAAGCGACGAATCGGCGCTTGTCAGACGGTAGGACACCTCGTCGAGGCGCGTGACCGTACCGTCGTCGACCACCTTCCCGTCCGCATCGCACCACGGGGTGTAATAGACCTGCCCCGGCTTCAGCTTTGTCATGTCACGAGTAATCGTTCGATCAAGAAGCCGGGCCGCGTCGCGTCCGGTGATCCGATACTTGTAGAGCGGTGAAACATCCAGAAGCGCCGCCGAGTTCCGGATGGAGGCGTATTCCCGGTCGGGGTGCGGATCGTAGGCGCTGGCCATCTGGTACCCCGCCCACCGGCGCCACGTTTGGGCGCGGACGAGGGCCGAAGTGCGCGGATGGAAGGGAGTTGTCTTGAGCATGGCTCGCGGAGTGTATGCGAGACCCCCTCCCGTTGGCTACCAGGATGCCGTACAATTCCCGGATTCCATTACCCACGGCGGCACGCCTTTCCACGGGAGGTATATCTCGATGAATCCGCGCCGAATCTTCATCACGGCAGGGGTCCTCTTCGCGCTCACGGCCATACTCGCCCCCGCGCACGCGCAGAAGCGCGCGACGGCGCCCCGCAAGGCCGCCGCCCCTACGGCCCGTGCCGAAAAGGTCGTGTCGGTGGAGGGCATCACCGAATACCGCCTGACGAACGGCATGCGGGTCCTCCTCTTCCCCGATCCTTCCAAGCAGACGGCGACGGTGAACATTACCTACCTTGTCGGATCGAGGCACGAGGGGTACGGCGAGACAGGGATGGCCCATCTCCTGGAGCACCTTCTCTTCAAGGGTTCGAAAAATCACCCCGACATCCCCCAGGAACTCACGTCGCACGGTGCCCGCCCGAATGGCACGACCTGGTTCGACCGCACGAACTACTTCGAGACCTTCGCCGCGACCGATATAAATCTCACGTGGGCACTCGACCTGGAAGCCGACCGGATGGTGAACAGTTTCATCGCCAAGAAGGACCTCGACTCCGAGATGACGGTCGTGCGTAACGAATTCGAAATTGGCGAGAACGAATCGCGGGACATCCTGACGGAACGGGTCTTCTCGACGGCCTATCTCTGGCACAACTACGGCAAATCGACGATCGGCGCGCGTTCCGACCTGGAGGGCGTCCCGATCGAGCGGCTTCAGGCCTTCTATCGCAAGTGGTACCAGCCCAACAACACGATCCTGGTCGTCGCCGGCAAGTTCGACGAGGCGAAGACCCTCCGGCTGATCGAGAAGAAGTTCGGCGCCATCCCCCGCTCCAAGCACGCGATCGAGAAGACCTACACGAGCGAGCCGGTGCAGGATGGCGAGCGCACGGTCACCTTGCGGCGCGTGGGCGATACGAAGGTCGCGGCGGCGGCCTACCACATTCCGGCCGGCTCGGATCCCACGTATGCCGCCGTGACTGTGCTCGGCTTCATCCTGGGCGACCAGCCGTCGGGCAGGCTCTACAAGGCGCTTGTCGAGACGAAGAAGGCCGCGACGATCTCCACCGACGTCTCGCAGTTCCGGGACCCCGGCCTTCTCTACGTCGACGCGACGACCACGTCGGAGGGCTCCGTGGAGGAAGCCCGCGATACGATGATCCGGACGCTGGAGGGATTCACCTCCACCCCACCGACGGAGCAGGAAGTGGCGCGCGCGCGCGACAGTTTCCTCAAACGGTGGGATCTCACGATGCGCGATTCGCAGCGGGCCGCGCTCCAGCTCTCGGAGTGGTCCGCCATGGGAGACTGGCGCCTCATCTTCCTCCACCGTGACCGTCTGCAGAAGGTGAACGTGGATGATGTCATGCGAGTCGCCGGCGCCTACCTCAAGCCTTCGAACCGTACGACCGGCCTCTTCTACCCGACCAAGGAGCCCGATCGCGCCCCGATTCCCGAGCTTCAGGATGTCGCCACGGTGGTGAAGGACTACAAGGGGGGCGAGGCCTTGAGCGCGGGCGAAGCCTTCGACCCGTCACCGGACGCCGTCGAGGCGCGCCTGACGCGGACGACGCTTCCCTCGGGGCTGAAACTCGTGTTCCTGCCAAAGAAGACTCGCGGCTCGACGGTCCAGGCCCTGATTCGGCTCCACTTCGGATCCGAGGCCGATTTGAAGGGGCGCAAGCGCGCCGCCGACATGGCGGGCAGCCTGCTCCTGCGCGGCACCGCGAAGCATACACGTCAGGAACTGAAGGACGAGATCGACCGGCTGAAGGCAACGGTGCAGGTGAGTGGCGCCGCCACCGGTGCGTGGGCGGTCGTCGAGGCGACGAAGGAGACGCTGCCCCAGGCGCTGCGCCTCGCGGTGGAGGCGCTCCGGGAGCCGGCGTTCCCCGCGAGCGAATTGGAGCTACTCCGCCAGGAAGTGATCGCGGCGGTGGAGGAGTCGAAGACCGATCCCCGTCAACTGGCAAGCACCGCGGCGAGCCGCTACCTGGTGCCGCGGACGCCCGACGATCCCCGGTACATCGCCACGCCCGATGAGGTGTTGGAGACGACGAAGCGGCTCACGCTCGCCGAGGTCAAGCAGTTCCATGCCGACTTCTACGGCGCATCGGACGGAGAGGTGAGCATCGTCGGTGATTTCGATCCGAAGGCGGCGCAGGACCTCGTGAACGAACTCCTCGGCGGATGGAAGAGCCCCAAGCCGTACGCGCGGCTTGTGACTCCCTACGAAGATCGGCCGGCGTTGGTCCAGTCGATCGAGGCGCCGGACAAGCAGAGCGCCTTCATGCAAGCGTCGCTCCGCATCCAGATGCGCGACACCGATCCCGACTACCCCGCCATGATCCTGGGCAACTACATGACGGGCGGAGGCTTCCTCAATTCCCGTCTCGCGACCCGGATCCGCCGGGTCGAGGGGCTCAGCTACGGCGTCGGCTCCGGGTTCCTCGCGAGCTCGTGGGACGACGACGCGCGCTTCTTCGCCATCGCGCTCTACGCTCCCGAGAACTCGGCCAAGCTGGTGGCCGCGTTCAAGGATGAGATGGCGAAGATGCTCGCCGGCGGATTCGCCGCCAATGAGATCGCCGAGGCGAAGACGGGGTGGCTCCAGGCACGGCAGGTGTCTCGCTCGCAGGATCGCGAACTCGTGGGAACTCTTGCCGGCAGGCTGGAGGAGGGGCGCGGGCTAGCGTTCGACCGGGACGTCGAGAAGGCGATCCAGAACCTGACCGCCGATCAGATCATCACCGCCATGCGGAAGAAGATCGACCTGAGCAAGATCACGATGGTTCAGGCGGGCGATTTCGCGAAAGCGAAGAAGGCGGTGAGCGCAGGAAAGGCGGAGGCGGGGGCGAAGTAGGCCCCCCGGTCAGGCGGCCGAGGCGGTCGGGTTTCCGAGTCTCTTCAGAGTCTGGAGATGGGACCGGACCGCGTCGCGCATCGTCTCGTGGTGATGGTGCGGCACGCCGTGCGCCGCGGCCGTCTCCTGGACGATCTTGCTGATCGCCGGGTAATGCACGCTGCAGACTTTCGGGAAGAGATGGTGCTCCACCTGGAAGTTCAACCCCCCGACGTACCAGGAGAGCCAACGGTTCGACATCGCGAAGTCCGACGTCGTCTCCATCTGGTGAATCATCCACGCCGTGTCCATGGTGCCGTCCGTCGAGGGGATCGGATGTTCCGTTTCCTCCACGACATGCGCCAGCTGGAAGACGATTCCGAGAATGAATCCCGCCGTGAGATGCAGGGCCAGGAATCCGATCGCGAACTGCCACCACGCGACGTCCAGCACGAGGAGCGGAATCACGATCGTGTAGCTGTAGTAGAAGAGCTTCGATCCGAGGAGCAGCGCCACCTCGGAGAACTGGTGCCTCTTCTCCCGGAACGGTCCCAGTTCCCGCATCAAGAAGTACTTGTAGTCCTTCATGAAGACCCAGTTGAGCGTCGAGAGGCTGTAGGCCGCGGCCGCGTAGAGGTGCTGGAACCGGTGAATCGGCTTCAGCTTCGCTTCCGGAGATAGCCGAAGGAGCGGCGAGACTTCCAGATCCTCGTCCAGTCCATGGATGTTCGGGTAGGTGTGGTGGATCACGTTGTGCGTGATCTTCCACATGTACCCGCTCGCGCCCGCCAGTTCGAAACTGAATCCGAGCAGTCTGTTGACCCAGGGCCGGGAGGAATAGGCCCCATGGAGGGCGTCGTGCGCGATGCCGAACCCGATCCCCGCCGTGCCCACTCCCATCAGGACCGCGAGGCCGAGCATTTGCCACGGCGTAAACTGGTTGCTGAGGATCAATCCGTACGATCCGAACGTGACCAGGAGGAGCACGATGGTCTTGATCACCATCGACGCGTTGGCCTTCGTGGAGATACCGCTGGATTCGAAATAGGCGGCGACGCGGCGCTTCACGTCCTCGCCGAACCCGGCGGGATCGCCGGGCGCGAAGATGACTCGGGAGGCGGCGGGTCTCGGAGTAGCGGCGGCGTTGTTCCTTGAACTCATCCCCGCGAGTCTACTGGTTCGCGAGAGCCTATGCCAATGCTACAATTCCCGGCCCATGATCTCGCTCAGCAACATCAGCAAGCAGTACGGTCGCCAGGTCCTCTTCGTCGAGACCTCCTTCCAGCTCAACGCTGGGGAAAAGGCCGGCCTCGTGGGCCCGAATGGCGCGGGGAAGACGACCGTCTTCCGGATGATCGTAGGCGAGGAACTTCCCGACGAGGGCGAGGTCTCCGTCCCCAAGCGGACCACCATCGGCTACTTCCGCCAGGACGTCGGGGAGATGTCGGGGCGCTCCGTGCTGGACGAGGCGATCGCCGGAAGCGGAAAGCTCGGAGACCTTCACCATGAACTGAAGGACCTCGAGCACGCCATGGCCGATCCGGAGCGCGCCGGCGAGATGGAGAAGATCCTCAAGCGCTTCGGCGAAGTTCAGGAGTCCTACCAGGACGGCGGCGGCTACGACCTGGAGGCGCGCGCCCGCGAGGTGCTCCATGGGCTCGGCTTCGAGGACCGCCAGATCGACGGCGACGTCGGCGCGCTCTCCGGCGGCTGGAAGATGCGCGTCGGCATGGCCCGCGTCCTCCTGGGCCGGCCCGACGTCCTCCTGATGGACGAACCGACCAACCATCTCGACATCGAGTCGATCCTCTGGCTGGAGGAATTCATCCGCGACTATCCCGGCGCGGTGCTCATGACCTGCCACGACAAAGACTTCATGAACCGCGTCGTGAGCCGCATCGTGGAGATCGACGGAGGCGAATTCAGCACCTTCACCGGGAACTACGACTACTACGTGCGCGAACGCGCTATCGCCGAGGCGAACCGTGAGGCGGCCTATGCGCGCCAGCAGGCCATGCTGGCTAAGGAGCGCCGCTTCATCGAGCGCTTCGCCGCGCACGCGGCCAAGGCCGCCCAGGTGCAGAGCCGCGTGAAGAAGCTCGAGAAGATCGACGTCGTCGCGTTGCCGGTGAGCCGGAAGGTCGTGGAATTCGCGTTCCGCCAGCCGCCGCGCTCCGGCGAGGACGTGGCGATGCTCTCGGGTGTCTCGAAG
Source organism: Candidatus Eiseniibacteriota bacterium (assembly GCA_031397435.1). Lineage (GTDB taxonomy): Bacteria > Eisenbacteria > RBG-16-71-46 > SZUA-252 > SZUA-252 > SZUA-252. The sequence continues at coordinate 21,296 of JANNMC010000354.1, forward strand.
GCATACGGATCGCGCGCCCTCTACGACGGATTCGACTTCGTGATCCGCCGGACGGAGCGCTGGTGCGTCATGGGCCGAAACGGCGCCGGAAAGACCACGCTATTGAAGCTGGTGGCGGGCGTGATCGATCCCGACCACGGCTCCGTGAGGCTTGGCGCCGGCCTGAAGGTCGGCTACTTCGCCCAGCAATCGCTGGAGCAACTCGATCCGTCGCTCACCGTCTTCGAGCAGATTCAGCAGGGTTGCCCCATGGAAGGACAGGGCGTGTTGCGGAATCTCCTGGGCGCCTTTCACTTCTCCGGCACCGACCACGAGAAGCCGGTCCGAGTCCTCTCCGGAGGCGAGAAGTCGCGGCTGGTGCTCGCTCAGATGCTCTTCGATCCACCCAATTTCCTCATCCTCGACGAGCCGACGAACCATCTCGATCTTGAAACGAAGGAGATGCTGGTGGATGCGCTCCGGAATTTCGAGGGAACGATGCTCTTCGTGAGCCACGATCGCACGTTTCTGAAGGGACTCAGCAATCGCGTGCTGGAACTCCGCCCCGGTGATGGCAACGGCGCGCCTGGCCTCCCTCCCTTCGCCTACGGAGGCTCCTACGTGGAGTTCGTGGAGCGCACCGGTAGCGAGGCCGCGGGCGTGCACCGGTAGTCCCCGGTGCGGTCGCCGCTCGCGTAGCGCAGTTCTCGCCGAAGCGCCATTCGCGCGCCTACGCCTGAGCGGCAGGGGAAATGAGCCGCCACTATGAATCTCCTTGACGGATACAAGGGATCACACCGCGTGCAGCCGGCATCCGCGCATGGATGACGGCGCTAAGCCCGCTTGGGAAGACCCGGCACGCACGATCGTGACCGTCGGGTGTTGAGAGCCCAGAACCTTCCTTTCTGCACGCCCTGCGGGCCCCTCTGGGCGCCGAGATCCCTCGTGGTATGAAGGAAGAATCCCC
>JANNMC010000004.1:0-4362 GCA_031397435.1 Candidatus Eiseniibacteriota bacterium
TTCGCGACGGCAAGGTGAAGGTGGAGCTGGCGCTGGTGCGCGGCCGGCGCGAATACGACAAGCGCGCGAAGATGGACGATCGCCGGGCCAGGAATCAGATCCGGAGCATCATGCGGGGAGAGCAGCCCGAGTGACCATTCCTGGCAGAATTCGGTTCATCCTCGCGGTCGGAGTGCTGGCCGCCGCGGCCGTCACCGTTGTCCCCGCCCTGGCAGAGCGAACCGGGGCGCCGGCCATCCGCGTCGTGCGGCCCGACCCCGCACCGGTGGAACGGATCCCGCTCACCGTCATCGACGGCGTCCGCTACATCTCAACCAACGATTTGGCGCGCCTCTTCGGCGCCACCAAGTACTGGCGGCCCGAGATCCAGAAGCTCTCCCTCCGAATGGGAGAGCACACGCTTCGCTTCACGGTTGACGCCCCCGTCGTGCTGGTTGACGAGGGGGCGCGGAATCTCGCCGCGCCGGTGCGACTGGTGAAGGGCGTCGTCTGCGCGCCCGAGGCGATCGTGGCGCTCCTTTTCGAATGGGGCATCGTCACCGACGCCACGTTCGACGAGGTCGAACGGACCGTCCGCTTCCGCGTGGAGCCACACGCCGTCCGCCAGGCGCAGCTCTACTCGCGAAATCGCGTCACCGAGGTGGTCGCCGCGCTCTCGAAGAGCCTTCCCGCCCGCATTCTCTACGCCACGCCGACCGAGCTGCGCTTCCTGCTGGAAGGCGGCACGCTCGACAGCGCGCGAGTCTTCTCGGGCGGTGTCGTGGCGGACGGATGGATGCGCGAGGTCGTCGGCGGCGTGGACTGCCGCCTGGCGCTGACCGAGGCGGCCCGCGGTTGGACGCTGAACGTCACGGGGAACCGGCTGAAACTGGCGGTCACGGACGATCAGGGATTGGTCGACGCCGGGCTCTTCAATGCGCTGGAGCCGGTGCGGCTGGGTGGATCCGACCGCCGCGTGCGCACGATCGTGCTCGATCCCGGGCACGGTGGTGCGGACGGGGGTTCGTCGCTTCCGGGCGGGCAGGTGGAGAAGGATGTGGCGCTCGACGTGGCGCGCGCGCTTCGGACCGCGCTCCAAAACCGGCTCGGTGTTCGCGTGATTCTCACGCGTGAAGGCGACCAGGATGTCCCGCCGTCGCGCCGCGCGGCGATCGCGAATGGGGCCAATGCCGACCTCTTCGTAAGCATCCATCTCGACAACGAGGGTGCGGTGCGGGGCGGAGGATTTCGCGTCTTGACGCTCCTCCCGGCCGCTTCGCCCAGCGAGACGCCGATGGCGCCGATCACGATCGGCGGAGGCGATCGCGACACGGAGTTAGTGCCGTGGCGAGGCGCGCAGATGACCTCGGCCGGACCGAGCATGGCGCTCGGCCAAACGGTCGCCGATGCGCTGCGGCACGTCTTCCCGGCAACGCCGACGGTGATCGGCACGGGCCGGCTCGGCGTCCTGGAGCCGATTTCTTGCCCGGCCATTCTGCTCGAGTCGGCGCCGACGGCCCGAAGCGGACCCGAGTCGATGAGCCCGCGCTCCTACACGATCTTCGACTACACCCAAACCGTCGCGCGCGCGATCGAGGAATTCGTGCGCCGCTCGAACGCGTCATGATGACCGGCAAGGGGAAGTGGGTCGCGGTCGGCGTCGGCCTCCTGGTGGCCGCCGCGCTCTGGATCTACCTCGCGCGCGGGCCGGGCCGACCGGGGCGGACCTCGCCGGGACGCTTCGTCCCGCTGGCCGCGGAGCTGGAAGGCATCCGGGGGGTCACGCTCTACTACGGCGTCTCGGGCTCGGACAGCCTGGGAGCGGAGCATCGCGACGTCGTCGTGAAGGACCGTCCCGCCGATCAGGTGCGCGCGATCTATCGCGAACTCGTCGCCGGGCCCTCGGAGAATCACGTGGCGCTCTTTCCCGAAGGGACCGAGCTCCTGAACGCCTATCTCACCCCGCGCGGCACCCTCTATCTCGACTGGAATCGAACGCTGGTGCAGGGTTTCCGCGGCGGGAGCGGGCGAGAGCGGCTTCTGCTCGGCTCGATCGTGCGGACGGCTGCGGAAAACCTACGGGAGGTGGAGCAAGTGGCGATCCTGGTGGACGGAAAGCCCATCGAGACCATCGGCGGGCATTACGACGTGCTGGCGCCTCTGGCCGTTTCGGAGTGGCGATGAGCGTCGTCACGCCGCGCCCCGGCCACCGCGGCACGCTGGGCGTTTTCGACTCGGGAATCGGCGGGCTTACCGTCGTGCGCTACCTCCGCCGGCTGCTCCCCGGCTGGCCGATCGTTTACTTCGGCGACACGGCCCGCGTCCCCTACGGCACCAAGTCGGACGCGACCGTGCGGCGCTTCGCCGGCGAGGCGGTCTCGTTCCTGAAGCAGTTCGAGGTGAGCCAGATCGTCGTCGCCTGCAACACCGTCTCGGCCGTGGCGATTCGTGCGCTGGAAAAGCATGATCCCGCGCTTCCGATCGAGGGCGTGATCGAGCCGGGCGCGGAGGCGGCGGTTCGCGCCACGCGAAACGGCCGGATCGGCGTCATCGGGACGCGCGCGACCGTGGCGAGCCGCGCCTACGAGCACGCCGTGGCCGCGGCCGCGATGCGCGCGGGGACGAAGGCGCGTGTTTTCTCGCAGGCCTGTCCGATCCTCGTTCCGCTGGCGGAGGAAGGTCTGGAGAACAGCGTCGCGGCGCGGGCCATGCTGAAGGAATACCTGGCGCCGCTTCAGGCGAAGAAGATCGACACGCTCATCCTGGGCTGTACCCACTACCCGCCCTATCGCCGCGCGCTCACGTCGATCCTGGGGCCGCGCGTTCGCCTCATCGATTCGGGAGAGGCGACGGCGCGGCGGCTGGCGCGCGCGCTCGGTGAGAGCGCCCGCGGGGGGCGCGGATCGCTTCGCTGCTACGTGTCGGACAGCCCTCGCCAATTCGAGGCGATTGGAGCGCGGTTTCTGGGTCACCGCATGGGGCGCGTGTGGCTCGTGCCGCAGGAAGACCTCCCCTGGTTCGAACGCCGCCCCGAGCGTGGGGAGCGAAAGTGAGCGAACGGAAGAGCGGAGGGGCGCGCGTCGACGGGCGCCGGGTGGATGAACTGCGCCCGGTCACGATCAAACGCGGCTACTTGAAGAACGCCGAGGGCTCGGCGCTGATCGAAATGGGCGGCACAAGGGTGCTCTGCGCGGCCACGGTGGAGGAGCGGGTTCCACCCTGGCTCCGGAACAGCGGGCGCGGCTGGGTCACCGCCGAGTACAGCATGCTGCCGCGTTCCTCACATGACCGGATCACGCGGGAAGTGACGCGCGGCCACGTCGGCGGACGGACGCAGGAGATCCAGCGGCTCATCGGCCGATCGCTCCGTGCCGTGACAAATCTCGAGGCGCTGGGCGAGCGGCAGATCCTCATCGACTGTGACGTGATCGAGGCCGACGGCGGCACGCGCACGGCGGCCATCACCGGCTCCTTCATCGCCCTTGCCGACGCCATCCGATGGCTCTCCAAGCGGACGAAGCTCCCGGGACAGCCGCTTCGCGATTTCGTGGCGGCGGTGTCGATCGGGCTCGTGAATGGCAAAGCTTGCCTCGACCTCTGCTACACGGAAGACTCGAAGGCCGGCGTTGACATGAATCTGATCATGACCGGCGACGGCAGGCTCGTGGAGATTCAGGGAACGGCCGAGGGCGAGGCCTTCACCGAGAAGGAACTCGCGGCGCTCCTGGATCTCGGCAAGGGCGGAATCAAGAAGCTGGTGGCGCTCCAGAAGCGCACGCTCGGCATCCGCGCGCTCCCCGCGTCGTGGAAGTAGTCGTTCTCGCCACGAAAAACCGCGGCAAGGCGCGCGAAATTGAGGCGATGCTCTCCGGCGTTGTCGCTCGCGTGGAGTCTCTGGCCGATCATCCCCACGTGGAACTCCCCCCCGAAGGCGCGCACTCCTATCGCGAGAACGCCCTGGAGAAGGCGCGTGCCGTCTGGCGCGCGCTCGGCGTTCCGGCGCTCGGCGACGACTCGGGACTGGAGGTCGACGCGCTGGATGGCGCTCCCGGAGTGACGTCCGCGCGCTTCGCGGGGCCCGACGCTGACGACGCGGCGAACAACGCGCGAATGCTCGCGGAACTCGCGGGACTCCCCGGTGCGCGGCGCGGCGCGCGATTTCGCTGCGTGCTGGCGCTGGTGGAGGGTGAGGGCAGGGAGGAAGTCGTCGAGGGCGTCTGTCCCGGGACCATTCTCGCCGAGCCGCGCGGGAGCGAGGGGTTCGGCTACGATCCACTCTTCCTTCCGGAGGGTGAAGCGCGTTCGTTCGCGGAACTTCCGCATGACGTGAAGAATGCAATCAGTCACCGCGGACGCGCCGTGCGCGCGCTCCGATCACTCCTG
>JANNMC010000169.1:0-9256 GCA_031397435.1 Candidatus Eiseniibacteriota bacterium
CTTCCGTTCGCCCGAGAAGTAGAAGCTCCCCTTCTTGAAATTCGGTACCAGAGGACCGCCCAGCGAGAGCGAGTAAATGTTGTTGTCGCGGCGGTCGGAACCGAGCGCCAGGAAGTCCGAGACGCCCTCGATCGATCCGAAGTACTTCTCGTTACCTTCCTTCGTGACCACGTTCACGACGCCCGAATTGATGCGGCCGTACTCCGCGTTGAATCCGCCCGACTGGACCACAACCTCCTCGATCGCCCCGCTGTTGATGAGGGTGGTCGAGTTACCGGTCAGGGGATCCTGCTGGGAGAACCCATCCACGTAGTAGGCGACCTCGTTGGGGCGCCCGCCGCGGATGATGAGCGTGTTTCCGTTGTTGGCTTCGTTGTCGATGTTCAGTTTGAAGTTCACGACGCCGGCCTGCTGCGCCACGGCATCCTGATAGCCGCGAAGCGGCTGATTGCGGATCTCATCGCCGCTCAGGAAGCGGGTCGTCCCGGTGACGTCCTTCTGGATGAGCGGCCGCTCGGCCTTCACCTCGACCTCTTTCACGTTCTGCAAGACGGTCGATTCCATGCTGAAGTCGAGTTTCGTGACGAAGTCGGGGAAGACCTGGGCTTCCTGGCGGGCTTGCGGGACGAAGCCGAGCAGCGACGCCCGCACCGTGTACTTTCCGGCCGGCAAGTTCACGATGAAGAAGTTTCCCTGCGCGTCCGTCACGGCGCCGCGCTTCAGCTCGGGGATGGAGATGCTGACCATCCCCAGCGGATCGCCGCCCTTACCGTCCCGGACCGTCCCCGAGATCTGTCCCGTGGTGCCGGCCCAGGCCACCCCGAAAACAAAAACGGCGACCGCCATGGACATCATGACGACGCCGAGCCAACGCCCCGACCGAGGTCGATTCATTGTTCGCCCTCCCCTGTCTTTCTGTGGAAGCACCATTCGAGGGTCACTCCTTCCCTGGTTTCACGGCATTTGCCGCGCGGCGGCCTCCGCCGACTTTCCCTCTGCCCCTTCCTGGGGCCCCTCCTCGACTTGGATCCACGCTATCCGGCTTTTCTCTGGTGACTCCTCCTTCGCGCTCGACACACGGCGAAGCGGCCAGGTTACGTCTGTGGGCCGCAATGGCTTGTCCCCTATCAGGGTTAAGGTAGGAACCCCCCGAGGGGCTGTCAAGGGTATTTGCCGATAAAATGGCGAAGGGCCGCCCGGCGGATCGCCGGACGGCCCTCGAATCGTAGGGGCGCGAAGGCCCCGGGAGTCTGTCGCCTGCTTCTAGAAGTGGTACGTCGCCGAGACGCGCGTGAAGGCCGCCTGCTCCGAACCCGAAAGGAAATTGCCGCCCGTGAAGGGGAACTCCTCGTTGAGCGTCATGTCGACGTCGAGGTTGTTCCACCGAATGCCGGTGCCGAGCGACAGGTTGAAGTCCGTGAACTTGGTCTTGATGTTTTCCGTGTTCGTCGGAACGTCGAAGTCGCTGAACGACTCTTCGTTGTTGTTCACCATGTTCGTGGCGCCGATGCGGACCTTGAGCCAGCTCGTGGCCTGCGTCTCCACGGCGGCGAAGATGACCGGCAGCACCATCGACTTCTCTTCGATGCTCTTCGTATCGCCCGAGACGACGGCGTCGTTGTTGTCGCCACGATCGTACGCGTGCTTGCCCTGGTAGGCCGAGAGGCCCCAGATGAGCAGATTATTGTCGTTCACGCGCATGTTGTTCGAGATCCCGACGCCGAACGACTTGTAGGTCTCGTCCGCCGTCCGCGGCGTCACCGTGTAGCCGGTGACTTCCCACGAGAGATCGTCGTTGGTGTACCAGCCGGCGACGTACCACTGGCTGGCGGCGCTCTTGTTCATGAAGTACCGGGCGAGGAGCGCGTACGACGCGCCGCCGGTGCCTTCCCACTTCTGGGGCGTGGCGAACGCCGGACCGCTGGTCGTGCGCTCCAGATCGTACGTGCGGTAGGTGGCCGCGATGTCGAGCCGGTTGTCGTTCGACATGTGGAGCGAGATCGACGGCGTGATGCCCATCGTGTTCATCTCGATGTTGTTGTCGACGATCGCGTCGGCGTCGAAGCTGCCGAACGGATACGGATTGAACGACCCACCATCGTTACCCTTGGCCTTGTACGTGCCCGCGGTGCCGAAGTTGAAGTTGTCTTCGTAGCTGGAGTTCGTCACGTCGAGGCGGACCGCGAAGTCCATCTTCGTGAAGGCCTTGCCCCAGATCAGGTCGAACCACTCGTTGTTCGCGTTGTCCGAACCGGTGTAGAGGTTCGAGGCGCTCTGCTTCATCTGGACCGCAAGGACGCCGAAACGCGGGAAGTTACGGATGAGCGTGAAGCTCTGGTCTTCCGGCGTGAACGCATCTTCGGACTCGTTCGGATTGCTGCCGAGTTCCGCGAGGACGAGGTTGTTCTGACGGACGACCGACGACGGATAGGTGTAGATGTTCACGTAATCATCGGTGAGCTGGCTGAGGGCCGGCACCGATAGTCCCATGCCCTCGACGCGGGAAAGGGACGCGTGGCCCACACCCGCCGTCACGGCGAGAAGGGCGATGACGCTGAGAACAGCAATCAGCTTGCGCTGAAACATCTGGTTTAGCCTCCTTGAGTTGGTTGGACCCCAGCCCATCCAGGGTCCTGCGCCCGGGTCACTGCATCTGCGATGGTGTACGGAGACCCGGGGAGATCCGATGGAGCAATTCCTGCTCGTTGGACCTGCCGCTTCCCACCCCCTTTCCCAATTTGAATTTTTCCGCGATGACCGTTCGCACAAACCTGTGGCGCACAACTCCTTCTAAGCCTTGCGCCTCAGGCTGCGGCGGCCCTCTCGAAATCCGGCCGCAACGTAGAAGATGCCGGAAGCGGTGTCAAATAAAATATTGTGAATCTATTCACAAGACATTGCACAATAAAGACTTACAGCGCACTCACCGCTGCCGGCTTCGCGGCGGATCAAGCTCGAATCTACCGAATCCGTTCCGATCGATGAACACGTACCGCAACTGTTCCTTGTAGTAGTACCAGATCTCTTCAGGCGGCCGATCGAAGTTGAACGGGTTGCGGACCACTTCGTCAGGGGCGCCGATCTGGATGTAGATTCTCCCCATGTCGGTGCGCCACCCCGCGATGCCGGCCGCGAAGTGCTGGTTCGCGTACTGCACGCGCCGATAGAACTCCTCGAGTTGCTCGTTTCGTTCCGTCTCGGGCGTCGTGTCGCGGCGGCGCCAGAACTGCTCCCAGAAGGCCTTGCGCGCATCGGCCCCATCCAGCCGTCCCATCTCGTCGGTCTCGGAGTCCGTCGCCACATAGCGAAGCACCTCCAGGGAGGAACGAGACTCCCAGGCCACGTTTTCAATCGTCTGTTCGACTTCGAAGGTCCGTTCGCGCCGGACCGAGGAGGGTTTCTTCTTGCCCGCCGGGCTGATTTGGGGGCTCGTCAACTCCAAGACAACACGGTAGTTCCCCGCCTCCAGGGTCCGCAACCGTGGCCTGAGGAGGAACGGCGTGCGGGCGCCGGCCCGGACGATTGTGGTGTCCCCCTTCCATGCCGCCTCTTGCAGGTCATTCACGACGCGGATCGAGATCCGGTACGATTCCGCCGCGCCGCCCACCGCCATGGCCCGGCCATCCACGACCTCCCCGATCACCGCCAGAACAGGGAGATCGAGCCCGAACTTCCGACCTGGAACCGGCGTGAAGCGCTCCCGGATTCCTGCGCCCGCGGCCCCCGAATCGGAGACCGTGCCGAGCGATAGATCGCTGAACCAGATCGACTCCTTGGGAGCGGATGGAATCTCGAACGGGATTTCGGTCCCCGAGGCGCGCTCCGCCTCGAGATCGGTCACGACGACCTTGATGCGATACTTGCCGGCCGGAGCGCGAAGCGTGACATGGTCGATCAGGTCGGAGCCCCGAAGCCGCGTGTCCGCGTAGCTCTCCACATTCACGCTCTTCTGGAAGACCTCCCCGGAAACCTGCGCTCCCCCCTTGGCCTTGTAGAAGATGACCCGGACTTCGTAGGAAGCGTGGTAGTCCGCGCCGGTTCGCTCGAAGAGGAGTTCGTCCCGCCTCATCCGGTAGTCGATCCGCACGTCCGCGCCGCCATCCCCGGGCTGAAGGGTCGCGTCGACCGAGAAACGGGGGCGCGTCGCGCTCGTCCCGGGGGACGGGCTCTCCTCATGCACCGCCGGGCCCGGATTCGGGTACTGGGCGCTGGCCGGAGCCGCCGTCACCGTCAGCCAGAGGGCCAGGACCGCACCGAGGAGACGTCCGAGGAGAGGGGTGAGAGGGCGCATTTATCGATTACCTCATGTGGACGACCGACCGCGAATCGTCGATCCCCGCTCCCCGTACATATAAATAGTAGACGCCGCTCGCCACCCGGCGGCCGTCCCCCCGCTTCCCGTCCCAGTCGATCTCGCCGAATCCGGCCGTGGCCGGCGCCGGCTGGACAATTTCCCGGACCAGCCTGCCCGTTACGTCCACGACACGAAGGCTGATGTTGCCGCCCGCCGAGATCGTTCGAAACGGCAGGGAGACCACGCCGTCCGTGGCGCGAAAGGGATTGGGATAGGGTCGCCCCAGGCGGGAATTCGACGGAACGAAGATCGATCCCTCCGCCACCGTGAGGGCGCGGCCATCCTGAAAGACCGCTTCCAGGCGATACCGGTGTTCCTTCCCCGCCACGAGGGCGGCGTCGATCGCGCTCGCCGCCGCGGGAACGAGGAGCGCCGAATTTACGCGCGTCCCACCGGGCGTGGCTGAGCCGGCATTCGAGGGCCCCAGCTCGCGATAGACGTGCCAACCGGCCTGACCGACGGAAGCGGTCGCGCTCCAGCCGATCCGGACGCGCGGCAGCGCCGAGGCGGCGTCGATCGATAGGGAGAGTCCGGTCGCTGTGGGAAGCGTTGCCGACAGGAGGAATCGGTCGATGGAGGTCCCCCCCGCGATGAGGAGCGTATCGCCCACCCATGCCGCGTCGCGCGGTGATCCCGAGGCCGGCACGATCGATCGCAAGCGCGCGAACGTGGGGGTGGAGATGTCGATCAACGCGACTCCCGCCGCCCCCAGACAGGCGACCGCCACCGACCCTTGCCGCGCGACCCCGAGCATCGGAGGAAGGGCGAGCTCGGATCGAAGGAGCGGGACCACCGGGTCGAATACGTCCACCACCTGGAGCCCGCGCGAGCGCGATGCCACCAGGAGCAGATTCCCCTGCAGATCGAGATCGCGCGCTCCTGCCCCGGAGGGAAATCCACGGGTTGCCGGCGCGTCGGGATTGCCGAAGCCGATCGACACGACGCCGAGCAGCTCATCCGCCACGAAAAGTACCGTATCGCGTGCCGCGAGCGCGCTGGGGTCCTGAATGAACGGTGCGTTCACCGACCCTCGCGCGAGTGGCGACGTCGCGATGGAAACATCGACGAAGGTCACGCCGGCCGAGAACCCTCCCCGCCGCGAGACCGCGACCGTTGTCGCGTTCACCGGCGTGACCGCGCTGGCCAGCCCTGGCATGGAGAGCGATCCGACACGCTGCGGATTGGCCGGGTCGGAGATGTCGACCACTTCCAGGCCGGCTGAACTGGAGGCGAGATAGAGAAGCGATCGCGCCGTGTCGAGCGCCAGGTCGACGGGGCGGGCGCTGCCGACCGGGGGAAGGACGCCGATCAGGCTCGTATCGGCGTCGCCGGCCCGGTAGATCCGCAAGCCGCCGGAGTAGTCGGCGACGTAGGCGTAGCCAGACCGAATCGCCACGCGCCGCGAGCGGCCGGAGTGCCGGACCGCGGCGAGGGGTGGAAGCGACGCGCTGCTCGAGGACGGGAACTCGATCTGCGCCCTCCCGACCTCGTCGGGCTCGGTGGCCGTAAGAAGGTCGCGGGTCGTCACGATGGCGCGCGTCCCGTCCACGGCGACGCTGTGCGGTTCCAGTTCAAGCGTCTCACCCGCATGCGCGAGAAGCGATTCCCCCAGCGCGCCGAATCGCGTGAACCGCTGGAGCGACCCCGCCTCGCCGATCACGAAGAGATCGCCGGCGCCTTCATCGAGCGATCGTGCGAAGAGTCCGGAGCGGTAGAGCGTCGTCTGCATCAGGATGCCCGTCGCCGTGTTGTAAGCCGTGATCCCGCTGTTTCCATCGGCCAGGAATGCCACCGGCGGCCGCCAGACGGCGTCCACGGCTCCTCGGCCGTTGAAGATCCACTCGTGCAGCCGAATGGTGGCGGAAGCGCCCGCGGGGAGCCGGTAGACGGTGACGTAAAGCCGTGGGAGGATTCCCGGGCGAGCGGCGACGACGAGGATCGAATCGCCCGCGGCGCAGACGCTTCGGACCTGGCGGCCGTCCGCATAGGAGATCGTTTCGATCAGGCGGAGGTCGTTCCCGCTCTCGAGCCGGACGATTTGAATGAAGGAATCGCTGGCGGCGACGCAGGAGCCATCCCCGAGGATCGCCCCTCGTTCCGCCGGTTGCGGTGTCTCCAGGCTGGCCGCAAGGCGTGGAGCTGCTGGTGTGGAGAGGTCGAGAAGAGAGATTCCGCGCGTACCTTGAAAGAGGTAGGCCCGCGATCCTCGCGCGGCAACCGCCTCCACGGCCCCCGCGGTGCGATAGATCGCCACCGGATCCCCCGCGGGATCAGAAGGGAGGCGAATCTCGATCCCTTCCCGCGTTGAAATCAGGAGGGAACCCGTTCCCGAGCCGGGATCGGAGAGAACGACGTCTCCGTATTCCGGCTCGACGGCGAGAGGCGTCTGCCTCGCGCCAAGGGAGATCGGCTCGGCCCCTGCTCCTGGAGGCCAAAACGGTAGCAGTGCCGCGAGGAGCAATAGCAGAGCGGGTGAGCCGGCCGTGGGTAGCGCCATCACGGATCGAGGAGAGGGTCGCATTCGACCCGACGCTAGCACGCCGCCGTTAACCCCTCAAGAATGAACTCTTTCCGCTTGTCGCCTCCCATCGTTTCCGGGTACCGTTCGGCCGTGCATTTCCTCGAACTGATCCTGGCGCCGCTCTCCGCCTTCATCCTCTCCACGATCTCCGCGCTCGGCTATGGCGGCATCGTCCTTTGCATGGCCATCGAGAGCGCCTGCATCCCGCTCCCGAGCGAGATCATCATGCCCTTCTCGGGCTATCTGGTGACGACAGGCCGATTCACGCTCTGGGGCGTCACGCTCGCCGGGGCAGTCGGAAACGTCCTGGGATCATGGGTCGCGTACTGGGCCGGCATGAAGAGTGGCCGAGCGGCCGCGGAGTTCCTGGCGCGCCTGAAGCTCATCCGGATGGAGGAGTATGACCGCGCCGAGCACTGGCTGAAGAAGCACGGGCTGCAGGTGGCCTTCTGGACGCGACTCCTTCCGATCGTTCGGACCTTTGTCTCGCTTCCCGCCGGGGCCGCTCGCGTCCCGTTCTGGCGATTCACGCTTTACACCTTCCTAGGCTCCCTCCTCTGGTCGCTGGCACTGGCCTACGTCGGGGTCCTCTTCCGGGAGAACTGGGAGAACATCAAGACCTTCTGGCATGGCTTCGACCTGGTCGTCGTGCTGGGCCTCCTCGTCCTCTTCATCCTCTTCCTCCGCCAGCACTTCCGCGGTCAGAACCACGGGTCGCGTCGGGCCGGTTGACCGGCCGCGGCGCGCATGCTAGTTTTTTCAGCCCGTTGGGGGATCGTCCAGTGGTAGGACACGTGGCTCTGGACCACGGTACAGGGGTTCGAATCCTCTTCCCCCAGCCAACTTAACGATCCGAGCGTGGAAGCCGGATGGGGCGCTATCGTCTAGGGGTCAGGACGGATGGTTCTCAGCCATCAAACCGGGGTTCGATTCCCCGTAGCGCTACCAACCGGCTTCCCCCATCTCCCCATCCAACCTCCACGAAAGCTCCCTTGAATCCCGTCGCACCCCAGCCGGAAAGGGCTCCCTTCATGACCTCTCGCCACGGCCGTGTTGCCGGTGTGGCGGCGCTCCTGCCGCTGCTCGGCCTTCTACTTGCTCCTCCACACGTCTCCGCTCAGCCGCGGGACTCGTCTCGCCCGGTGCGGACGCTCCCGGGGAATGTCGAGCGCGTCGATTCTCTTGGAGGAATCTCCGAGTTCCGACTTCGGTCGAACGGGATGAACGTCCTACTCGTGCCGAACCGGAGCGTCCCGGTCGTGACCTTCCTCGTCGTCTACCACGTCGGGTCGCGGAACGAATGGCCTGGCGCCACCGGCTCCGCGCACCTCCTGGAGCACCTCCTTTTCAACAAGAGCACGAAGAACTTCGGAAAGGCGAACGGCAAGAAGACCTTTCAGGAAGTGCTCTACGAAGCGGGAGCCGACTTCGGCTCCTCCAATATGACGACCTGGAACGACCGGATGACCGGTTACTCCACACTTCCCTCCGACAAGCTGGATCTCGCGATGCGAATCGAGGCCGACCGGCTCGGTCGCGCGCTTCTCCTCGACTCCGAACGCCAGCCGGAGATGTCCGTCGTCCGAAACGAGTACGAGATCGGGGAGAACAATCCGTACGGTGCGCTCGACAAGGCGGTCATCGGCGCCGCCATCACGGCCCACCCCTACCACTGGGACACGATCGGGTACCGGAGCGACATCGAGGGGGTCTCGACGGAAACGCTGCGGGAGCACTACCGCCGATTCTTCCATCCCGACAACGCCACCGCGATCGTGGTGGGAGACTTCGAACCCGCCACGGCGCTTCGCGTCTTCGATCGCGAATTCGGAGCCTTTCCCCGCGCCAAGGCTCCGATCCCCCCCGTGATCACGGTCGAGCCACCGCAGGAGGGAGAGCGTCGCGTCGTGGTGAAGCGACCCGGCACGTTCGGCATCGTGCAGATCGCCTACGTCCGCCCCGGTTCGCTTCATCCCGACTTCCTTCCGCTCGAACTCCTCCAGATCATTCTCGCGTCGGGCGTGAACTCGCGGCTCTACCAGGGTCTCGTGGAGAAGCAACTCGCGACCGATATCGACGCCTGGAACTACACGCTCGCCGATCCCTATCCCTTCTCCGTCCAGGCAACGGTGGCGCCGACGTCGTCGCACGAAGCGGTCGAAGCCGCGCTGAAGGCAGCGCTCGCCGCCGTGGCGCGCGACGGCGTCTCGGCCAACGAGTTGGAGCGCGCGAAGAAGCAACTGGAGGTCGCCACCGTCCGCCGCCGCGACGGGACCTACGAGCTTGCTTCCTCCCTGGGGGAGGCCGTGGCGTCGGCGAATTGGAAATGGTTCGTGTCGTACGTCGATGGACTTGGCAAGGTCACGGCGGACGACGTGAAG
>JANNMC010000176.1:0-1293 GCA_031397435.1 Candidatus Eiseniibacteriota bacterium
GCGAGCGGCTGATCGCGCGACCGATTCGCCGAGCGGAAGGAACGTGCGCGTAGGACAGCCGCGGTCGCCCGCTCTCGACTCCTGCGGATGCGCCGCGGATCGCACCTGTTCGCGAGGCAGGCGCTGGTGAGCGCCACGCCACTCCCGATTTCGCGGCGCGCGCATTCGAACAGCCATGGCATTCTCTCGCCGATGTCCGACCCGGAGGCATGCGTGTGACCCCGGACGAACTCCGCTCGAAGTTGGCAGAGGTCGAGCCGAATGAGCTGGCGACGTTCCTCGCGCGACTGGCCGATGAGGACGATGCGCTGCGCGAGCGTATCGAAGCGCTCGCGCTGCGGGCGGAGCCCGCCGCCTACGCCGATTCCCTCGAGCGCCGGCTCGCGCGATTTCGCAAGGGGCGAGCCTTCATCTCCTACGCTGCGAGCGGCGGCTTCGCGCGCGAACTCGACGGCTGGCTCGACGACGTCGCGGCGGGCCTGATCGCTGCGGATCCAGAGGGGGCGTGGAAGCTCATCGACCGGTTCATCCGCATGGACGAGCGCATCCTAGGCCGGGCCGACGACTCGAACGGCTCGATTGGCGACACGTACCGTCGCGCCTGCGGCCTGTGGCATCGGGCCGCCGCGGGGCTTCCGGCCGATCCCGCATGGGTCGAGCGCGTCCACGAACTCCACGCAGGGAATGATTACGGAACGCGCGACGCCCTCCTCGACGAGGCCGCGACACGCCTCTCCGAACTCGACCTGCGCCGCTTGGCCCGCATCTACGAGCAGGAGGCCGAGGCCGCGGTGGGCGATGGCACCGATTATCCCTCGCTTTCGGCGAGGGCCGCGATGGGACAGGTCGCCCGAGCCTTGGGAGATGCCGCGCTCTACGAGCGCTCCATATTGATTCGCTCGCCGCAACCGAACACCCTCCAGGCAACCGACATCGCACAGCAGTACCTGCGCTTCGGCCCCGTCGAGCGCGCCGTCGAGTGGCTCACCCGATCCGGCGACCCCTCGGAACGCGACGCCGACGGGCGACTTGACCTCCTGGCGCAAGCCTACGAGAAGCTCGGGAACCGAGAGGCGCTCATCGACGCGCGCCGACGCCTCGCCGAGCGATCCCTCTCCGCCGACGCGTTCTCCGCGTACCTCACGCTCCTCTCCGCTGAACAAGGCGAGGCCGCGCGCCAGCAGGCGATCGGGCGGGCGGAACGAAGCGAAGACCCGGCCGGCGCGGGGCTGTTCCTGCTCGAACTCGGCGAGTCCGACCGCGCTTCAGCGCTCGTTCTCCGCCTGCGCGAGC
>JANNMC010000082.1:0-29894 GCA_031397435.1 Candidatus Eiseniibacteriota bacterium
CGCCACGGCGAGCGGTGCGGTGGCGATGGTGGCGGCGGGTGCCTTCGCCACCGGCGCGGGAGGAGGCGGCGCGGGAAGGACGGCGGGCGGAGGAGAAGGGGGCCGTGAGGCGGGGCCGGAGAGGAACGAGAATCCACCAGAGCCGTTCGTGGGCTGCGGCACGATGGGCGGCGTGGGCGGATGCGTCAGGGGTGGCGACGCGGCTGGTGCGGGCGGCGCGGCGGGCTGCGGCGACGGCGGCACCAGCGACGTCGCGACCGGCGCCGGTTCCAGGCGCGGCGCGACCGGGATCACGCCGCCGCACTTGCGGCAGCGGATCTTCGCCCCTTGCGGGGGAATGATGCTCTCGTCGATCGAATAGCGCGCACCGCAGGTCGCGCAGTCGAGCTTCATCAGGCCTTGCACCTCGTGTCGGGTATGACTCCCGTCGTGTGGACCATGCATCGGCAACTTCCCACCCATCTTTATCTTTCGGCCGCGGCTAGCCGCTTCCGAGGTAGCGCTCCGCCCCGGCGAAATGCGCTTCGATCCAAGCGCGAAGCCCATCGCTCCCTTCCGTCTCGGCGTGTTCGGCCAGGAGCTCCGCGCCAATCGTCCGGGCAGCCTCCACCAAGTCACTGTCTTGCAGGGGGTTCGCTGCCCTCAGTTCGGGAAAGCCGTGCTGAGAAGTGCCGAGGATCTCCCCCGGCCCCCGGAGTCGCAGGTCTTCCTCAGCCAGTTTGAAGCCGTCGGTCACCCGGCGGAAGACGTCGAGACGCCGGCGGGCATTTTCACTCAGACCGCCGCTCACCAAGAGGACGCAGCGACCGGGGCGATCGCTCCGTCCGACGCGGCCCCGAAGCTGGTGGAGCTGCGCCAGGCCGAACCGCTCCGGATGCTCGATCACGATCAGTGTGGCGTCGGGAATGTCGAGCCCCACTTCCACCACCGTCGTCGCGACCAGCACACGCGACTCGCCCGAGCGGAACCGCGCGATGGCGGCGCGCCGCTCCTCGGGCTTCAGCCTTCCGTGCACCAGCGTCACGCCCGCATCGCGGAGATCGCCGTGCGCCGCGAGCGACGACGCCATCTCGGTCGCCGCCTTCAGGTCGAGCTTTTCGCTCACCTCGACGACCGGATAGACGACGAACGCGCTTCCACCCTGATCGAGTTCGCGCCGAAGAAGTCGCGGCAGCACGTCGCGCGCGACGCCGCTCGCGATCGTCGTCTCGATCGGCGTGCGCCCGGGTGGTTTCTCTTCCAACGGCGAGAGATCGAGGTCGCCGTAGAGTGTCATGGCCAGGCTTCGTGGAATCGGTGTGGCGGTCAGGACGAGCAGATGTGGCCCCTTCCCTTCCGCGCCGCGTTGCGCGAGTGCCACGCGCTGGCGCACACCGAAGCGATGCTGCTCGTCCACGATCACGAGGCCGAGCGCGTGGAATTCCAGATCGCGTTCCAGGAGCGCGTGCGTGCCGAGCAAGAGCGCTGTTTCCCCCGACGCGACCGAGGCGAGGAGCCGGACCCGCTCCTTCTCCGGCGTGGCGGCGGTGAGAAGGGCGTAGCTCACGCCTTGCTCCGCCAGGAATCGCGATGCCGTCACGGCGTGCTGCTCCGCCAGGATCGAGGTCGGGGCGAGAAACGCGACTTGCCGTCCCGCGGCCACGGCGCGAACGGCGGCCGCGAGCGCCACCACCGTCTTTCCCGAGCCGACGTCGCCCAGCAGGAGCCGCCGCATCGGCTTGGCCGCGTCGAGATCGCCGGCGATCGCGGTCAGAGCCCGGATTTGCGCGCCGGTCAGACGGAACGGCAGCGACAGGACGAATGCCCGCATGGCGGCGGCGCCCGCGGCGAGCGACGGCGCCGCCAGGCGGTCGCGGTGCTGGCGGCGCGCGTACTGGAGCGCGACTTGGAGCCGAAGCAGTTCCTCCAGCGCCAGGCGGCGACGTGCCGGCTCGGGCTCTTCGGGCGTCTCCGGGAAGTGAATGGCACGAATCGCTCGGTCGAGCGATGGAACGCGGAGGTCGCGCCGCCACCGTTCGGAAACCAGGTCGGGGACCTCGGGGAGACCGGCGAGCGCATCGCGAATCCGCGTTCGGATCCACCGCTCGCCCACTCCCGCTGTCAGCGGGTAGCGGGGAGCCAGGCGCGCCACGTGGAGTTTGTCGCCCCCTTCGGCCGGCTCGAATTCGGGGTTGTGGAGTTCGGGCCCGCGGAAGACCTGGACGGTCCCGGAAAAGAGGTAGCGCTCCCCCAGCCTGAGCTTGTCGGCCACGTACGACTGATTGAACCAGACGGCCCGGAGAAACCCCGTGGCGTCACGCAAGGAGGCGACCATGTCGGACCGCCCGCCGCGGCGCCGGCGCGGCTCCAGGCTATCGACAACGGCCTCGACGGTGGCTTCCACGCCGGGCTGAACGCGGCCGATGGGGGTCACGACACGCCGGTCGCGATAGCCCGATGGGAGATGATAGAGAAGATCTCGGACCGTGACGATTCCCAGCCGCTCCAGGCGGCGAGACATCTCGGGACCGACGCCCTTCAGGTAGCGGATGGGGTCATGGAAGGCGGGCATCGGGGGATGCTAGGGAGGCGGAGGCCCCAAGTCAAAGCCGAGAAGCCCCTTGTCGGCCCCCCCCGATTCAGGTAGTGTCTTCCGCTCGACGTCTTTACCGGAGGAATTCATGGCTCAGACTTGTGACATCTGCAAAAAGGGCGTGATGCACGGCCAGAACGTGAGCCATGCCCACAACGTGACGAAGCGGACTTGGAGCGTCAATCTCCAGTCGGTGAAGGCCGTTGTCGAGGGGCGTCCGAAGCGGCTTCGCGTTTGCACCCGGTGCCTTCGCACGGGGCGCGTTCAGAAGTCGATGCCCCAGAGCGAGAAGCGGCGCGCCCGGGCCGTCTAGGCCCCGGACGCGCCGTCGCTTCACCACCCCACCCCACCCCGCACTTTCTCAGTCCATCTGTTTCCGCATGAACGCGGGAACGTCCATGTTGTCTTTGGAGATCACGCGTCCCCCGAACGGGCGGCGGAGCGATCCCGGTGCCATCCGAAACGTCGGACGGGCCGCGCCCGGCGACGCCGGCACGACCGGCTGCATTGGCTCGTCGTCCAGGCCGTTGAGTTCCGCCAGTTCATCGTCGTCGATCGTGGCGTTGACCATGACCGGCGCCGGCGCCTGTCGCTCGGACGGCTGCGTCATCGGGATGATTCGCGGCAGTACGCCGTGACCCGGCTCGGCGACGCGCCGCTCTTCGACCCGTCCGAAGCCGGTGGCGATGACCGTGATCGAGATCGCGTCGCCCATGCTTTCGTCGATGACCGCACCGAAGATCACGTTGGCATCGCGGCCCGCGGCATCCACGACGACCGAGACCGCTTCGTTGATCTCATGAAGGCTCATCGACTCCCCGCCCGTCACGTTCACGAGCAGCGCCTCGGCGCCCGCGATCGAGATGTCGTCGAGCAGCGGACTTGAAACCGCCGACTGCGCGGCTTCGTAGGCACGGTTCGGGCCGGTGGCAATGCCGGCGCCCATGAGCGCGTTACCACGCTCCGCCATGACCGTCTTCACGTCAGCGAAGTCGAGGTTCACGAGGCCCGGCACCGTAATGAGGTCCGAGATCCCCTTGGTCGCGTGGTGGAGCACCTGGTCTGCCGTGCGAAACGCTTCACGGAGCGGCGTGTTCTTGTCCACGATCGTCAGAAGGCGTTGGTTCGGGATCACGATGAGCGTGTCGACGTGACTCCGCAATTCCTGGAGCCCATCTTCCGCCGACTGCATCCGGCGACGTCCCTCGAACTCGAACGGACGCGTGACGACCGCCACGGTCAGCGCGCCCTGCGCGCGGGCGATGCGCGCGACGACCGGCGCCGCGCCGGTCCCCGTGCCGCCGCCCATGCCGGCCGTGACGAACACCATGTCGGCGCCCGCCAGCGACTCGGCGATCATCGTCTCGTCGGATTCCGCGGCTTGGCGGCCCACTTCCGGCTTCGCGCCGGAACCTAGCCCGCGCGTGATGGCCGAGCCGAGCTGGAGCCTGCGGGGGCAGCGAGACTGAGTCAGCACTTGTGCGTCGGTGTTCGCTGCCAGGAACTCCACGCCCGTCAGGCCGGAGTCGATCATCCGGTTCACCGCGTTGCCGCCGGCGCCTCCGACGCCGATAACCTTGATCGAGGCTCCAGTCTGCTCCTGTCCTTCATCCGCCAATTCGAACATCTCCACGCTCCTCCCTGGTTGCGCCGGTCCTAGACCAGCTCCTCGATCCACCGGCGCGCGCCGGTGAAGATTTTCGAAAATACGCCCGCTCCCGAGGGGCGGCCCGGCGCGTCGCACTGAAACGCGTGCAGCGCGAGACCGACACCCGTGGCGTAGCGGGGACCTGAAACCGATTCGATGAGTCCGCTCACCCCTTGCGGGTCGCCGCGGCGGACGGGCAGGCCAAAGATCTGCTCGGCCAGCTCGATCATGCCCGGGAGGAGCGACGCCCCCCCCGTGATGACGACGCCCGCGGCGAGAAGCTCGGCGGTGTGGCTCTTCCGGACTTCCTTCTGGGCCAGCGCGAGGATCTCTTCCGCGCGCGGCTCAATCATCATCGCGAGCATGTGGCGGGAGATGTCCCGGTCGGGACGACCTCCGACGCTTGGCACCCTCACCATTTCCTCGGGCCGAACCATCGACGTGAGGGCGCAGCCGCACTGGAGTTTCAGCGCCTCCGCCCGGTCCACGGGGGTCCGCAATCCGATGGCGAGATCGTTCGTGACGTTGGAGCCGCCGAGCCCGATCACCGCCGTGTGCCGAATCGTTCCCTCGCAGAAGACGGCCACGTCGGTCGTCCCGCCCCCGATGTCGAGCAGCGCCACCCCAAGATCGCGCTCCTCGTTCGCGAGGACGGCATTCGCGGAGGCCAGCGGCTCCAGCACCAGTTCCTCCACGCGGAGCCCCGCTTTCTCGGCCGCGCGAACGATGTTCCGGCACGCGCTCGATCCGCCCGTGATGATGTGGACCTCGGCCTCGAGCCGCACCCCGGTCATTCCAACCGGGTCGCGGATCCCATCCTGGTCGTCCACCACGAATCCCTGTGGCAGCACGTGGAGAATTTCCCGATCGGCGGGAATGGCGACCGCCTTCGCCGCCTCCACCACGCGCTCCACGTCCTGCGAGCGGATCTCGGTGTCTTTCCGAGAGACCGCGATGACGCCGCGGCTGGTGAGGCCCCGAATGTGATCGCCGGCAATGCCGGCATAAACGCTCTGAATGCGGCGCCCCGACATCCGCTCCGCTTCCCCGATCGCGTGCTGAATGGAGCGGACCGTCTTCTCCAGACTCACGACGACGCCCCGCTTCAGGCCATCCGACGGCGCGGTGCCGACACCGATGATCCGGAGCCCTTCTCCGCTGTCGTCCGCCTCGGCGACGATGGCGGTGATCTTGGTGGTGCCGATGTCGAGCCCGGTGTAAATCTTCCCTTCCGCCATTTCGTCCTCCCTCTTCTTCCTAGATCTTTTCCCGCAGGGGCCCGATGAGGGCCGGTGCCGATGCCTGGCCTGGCGCGCAACGGACCACGACCTGGCCCCGATAGCGCGCGTCCATGAGTTCCACGATCCGCCCGCGTTCGCGCACGTGGCGCAGCGTGACGGCCAGCGCTTGCATCGCGGCCAGCGAGGCCTGCTCGGGGTCGACGACGATCGGAATCTGCTCGCGGGCGGTGTGGAGCACCGCCCGGGAGCGTGTTTCCGAAACGATGTCCGAGATGTCGGCGATGAGGCCGACTTCCGGAGTTTCCAAGAAAGCCAGCAGGCGGAGCAAGTCGGCGAGCGCCGGATTCTCGAGGCGAGCGCCGGTCTTCGTCGCGCTGATCTTCAGCCCCGTGATGACGGGACGGTCCGCCAGGAGTCCGCGCTCGAGCGGGTCGAGCACGATGCCCTGTTCGTCCACCTCCACCAGCGAACCGGCGCTGACGAGCGCGAAGGGGCGCCGTTCGCGAAGCCGGACGGAGATGGCTCCGACTCGGCGCGTCACCTCGGCGGATTCGATGCGAGCGTTCTGCCGCAGCGCGTCCTCCACCTCGGCCGGTTTCAGGAGCAGCAGGTTGTCTCCCTCGCGGACCGGCAGAATCGCGCGAACTTCCTCGTACGAGAGATAGAGAAGCCCGCTCACCTCGATGTGGTTCACGCAGAATGGCGGCACGCGGCCGAGGAGACGCGCCGCGGGGACCGCGGTCACGGGTGCCGCGAGGGCCACCAGTCCCAGGACGCCAACCGCCAGGAGCAGCCGCCTCGCCAGCCGCCGCCGGGCCGGCTTCTTCCACGTCGGCGTGCCTCGGTAGCCTGCTCTCATGCCACATGCTCCTTGGTTCGGACCAGATCGCCGACGCGATGGACGTCCCCCGCGCCGATGGTGAGCAGCAGGTCCTTCTCGCCCAGGAGCGCGCGAACCGCCGCGGCGGCCTCGGCGTGGTCCGCCACCCGGTGAACGTTCGTGCCGCCGCTCCGGGCCACCCGCTCCGCGAGGACGTCCGCGGTGACGCCCGGGATCGGCTTCTCGCCCGCGGGGTAGATCGGAAGCAGGACGAGCTCGGCGACGCCCGCGAAACAGGCGGCGAAGCGATCGAGGAGCGCCATGGTCCGGGTGAATCGGTGCGGCTGGAAGACGGCCACGATGCGGCGCCCGTGCGTGGCGCGAATCGCCGCCACGGCTGCCGCGATCTCGGTCGGATGATGCGCGTAATCGTCGATCCAGGGCGCGCCCTGCACCGAGCCGCGGAGTTCCAGCCGCCGACCGACGCCGGCGAAGTCGCGCAGGGCGTCGCGGATCGCCGCGATCGGCACGCCCAGCTCCCAGCCGGCGGCAATCGCCGCGAGGGCGTTTCGCGCGTTGTGCACTCCGGTCACCTTCAACTCGATCGGGCCCTCGTCGCGGCCCCGCACGCGGAGTCCGAAGCGGACGCCGGCCGGGCCAACCACGAGATCGCGCCCTTCCACGTCGGCGCCGGCATCGAGCGCGTAGGTGATCGTCCGGCGCTTCGCCTTCGCCCGCAGCGACGCGGCTTTCGGTTCGTCGGCCGGAAGGACGATCGTTCCGTAGAACGGCACGCGATTGATGAAGGTCGCGAAGGCGTCGCGAATCTTCTCGATCGAGCCGTAGTAGTCGAGGTGTTCCTCGTCGATGTTCGTGATGACCGCGATGGTCGGAGAGAGAAAGAGGAACGAGCCGTCGCTCTCGTCCGCTTCGGCGACGAGGAACGGACCTTGTCCCAGCCGCGCGTGGGCCCCGAGCGCCTTCAACCGGCCGCCGACGATCACCGTCGGGTCGAGCCCCCCGTGTGCCAGGATTTCCCCCACCATCGAGGTGGTCGTCGTCTTGCCGTGCGCGCCTGCCACCGCCACCGAATACTTGATGCGCATCAACTCGGCCAGCATCTCGGCGCGCGGGATGACCGGGATGCCGCGCTCGTGGGCTCGAACGAGTTCCGGGTTCGTCTCCGCGATGGCCGTCGAGGCGACGACGACTTCCGCGCTCTCCACGTTCGCCGCCTCGTGCGCCGCCGCGATCCTCGCGCCAAGCGTCCGGAGGCGCGCGACGACCTCGGACTCTTTGATGTCCGAACCCGAGACCTCGTAGCCGAGATTCAGGAGCACCTCCGCGATACCGCTCATGCCGCTCCCTCCGATACCAACCAGATGGATGCGCCGAATCCGTCCGTACACCCGTCTACTCCCCTTCCCCGAGTTCGGACGCGCTCGGAGCGCGGCCGACCGCGGCCAGCGTTTCCATCGAATCGGCGATCCGCTCGGCGGCATTGGTGCGCGAAAAGGCACGCGCGTTCCGCCCCATGCGCCGGAGCCTCGGCTCGTCGCGCAGGAGCGCGTCGATCCGCCGGGCCAGTTCGTCGCCCTGGAGCGCGGAGTCGGCGATCATCTCGGCCGCGCCGCGATCGACCAGCCCCTTCGCGTTCTCGGTCTGATGGTCGTGCGTGGCATGGGGGTACGGCACCAAAATCGCCGGAACGCCGCATGCCGTCAGTTCCGCGATCGTCATCGCCCCCGCGCGGCAGACCGCCAGGTCGGCCACGGCGTACGCCATCTCCATCCGTTCCAGATAGGGTGTCACGCGCACGGGCAACGGAAGTTTCGCCGTCTCGCCCGTAGCCCACTCGGCGTCGTCGCTCCCGGTCTGCCAGAGCACCTGAAGCCGCGGCACGCGGGCAAGCCGCTGAAGCGCCCCGGCCATCGCCCGATTGATGCTGGCCGCGCCGCGGCTTCCGCCGAATACCAGGAGCGTCCGCTTCGCCGGATCGAGCCGCAGCGCTTCGTACGCCGTGGTCCGGTCCTGCCGGAGTAGCGAGCGGCGAATGGGATTCCCGGTGACTTTCAGATGATCCCGCCGCCGGAAGTAATGCCGCGACTCGAGAAAGCTGATGTGGACCTCCGTGGCGATCAGGCTGAGCCAGCGGTTCGTCGCCCCCGGAACCGAGTTCTGCTCCTGCACCACCAGCGGAATGCCGCGGAGCTTCGCCAGGAGCCCCACGGGGCCGCTCACGTAGCCGCCCGTCACGACGACCACGCGCGGCGATTCCTCGGCAAGGATCCGCCACGTCTGTCCCAGGCTCGCCAGAAGCGCCACGATCGCCTTCAGCAGCGCAAACCCGGGGCGGCGTGGAAAGCCGCGTACCGCGATCGTCCGGAGCCGGTAGCCGGCGCGCGGAACGGCAGTCGCTTCCAGGCCACGCTCGGTGCCGACGAAGACGACCTCGGTGTCGGGATGACGCCTGACCCATTCCTCGGCGATGGCCAGACCGGGATAGACGTGCCCGCCCGTGCCTCCCCCCGCGATCAGGACGCGCCAGCGACCGGTTGGCTCAGCCACGCGCGGCCCGGACTCCGCCGGAGCGGACGATTGGAGCGGGGCGCGCGCCGCCGTCGGCTTGACTCGCGATGTTGAGAAGGACACCCACCACCGCCAGATTCACCACGAGGGCCGAGCCCCCGTAACTCAGAAACGGAAGCGGCAATCCCGTCGTCGGAATGACGCCGGTGACGACCGCGATGTTCATGGCGACGTAGACCGAAAGATTGATCGTGAGCCCCGCCGCGAGATAGCGGCCGAAGCGGTCGGGGGCGTTTGCCGCCACCTTGAGTCCGCGCAGGAAGAGCGCGACATAGGCGACGAGGACACCCGCCGTTCCCAGAAAACCGAGCTCCTCGCCGACGACCGCGTAGATGAAATCGGTGTGCGGATCGGGAAGGAAGAAGACCTTCTGGAGTCCGTGGCCTGGCCCCGTTCCAAAGATTCCGCCGGAGCCGAGCGCCAGGATCGACTGCGACACTTGCCAGTTCTTGCCGAGCACGTCGGCCTGTCCGGCGCCCCACTGCGCCTGCCAGGCGACGACGCGATCCATCATGTAGGAGTTCCGAAGCACCGCCACGGAGGCGATGACGATGCCGCCCAGGACCAGAAGCCCCAGATGCCGGCGCTTCGCGCCCGCGAGGTAGAGGAGCGCGAACCCGGTCGAGAGGAGGGCGATCGTGCTGCCGAGATTCGGCTGCTTCAAGATCAGGAACGCTAGGAGCCCAAGCACCAGACAGGCCGGCAGGAGTCCGTCGCGGAAGGAGGCGATCCGATCCCCCTTCTTGTCGAGCAGGTGCGCCAGGTAGACCACGCAGGCCACGCGCGCGATTTCCGTCGGCTGGATGGTGAAGGTCGCGACCGAGAGCCACCGGTTAGCCCCCCGCACGCCCTCGCCGCCGAACGCCAGGAGAATGCCAAGGAGGAGCACGCTGCCGCCGAGGCCCCATGGCGCGAGGCGCTGCAGACGGTGGTAGTCAACGCGCATGAGGAGGGCGACGAACCCGATGCCCAGGAGGACGCGGATGGCGTGCCGCTGCAGGAAGTAGGTCGCCGAGTCGTGCCGGCTGGCGCCGAGGAACGCGCTCGAGGAATAGACCATGACGACGCCGAGCGCCACCAGGCAGGCCACCGGCGCGACCATGGCCCAGTCGAACCGGCGCGACGAACCGACGGCCACGTTCATCGGCCCGCTCCCGCGCGCTCGCGCTCCAGCGTGTGCACCGCCGCTTCGAACCGCGCTCCGCGGTCCTCGAAATTCCGGAACATGTCGTACGAGGCGCAGCCGGGCGAAAGGAGGACGACCCCTCCTGGGGTCGCGTGGGACCGCGCGGACGTCACCGCCGCTTCAAGAGTCGCGGCCCGCGTCGTCGGCACCTGTGGCCAGGTGCGTTCGAGCTTCTCGGCCGCTTCCCCCAACGTGACGAGATGGCTTACTCGCTCGAGGACCAGCGGCGTCACCGCCGCGAAATCCCCGTCCTTGTCCCGTCCTCCCGCGATCAGCACGATCGGAGTTTCGTACGACTCGAGCGCCCGGCGCATCGCGTCGACGTTTGTCGCCTTGGAATCGTTGATGAAGCGCACGCCGTCGATCGTGGCGACCAGCGTCAGCCGGTGCGGCAATCCCTTGAATTCGCGCAGCGCCTTCGCGATCGCGGCCGGCGGAATTCCGAGCGCGAGTGCGGCGGCGGCGGCGGCGGTGGCGTTCTCGGTGTTGTGCGGACCCGGCAGCGCCACCTCGTCGCGGCGGAGAAGCGTTCCGTGACTTCCCGCGAAACGCCAGCGAAGCGAATCGTTCTCCAGCCAGACGCCATCGCCGGTCGGATCGGCGAACCCGAACCAGAGCGGCCGCGAGCGCATGGGCCGCAGGAGCGCCGTGATCAGAGGGTCGCCCAGCGGCTGAACACGGAAGTCGCTCTCCTCTTGCCGCTCGAAGAGCCGCGCCTTGATGGCGGCGTAGCGCTCCAGCGATCCGTGGCGATCGAGATGATCGGGCGTCACGTTCAAGAGCACGCCGACGCGGGGGCGGAAGCGCGCGCAGCTCTCGAGTTGGAACGACGAGACCTCCACCACCAGAAGCCCCTCGGCCGGGACTTCCTCGGCCCGCTCGGAGAGCGCCGTGCCGATGTTCCCGAGCACCTCGGTCGCGCGGCCGGCCGCCCGTCCCATGGCGCCGAGGAGTTCGACTGTGGTGCTCTTCCCGTTCGTGCCGGTCACGGCGGCGATCGGCGCCTTGGCGACGGCGTGGCCCAGTTCCAGTTCGGCGGCGATCGGAATGCCTCGCCGTTCCGCCTCCCGGAAGAGCGGCAAGTCGAGCGGCACGCCGGGGCTCGCGATGACCAGATTTCGCCCTTCCAGAGCGGCGGCGTCGGTGGCGCCCAGGACGAGCTCCACGCCGAGCGGTTCCAGTTCCCGCACGGTGGCGGAGAGCTCGGCCGGCGCGCGCCGGTCGACGACGCGGACCTGGCCGCCGTGGCGGACGATCAGCTTCGCCGCCGCGATACCGCTTCGGGCGGCGCCGACGACCAGGGCCTTCGCCCCGGCGAAGAAGGGTCGATCGGTCATTGCAGTTTCAACGTGCTCAGCCCGACCAGCGCGAAGAGCGCCGCGGCGATCCAGAAACGGACCACCACGCGCGTCTCCTTCCAGCCCGACAGTTCGAAATGATGATGGAGGGGAGACATGCGAAAGATCCGTTTCCCCCAGAGCTTGAACGACAGGACCTGTGCCATCACCGAGAGGGCCTCGAGGACGAAGACCGCTCCGACGATGGCGAGGAGAAATTCGCGCTTGATCAGGACCGCCACGGTGCCGAGGGCGGCGCCGAGCGAGAGCGAGCCGGTGTCTCCCATGAAGACGTCGGCCGGATGACAGTTC
The DNA here is from genome assembly GCA_031397435.1 of Candidatus Eiseniibacteriota bacterium. GTDB lineage: Bacteria > Eisenbacteria > RBG-16-71-46 > SZUA-252 > SZUA-252 > SZUA-252. The sequence goes on from JANNMC010000082.1 coordinate 11,706, forward strand.
CACCAGAGGAATCCAAGCGTCGCTCCAAGCACCGCCGCGCAGAACACGGTCAGCTCGCCCGCGCCCGGGATGTACGCGACCTGGAGGTATTGCGAGAACTTCACGTGCCCCGTGATGTAGCACATGCCGCCGAGCGCGAGGGCGGCGAACGCGGTCATGCCCGCGGCGAGCCCGTCGAGCCCGTCGGCGAGATTCACCGCGTTCGACGATCCGGTGATGACGAGGACCACGAACGGCAGGTAGAGCCAGCCGAAGTCGAGAAAGGTCCGCTTCAGGAAGGGGACGTTCGTCTCGCTTGGATCGAGGAGGCCGCCCGATGGGTAGAGGAAGACGGCCAGGAAGACGCCGATGCCGAGCGCGATCTGTCCCGCCAGCTTGTAGCGCCCCAAGAGCCCTTTCCGGAGACGCTTCACGACACGGAGCCAGTCGTCCAGGAAGCCGACCGCTCCCATGAAGAGCGTCGCGATGAGCGCGATCCAGACGAGCCGATTTTCGAGATTCCCCCAGAGGAGCGTGCTGACCGCGATGGCGATCACGATCAGGACGCCGCCCATCGTCGGCGTTCCCGCCTTTTCCAGGTGCGACTGCGGGCCCTCCGCGCGGATCATCTGCCCGATCTTCAGCTCGCGCAGTTTCCGGATCACGACGGGGCCGAATACCAGCGCCAGCAGGAGCGCCGTGGCCATGGCGTAGGCGGAACGAAACGTGATGTAGCGGAAGACGTTCAGTGCCGGGAATTGTTCGTGGAGCGGATAGAGGAGGTGATAGAGCACCGGCTACTCCTTCCCCGCGGCCGCCATGGCGGCCGCGTTCCCTGCGCGGCCGGGGGCGAGGGCGTCGACCACCCGCTCGAGCCGCATGCCGCGCGATCCCTTTACCAGCACCAGATCTCCCGACTTCGCGTCGGCGCGAACGGCTGCCGCCATCGCGTCGACGTCATCGATGCGCCGCACGCGCGCGGCATCGGCGCCGGCGGCGGCCGCGCCACGCGCCACCGCCGCGGCAAAGGCGCCCGCGACGTAGAGCCACGCGCCCGGCGGAATCTGCCGACCGACGGCTTCGTGGAACGACGCCGCCTCCGGCCCCAGCTCGAGCATGTCGCCCAGCACCGCGCGCCTCGCTCCCTCGGTCTCGATCGCGCCAAGGAGCCAGAGGGCTTCCCCCATCGACGCGGGATTCGCGTTGTAGCAATCGTCCAGCACCGACACGCCGCCGGCGCGAACGAGCTCCAGGCGATGTGACGGTGCCGGCATGGCCGCCAGCGCCGCCGCTGCGTTCGCGCGCGGCACCCCGAAGTGGTCGCCGACCAGGATTGCCGCCAGCGCATTCCTCACGTTGTGCCGCCCGAGAAGCGAAAGCGCGAAGGGCGTGCCGTCCGGCAGCGTGAAGCGCGTGCCCCCCTCCGCCGTAACGCTCAGGCGCGACGGCCTCAAATCAGCCTCGGCGTTTTCGGTCGCGAACGATCGAATCGGCACGGGCCGGTTCCGATTCATTGGCCAGAGCCGAGAGTCGTCGGCGTTCAGGATCAAGAGCCCGGTCGACGGAATCGCCTCGGCCAGCTCGCTCTTCGCCTCCGCGATGGCCTCCAGGGAACCGAGCCGCTCCAGATGCGCCTCGGCCGCGACGGTCAGGATGCCCACGTCGGGACGGCAGATCCGCGCCAGCTCGGCGATCTCTCCGGGTGCGCGCATCGCCAATTCGAGCGTCATCACCTGATGCTCGGGGCGGAGACGCGTCATGGTGAGCGGAAGTCCGATCTGGTTATTGAGATTGCCGACATTCTTGTGCACCCGAAGCCGCGACCCCAGCACGGCCGCGATCATCTCCTTGGTCGTCGTCTTGCCGTTCGATCCGGTCACCGCCACGACGGGGACGCCCGCGCGGTCGCGGCAGTGCCGCGCCAGCGCCTGAAGCGCCGCGAGCGGATCGGAAACGGCGATCACCGGCTTGCCGCGCCGCGCGATCTCCTCCGGAACGCTCCAGCCCGATCGAGCCAGGGTTCCGGCAGCCCCCGCGTCGAGCGCCGCAGCCACGAAGTCGTGCCCGTCGCACGTCGCGCCGGGAAGCGGCACGAAAAGCTCCCCGCCTTGAATGGCGCGGCTGTCGATGGCGGCCTCGGTGAACGCCGCCGCCGCGTTCGGGCCCGCCGGCGCGGCCACGACACCACGCGTGACACGGACGACATCATCCAGCGATAGCCAGGGGCTCGGCAGGCGCGCGGCCGCGGTGGTGGCGGCCATCACGCCTTGAACCCTCTGGCGCGGAGCGCCTCCAGCGCGACCGCGCGATCGTCGAAGTCGATCGTCCGGTCGCCCAGTACCTGATACGTCTCGTGCCCCTTCCCCGCGATCAGGAGCGCATCGCCCGGCTCGCACGCGCCCACCGCCGCGACAATCGCCTCGGCGCGATCGACGATGGCGCGGACGTTCGAGCCCCCCGCGGCACCGGCGCCCGCTCCGGCACCTTCCAGAATTTCGGCGACGATGGCCTCGGGTGCTTCGCTGCGCGGATTATCCGACGTCACCACAACGTCGTCGGCCAGACGGGCCGCCGCAGCCCCCATGATCGGGCGCTTGCCACGGTCGCGATCTCCGCCGCAGCCGAAGACGCAGCGGAGCCGCTTCGGACCGAGCGCACGGACCGCCTCCAGCGCGCGCTCCAGCGCATCGGGCGTGTGCGCGTAATCCACGAACACCTGGAACGGCTGCCCCGCATCCACCGGCTCAAGCCTTCCCGGGACCAGCATCAGCGCGCCCAGCCCCTCGGCAATCTCGTCGGGAGGCACTCCGAGAACGTAGCAAGCCCCGAATGCCGCGAGGGCGTTCATCACATTGAAGGCGCCGCGCAGGCGGAGGGCGACCGTTTCGGTACCGCGCGGGTGCCGAATCCGTAGTCTCGTGCCTGACGGATCCAGCTGCACGTCCGTGGCCGTCACCTCCGCCGCTGCGCCGCGCCCAAATGTGAGGAACCGCCCGTCGCCGTGCTCCTTGATCCAGAGTCCGGCCGGATCGTCGGCATTCACGACGCCGACGAACGGCTTGGAGCGGTCGCCGCGCGTGTCGGCGCGGAAGAGCCGCGCCTTCGCGTCGCGATACGCTTCGAGCGTTCCATGGAAATCGAGATGGTCCTGCGTCAAGTTCGTGAAGACTCCCGCGTCGAACGCGATGCTGTAGGAACGGTCGAGCGATAGCGCGTGGGAAGAGACCTCCATCGCCACCGCGTCAGCTCCATGGTCCCGCCACGCGCGCAGGAGGCGCTCCAGTTCGGGCGCCTCGGGCGTGGTGTGGGCGGCAACGTGCCGCTCGCCCGCGAATTCATAGCCGACCGTGCCGATCACCCCGATGCGATCGCCGTGGCGTTCCAGCACGGCCCGCACGAGGTGGGTGGTCGTCGTCTTGCCGTTCGTTCCCGTCACGCCGACCATGGTCAGCTCGCGAGAGGGGTGCTCGGTCTCCTCGCCCGCCAGGATCGCCAGCGCCCGCCGCGCGCTCGTGACGCGCACCTGGGGCAGCGTCTCCCCGGGGACGAAGCGCTCCACGACGGCGAGGATCGCGCCCTTCGCGTGCGCCGCGCCGAGATAAGCGTGTCCGTCCGACTTCGTTCCGGGAATGGCGACGAAGAGATCCCCCGTGCCCACCGCGCGGGAGTCGTACTGCACGCGGGCCCACGTACCCGTGGCGGCGCCGCGCGTCTCGAGCGCGTTCAGCAGGCGCGGCACGGCGGCCGCTTCTCGAACCATCGCGCCGATCACGCGCCCCGCGGCTCGAGCGTCAAGACGGCGCGCGTCTCGCGACGCACGACCCGCCCCGGCTCCGGAGACTGGTCCACCACCCGTCCCGACGATCCCCGCACGCGCCCGACGGGGATGGCCAGCGCACGCAATTGCGTGATGGCTTCCCGCACCGAGAGTCCGCGGAGGTCGGGCATCACGACCTCACCCGTCTCCGTCGCCGAGGCGAGCGTGAGCGACACCGTGTCGCCACGCCGCGCGGCCTCGCCCGGCGCCGGATCCTGCGCCAGGACGCGCGCGCCGTCACCGGTCACGCGGACATCGAATCCTTTACGGCCCAGGAGTTCGCGCGCCCGGCCCGGTGCCAGAAGACGCACGTCCGGAACTTCCCAAGCGGACCCTGTGGGCGGATCTTCCCCGCGCACGAGTTCCGTCGTCGGCATCGTCATCAGCCCACGGCCCTGTGCCGCCCATGCGGCCACGATTTCGCGGAACACCGGCGCCGCGATCTCGCCGCCGTAGTAGGCTCCGCGCGGCTCGTCCAGGACGACCAGGCCGACCACCTTGGGATCGTCGGCGGGCACCATGCCGACGAACGATGCCATGTAGCGTCCGGCGCCGTACCCCTTGCCCCCCTCCACCATCTTCTGCGCCGTCCCGGTCTTCCCCGCCACCTCGCACCACGGCAGCGCCGCCTCGGCGGCCGTGCCGTCGGTGACCGCATCGCGCAGGAACGAACGGAACTTCCGCGCCGTTTCCTCGGAGATCACGCGTCGGACCGGTTCCACGGGCACTTCGCGAATCGGCGCTCCGGCCTCGTCCACGATCGCGCTCGCGATGCGGGGACGAAGCAGCATTCCACCGTTCGCCACGGCGGCGTACGCCATCACCACCTGAAGCGGCGTCACCAGAATTTCGTGGCCGATCGAGATCGTGGCCAGCGAGCGCTTGGACCAGCGCGACGGCTCGCGCACGACGCCGGGCGCCTCGCCCGGAAGCTGAATGCGCGTCGGCTGCCCAAAGCCGAAGAGCCGCGCGTAGCGATAGAGCCGATCCGCGCCGACGCGCGTGCCAACCTGGGCGTAAATGACGTTGCTGGAGTGCGACGTGGCGCGCCGGAGCGTGTACCAGCCAGTCTCCGGATGAGAGTCGTGGATGGAGAAGCCTCCAAGGTCGACCTTTCCCTGATAGACCCAGAGCGACTCCTGGTCGGAGAAGAGCTTCTCCTCGATGGCGGCGCAGCCGGCGAGGATCTTGAAGGTCGAGCCCGGCTCGTACTGATCGGCGACCACGCGATTGCGGTGCGGCGCGCCGCCGGCGGTGGGCCCGTCCACCGTCGCCATCGCCAGGATGTCTCCCGTCTTCGGGTCGACGAAGACCGCCGTGCCGCTCTTCGATCCGGTCCGCGCCACGGCCTCGCGAAGCTTCATGACCGCCACCGACTGGATGTCGAGGTCGAGGGTCGTCACCAGGCTTCCGCCCGCGTCGGGGATCTTCACCATGCTCCGCGGCAGTTCGAAGTTCGTGCCGCGCCCATTCGAGAAGTACGTCGCCCAGCCCGGCTTTCCCTGGAGTTCCCGATCGAACACCTGCTCCAGACCCTCGAGGCCGTGCCCCTCGTTCCCCACGATGCCCAGGATCGGCCGCGCCACGTCCTCGAGCGGATAGACGCGCCCGGGAACCTGCTCGATGTGGATCCCCTCGGGGAGCTTTGTGGTCTTCAGCGCCAGTTCCTTCTCCGGCGTCAGCTGCGCCGTGATCCGCACGTAGACGCGGTGATGGGCGCGCCCCTGCTTGAACCGCTTCACGCCGGTGGCTCCCGCGTTTTGACGGATGAAGTCGCCGACGGCCCCGGCGTTTTGCACCTCTCCGGGCCGGACCGAGATCTGGCTCAGCTCGACGTTCTCGGCCAGCGGGCGAAGGTGGCGGTCGAAGATGCGACCACGCTCCGGCTCCAGGATCACGCGGCGAGTCTGCTGCGATCGCGCGTCGCGGGCGTAGCGCTGATGACCCAGCACCTGAATCTGAACCAGGCGCGTCAGGAGGATGGCGAACGCCACGAGACCGAGGAGCGCGATCGCGCGAAGCCGACTCCGGTCGCGCGGATTCACCGCGTCCCCCGGGGCGACGACGCGTCGGGGGGAACGGGTGAGGAGACGGGGAGTGCGTGCAGTCCCTCCGCGCGCGGCCGGCGCTCACGCTGGAAGCCTCGAACGAGTCCGCTGAAACGGGACACGACACCCTCCCCGCGGCCCCGCACGGTCGACGCCGTCCGGGAGAGTTCGATGGTCACCACTGCCGCGGGATCAGGATTCTGGAATCCGAGCGCGGCGAGCGCCCGGTGGTCCAGCCCTTCCCGGAGCGCGGCCTGGACGCGTAGTTCCGAAGAGAGGCGGATGCGGTTCTCCAGCACCCGGACCTCGCGGCGCAGCCGATCACGTTCCATGGAGAGCGCGTTCGCGTCGATCGACTGCCACGCCTTGGCGAAGAGGAGGACCATCAGCACCAGGACGCCGGCGACCAGCTGTCCGTGACTGCGGCGCGGCTCCAGGCGGTAGCGACGAAGGTAACCGCTCATCTCACCCCTCCTCGCGGCGCGCGGGCGCCGAAACGCCGGGACGGCGGCGCGCCGCACGGAGGCGGGCGCTACCGGCACGGGGATTGTCGTGAACTTCCGCGTCGTCGGGACGAATCGGCTTGGGCGTGAGCGGCTCCCACGGCTCCGGCGCCGGTTCCACCCAGGCATCCATCGGGCGCGGCGGCCGGAACGCCTGCTTCACCATCCGGTCTTCAAGCGAGTGGTACGCGATGACGACGAGCGTGCCGCCGGGACGTACGACGCGGGCGGCAGCGTCGAGGAGCGCCCGGAGTTCCTCCATCTCGTGATTCACGGCCATGCGGAGCGCCTGGAATGCCTGCGCCAAACGGCGGTGCCGGGCCGGGCCGTGATAGAGAGGCTCGAGCGCATCGCGAAGCCCCCGCGTGGTCAGATGCCCCAGCGTGGCCTGCTGGCGGCGGATGGCGCGAGCCGCGGCGCGCGCGCGCGGAAGTTCTCCGTACTCGGAGAGCCAACGCACCAGCATGTCGTCGTCCGCGTGGGCGATCAGGGCGTCCGCCGTCTCGGGACGGGTCGGATCGAGGCGCATGTCGAGCGGCCCCTCGCGATCGAAGGAGAGGCCGCGGATCGGATCGTCGAGCTGCGTGGAGGAAATGCCGAGGTCGGCGAGGATGCCGTCCACCTCGGCGATGCCCAGCGACTCGAGGGCGCTCTCCATCTCGGAGAAGCGCGCCCGCACGGCGGTGAAACGGGGTGCCAGGGCAGGCGGGGTCCGGCGTGCCCTCTCCACCGCCGCCGGATCGCAATCCATGCCGACTACCCTCGCGTCCATGCCCACCTCGTGCAATACCGCTACCGAGTGCCCGCAGCCGCCGAGCGTGACGTCGACGTAGGTGCCGCGTGGATCGGTGATGAGAAGCCGGACCGCTTCAAGGAGCAAAACCGGGACGTGCCCGGACATCGCTCGGCTCTCCGCCGGCCCGTCTAGTTCCAGGCGCCCGCTCGAAGCGCGCGCCGTTCGGCCGCGCGGAGATCGTCTCCCGCGGGACGGGCCGCGCCCCCACCGGGACCGATGTCCCCGGAAAGGGCCCGCCGCAGCGATCCCTCTCCCGAGACGTCCATGAGCTGGCGGATGTACGGCGATGCCCCGATGATCCAGATCGAGGCGCTTCGATCGCGGAGCCTTCCGAGCGCCGCCAGGAAGTCGGCGACGGCACGGAAGTCGATGTGCTCGACTCCGGAAAAATCGACGGTCACGGTGTCGCGCGGAGAACGGGCGCGCTCGACGATCGCGTCGAGCACACGGTTCAGCTCGCGTTCGCCCAGCCGCCCGTAGAGACGAAGGGTGCGCGCGCCGGCATCGCGGGTGGCGTCCCACTGATACGTCGGGTGCTCTCCGAGCGAGGCCCGGTCGCGAATCCGCGTGGCTGCGATCACAGTAGAAGTTCTCCCGCGATTTCTTCGTACGTTCGATTCGAGCCGCTGACGTAGCGCTCGTAGGTCTCGGGATTCCAGATCTCGATGTGGTCCAGCACACCCTTCACCAGCACGCCGTGCTTCAACTCCGCGTGCGTGATCAGTGCGGGCGGCAGGGCGACGCGACCTTGGGCGTCGAGTGTCTCGTCGCGCGATTCGTGAAACAGAAGCCGCTGGAACCGGCGCGCCGTTTCGTCGGTGAACGAACGGGCCCGAAGGCGCTCTTCGAGGTGGCGGAACTCGTCGGCGGGATAGAGCGCGACGCAGGTGTCGAGGCCGCGCAGAACGACGAACGTCTCGTTCGCGTCCCCGGACAGCTGTCGGCGGAAGCGCGCCGGGATGCTGATGCGCCCCTTGTGATCGATGGTGTGTTCGTAACTACCGCGGAAGGTCGCCATGCCCTGACTCGCCCGTGTCGCCCCTATGTGCCCTTGGGAGCCGGTGGGAAGGCCACCAGCTCATCCCCCACAATTCCCCACTTCCCTCCACCTGGGCGCATCCTAGAGGTCACCCCTGGGGGTGTCAACGCGGAATCGACCCCTAAAACTAATTTTTATTTACATGGAGTCCAAAGGCTTACGGAATGGGGGGAATCGTGGGGAGGAACGCTGGGGTCAGGAACGCGATTGGGTCCGATCGAGGAGTTCGGCGGCCTGGCGGGCCATGGCTTGGCGGTCCCAATCGCCGGCGATCGATGGTAGTGGGAACTCATGCTGACTTTCATGCCGTTTTCAGGCTACTAGTGGGATATAAATAGCCTCAAACGTGGCATCTACGTCCCCTGGAAGGCACACCGGACCCTGCCCGGAGCGCTGAAGCAAGTCGCTGGCCGGCCCCTCACCAAGGACGCCAACGACGGGTCGGCCGCACGCACGACCTCCGCCTCGAGCGCGCGGTGGCGGCGGTCGTGCCACGCTGTCGGGGGTGCGTAGGTGACGCGCCCCACCCGTGGATCGCGGAAGTCGGCGACCCATGGAAGACCGAACTTCCGCTTCAGCCCCAGGCCGGCGAGATGCGCGCGCTCCGGAGAGAACGTGGTCCAGATCGCGTCGATGCCTCCCTTCGTCACGCGCGCCGCCGCGGCGCGTTCGGCGGTGCGAGCCCAGGGGCGATAGCCGTCGGGGATCGCGACCAGTTGCTGCAGCCGGCGGAGCGCTCTCACGTCGCAGGAACGCGGGACTTCCTCGAGGAGCGTCGGATCGACGATCCAGTAGTCGGGATCCTGCACGGTCACGACGGTGGAAGCCCAGCCGTTCGGTTCGAGATAACGGACGAGCCTCAGGGACCGTTGGCATCCACCGCCGCCGAGCGGAGGGAAGAAGTAGTCAAGGAGAAGGAGTCGCTTCATCGCTTCTCCTCGCGCACCAGAGCGTGAAGCCGAGTCTCGAAGAGCGCGACGGTCGTCGCCCAGTCCGCTTCCGTCCGAACACGCGCCATGCCCCGATCGATCCGTTGCTCGGCGCCCCCGTCTCCCGCGGCCGCCAGGATCGCGGCGGCCAGGGCGCGTTCATCGCCGCACGGCACCAGGCGCCCCGCATCGCCGGCCTCTTCCCGCGCGTTCGCGGTACCCCGCACCCAGGGCGCGTTTCCCGGAATGTCGCTCACGATCGGATAGAGCCCCGCCGCCATCGACTCTAAGAGTGACTGCGACGTGGAGTCGGAAGAGGACATGGAGACGTAGAACTCGTGCTCGCGGTAGAGCGCGCGCATCGCCGCTTCATCCACCCGGCCCACGAACCGAACGTCGGCGGCGATGCCGAGGCGCGAGGCAAGCATCTCGAGATCCGCGCGGAGCGGACCATCGCCCGCCACCGTGGCTCGGAACACGCGGCCTTCCCGCCGCAGCGACGCCAGCGAACGAAGGAAGGTCGCCGGATCGTAGAGCGGCTCCAGCATGCGGTTCCAGAGGATCCGAAGCGCGCCCGCCCTCTCGAGCCGCTGCCTCCACGGCGCTGAAGGCACGAGCGCGCCGACCTCCACGCCCCAGGGGCGGGTCCAGACACGCTCCGGAGCCGCACCCTGTTCGCGTGCCGCGCGCGCGAGATTCTCGGCATCGACGTGGATCAGCGCGGCGCGGCCCAGCACCCAGCGGGCTCGCGCGGCGTGGAACGGCGTGCGGCGCGGGTTCACCAGAAGGTCGGAGCCCCACGCCACCAGCACGAAGGGTCGCGCCCCGGCCAGGGCGGCAAGGAATCCGTAGTTTGGCAGGAAGTGCGCCACGGTCGCGTCGGGCTTCCAGCTCTCGATGGCGCGCCGCACCGCGGCGCCAGCGGTGGCGTAGCGAAGAAGCGGGATCGGCGCGCCGGGCCACCCGATCGGCTCTCCGGGAAAGTCGGCCTCGGGAGCCGGAACGACGGAGAGGAGGCGAATCTCGTGCCCCTTCCCCGCGAGCGCGCGCGCCCACCGCTGCGTGTGGAGGGATGGCGCGTGCGAGAGAAGTAGGATCCGCACGCGATCGCCTACGGGCGAAGCCGCCGGTGGAGTCCCGAGCGATGCCCCGCGAGAAGAACCGGGCGGCGGCGCGCTCCCCACCCTTCCTTGTAGCGGATGAGGCCGGCCGCGTCGGCGGGCGAGGAGCCGAAGTTGTATTCCAGGTATCCCGCGGCGGAGAGCGTCTCGAGAAGGCCGGCGATGAGGAAGTTGTTCGGCCGGAGCGGCCATGCGGTCTCGCGCGAGACGGGAAGCCAGTTCGTCGCTACCCCCTCGTGAAAGAAGTGAAGGCTCCCCGCCACGGCGTCCGCCCCGTGGCGAACGAGGTGATAGCGCCCGATCCCCTTCGGAACGAGATCGCGGAAGATCCGCTCGTAGAGCGAGCGCGGCTTCGGCGTCCCGCCCCGGCGCCGCACGGTCTCGGTCGCGAGGTCGTAGAACGCATGGACCTTCTCGAGCGTGTCGGCCACCTCGATGGAGAGTCCGCTCTCGTCGGCCTGGCGGACCAGACGACGCGTGGATGGCGAAAAGTGCGACGCGACCTCCTCGTAGTCGGCGGAAAGCGGAAGCACGTGAGTGAACGAATCGACCGGCTCCAGCCGCTCGGGGAACGCATCGCGATCGCCCTGATACCACGCCAGCGAAGCGCGGAGGACGAACACGCCGCCGACCCAGCGCGCGAAACCTTCCAGGAGCGCCATCGCCAAACCGCCCGGATCGGGGTGGCCCGCGCGGACGAGCGGGCCTCCGTACGTCGCGAACGGCATGGCGTCGACGGTGCGAAACGGACCGCGACGGCGAACCACCGCGCCTAGCCCCGCCACGTACTCACCGCCTTCTTCCACGACGAGCGCTTCCCAGCGCGCATCCGGCCACTCGTCGGTCCAGAGTTTCGCCCACGCCGACGTGTGAAAAACGCTCGCGCCGGCGGAGCGCGCCACGAGCGCGTCCCAGCTCGCGGGATCGGGAGGCGAAGCGAGGACGAGCGGAGACTCGAACTTCATTCGATCGCGAGCGAAGCGAGCAGGGTCATCGTGTGACCGCGACGCGCAGGAGACGCGTCAGGTCGCCCTGGCGCAGCACGACGAGATAGACGCCGGGGGCGACGAGGAGGCCACGCTCGTCGCGGAGATCCCAGACGGCGGGAGCGGCCGGATTCGCGGAGAACGACCGAAGCCGGTTCCCCGCCAGGTCGCGGATCTCGCCGCGGATTTCTCCGGAGATTCCGCCGAGGCGAACCGGCGCGTTCGCCGTTCCGACCGGATTGGGATAGAGGTAGCTTCCATCATCAAAGGAGCCTCGAAGGGAACTGCTCGGGTGGATCTCGGAGATGCCGCCCGCGGTGACGGCCCAGAGGATCTCGCGCGTCCCATCCCAGGAGAGCGCCACGACGTCATCGTCCGCCAGCCCGTCCGCCGTGTCGAATTGTTCGATGACTCCCGTGTTGGAGAAGCGCGTCAGCCCAACGGAGGTCGCGAACCAGACGCCACCGTCGGCGTCCACCGCCAGATCGTTCACCGCCGCGCCCCCGATGGCGGCATTCACGCGCGACGTGGAGGAGAGATCGACCGCGTCATTGGCGATCCGGACGGCGCCGCCGCGGGTCCCCGCCCATACGTCTGCCGGCGAGACAGCCGCGATCGCGGTCCCCTGAAGACTGGGGAACCCGGCGCCGGCGAAATGCGTCCAGACGTCATCACCGTGATCGTCGGTGCCGTTCCCGTTCCAGCGGTCGACGCCGTTGTCCACGGTGGCAATCCAGGCGCGTCCGGAGCCGTCGAAGGAGATGCCTCGAAGGTTGTTCCGCGTCAGCCCGGCGTTCGTGTTGTCGGGAGTCAGGGAGTCGAGCAGCGCGGCCGTCGCTCCCTCGAAGATGTAGATTCCGTTCTCATGCTCCACTCCCGCGGCGAAGACGCGTCCCGACGGCGCCTGAGCGAACGTGAAGATGTTGTACGCCGCGGGAAGGTCCCAGACATCGCCGACCGGATCCCAGCGGTCGGTGCGCGGCCGCGAGGAGCCCAGCGATCCCGAGCAGCAGTGCCCGATCCAGACACGGCCGTCCCGCGCCGCCAACACGCCGATGGTGCCCGCCGGCTGGAGATTGTCGCCGGTTGAGGCGGGAGTCAGCACCGACCACGACGCTCCGTCGTAACGCATCACGCTGCCGATGCCGAGCCCCGGTGGCACCGCGTTTCCAAGCGTGACCCAGACGTTTCGCCCCCCTGTCGAGACGCGCGCGCCGCCGTTCCATTCGGGGCCGGCACTACGGATCGGCTCCCAGGGAGTCGCGCCGCCGGTCAACCGGGCGAGGCCGGCACTCGTTCCCGCCGCGACGCGGGAGGATGGCGTGCGGAGAATCGCCTGGACGCGTGCGATGGGGAGCCCGGCGAGACCGAGTGACGATTCCGCCCCGTCCGGCGTCTCCACGAAGGGGCCGATCGTTGTACCGCGCCCGACGCCCCAGGGAATCGCCGCCAATGAGAGCGTCTCGATGGCGAGGCCGCGCGATCCGAGCCCGCCTTCGGCATAGACGCGCAATCCGGTTTTCGTGCCGATCCAGAGCGAGTCGCGATCCAGGAGCAGCGCCTGCACGCGCTCGGCCGTCAGCGAGGCGCGCGCGCTCCAGACTCCGGAGGTGAAGCTCGAGAGTCCCGCGTTGGTGCCGCACCAGAGCGTATCGTTCCAGACAGCGAAGGAGGTCGCGTCGTCGCTGACCAGTCCCCCGCCGGTGCTGGCCCTGGAGTCAGAGCGGCGGAGCGCGATTTGGCCGTTGGCGGGATTCTCGGTGAAGAGCGCGACGCCACCGCTGGTCGCGACCCAGATGCTGTCGCCCGAGCGGAAGAAGGCCTGCACTCGGTCGCTTGGAAGCCCATCGAAGGAGGTGAGTGTACGCAGAAATCCGCCGTCGGGGCGGAGACGAGCAATGCCGCGGTCGGCGGTGCCAATCCAGAGAAGGCCGCTGGGACTCGCCGTGATGGAAAGGAGATTGTTGGAAGGGAGTCCGCCGCTCTGACGGAGGACCTTCGTGGTCGTCCCCGTGGCGGTGTCGGCGAAGACCAGGCCGCCGCCGGTCGCGAGCGCCAGCGACGCCCCCCATGGCGCCGCGGCGCGGACATCGTTCGAGGCCACGTGATTCACGATGAAGAGGCGCGTCGCCGCCCCCGCGCCGGCGGGAAGCAGCGCGCTCGCGAGGAGAATCGCGGCGTATGCCGCGGCAAAGTTCCGTGTCAGGCTCATCGCGACTCCCCTCCACGCGTGGCGCGCAGGAAGAGGCGAAGATCCTCCGCCAGCGAAAATCTCGAGAGATAGGCCAGTTCCGACTCCACGCGCGCGGCGCGGTCGGCACCCTGCCCGTTCGGCAACGCGGGAGAGACAACGCCCGGGCGAAGCGTCTGGAGCGCGAGCCGTGCCCACGACGGAATTTCCGCCCAGCGATCGGACTCGTAGCGGCTGCGGCCGACCCACGAGCGCTCCCCGGTCCAGACCTGGCGCCACGCGTCGGCGGGGCGAAGCGGCGACTCGTGCGCGGAGAGATAGGCGCCAAGTCCGCGCCACCGCCACGGCGCCACCAGGAACGACAAGAAGAGATCGCTCATCCGTTTCCGAGTCCGTGGGCCAAGACCGCGCGAGGGCGTGTGCAGGAGCACCGCGTCGATCGGACCAAGCCGCGACTCTGCGCCAAGCGGCGCGAGCTGCGCGGCGGCGCCCGCCCACCAGATCGCCGCTCCGCACTCGCGGAGCGCCGCCCCGACGGCGAGCAACTGCGGTAGTTCATTCTCGTCGGGGACGAGGAGGACGATCTGGATCCGCTCGCTCGCGACGAGCGTTCGGAGCCGGACCGCCGCGGCTTCGGGCGCCTCCGTTTCGGGCCCCGAATACTCCGCCCGGAGCGGCTCGAAACCCTCCCCGCGCGCCGCCTCCAGGGCCGCACGCGCGCGGGACACCGCCTCGCCGCTCCCCAAAAGGAGGACGCGGCGGAAGGCGAACCCATGGCGGCGGGCCCCCGCGCCAACGCGCTCGATGGCGGCGCGCGACACGACGAGCATGCCGAAGCAGAGTGGTCCCAGGAGAAGGACCAGGAACCGGGAGAAACGCGGCGTCTGGAAGAAGAAGGTCGCGGCCAAGACCAGAAGCCCGGCCTGCACCACGGCGCGGCCGAGCGAAAAGGCGCGATCGATGCCGTCGATGAACGTGAGCCGGCGATAGAGCCCGTTCCAGGCGAGCGCCGCGATCGTCATGGCGACGGCGAAGACGAAGAGTCCCGAGTAGCTTGGGAGCGGAAAGACCGGCTTCCCGAACCAGGGATCGAGGAGCAGACGGAAGCCGTACGCCGCCAGAAACGCGGCGGAGACGGCGATGAGGTCGCTCGCGAGTGCGGCGCCCTGCACGATTCGGCGGCGGTACTGGCTCACGGCGTAGAGAACGGCGCTCCACTTCTCCGCGAATCGGAGCAGCCCCGCCAGATGGGCCCGCCACGACCGCGGCTCGAGACGCGCGCTGGCGCGCTGGTGCTCATGCACCATGCGCGATTCGGCGCAGTAGACCACTTCAAAGCCGTGGCGCCGCATGCGCTGGCACCAATCGACGTCCTCGAAGTAGAGAAAGTAGCGCTCGTCCATGAGGCCGACGTCGCGCATCGCGCGGCGACGCACGAAGAGCGCCGCGCCAAGCGCCCAGTCGACGGAGCGCGTCTCCTCGTGATTCCAGTCGGCCATCAGGTGCTCGCGGACGGCGCGGCTTTTCTCCGCCATCGGTCCCAGCGGGAGCCGCCGGAGGAGAAGCGTCTTCGCATTGTAGAAGCGGCGTACCGAAAGCTGAAGCGTTCCGTCCGGAAAGACGAGTTTCGGCGCGACGATGCCGGCCCGCGGGCGTTCCTCCGCGCAGCGAACGAGCGCTTCGACGGAGCCCGGCAGCACCTGAATGTCCGGATTCAGGATCAGGATGTCTTCCTCCGTCGCGGCACGGATGCCCGCATTCACCCCGCGCGCGTAGCCGAGGTTCTCCCCGGGCGAGAGGACGCGTGTCGGGAATTCCGAGCCCGACGCGAGATCGTCCAGCGGCTCTCCCGAGTTGTTCACGATCACGATTTCCCGGAGAGGCTCGGGGCGGGCCGCGCGCAGCGAGGCGAGGAGCCGGGCAAGCGGTTCCCGGGTGCGATAGTGAACGACGACGAGGGTGAGGCCCATGGGGCGCGGGCTACAGCGCCCCGAGGATGTCGAGGATCCGAAGCCGCCAGACCATGTAGGCGGCCTCCCAGACGATCTTCCGCGACATCTTCGACTCGCCGGCGCGCCGGTCGACGAAGAGAATCGGGATTTCCTTGATCCGGAACCCCTTTCGGAACGCCTTGAAGTTGATCTCGATCTGGAAGCCGTAGCCGTCCGACTTCACGCGGCTCCAGTCGATCGACTCCAGCACCTGCCGGCGGAAACACTTGTAGCCGCCGGTGGCGTCCTTGATGTTCATCCCGGTGATGACGCGGCTGTAGACGTTCGCCGCGTAAGAGAGAATGAGTCGGGAGAGGGGCCAGTTCACCACGGTGACGCCGTGGAGGTATCGCGAGCCGAGGACGAGGTCGGCGTTCTCCAACTCCTGTAGGAAGACCGGAAGGCTCTCCGGGTTGTGCGAGAAGTCGGCGTCCATCTCGAAGATCGCCTCGTAGTCCCGCTCCAGGGCGTATCGGAACCCGGCCACGTAGGCCGAGCCAAGTCCCATCTTCCCCGCGCGGTGCAACACGTGTACGCGCGAATCGGCGGCCGCCATCTGGTCGGCCAGCTCCCCCGTGCCGTCGGGCGAGTTGTCGTCCACGATCAGCACTTCCAGCTGAAGCCCGAGGGCGAAGATCAGCCGAAGCAATTCGGTGAGGTTCTCCCTCTCGTTGTAGGTCGGGATGATGACCAGTGCCTTCATGCGCGCGGCCCCTTTCGCTTTTCCCCGGGTGGCGGAGCGGCTTCCACGGTCATGGGCGGCAATGCCGCGCGGCGCCGCCGGACGGAGACGAGCCCGATTCCCGCGAGGAGAATCGTCACCGCCAGGGAGGCCGCCGAGATCCGAATGCCCGCGTCGAGCGCCCGCGGCATGTAGTGGAACCGGACCACGTGAACCCCCGGCGGAATCAGGACACCCCTCATGAAGTAGTTCACCCGCTCCAGGTCGGCCCTCTCGCCGTTGACCGTGACGCTCCAATCGGGATCCCACTGATCGACGGTGACCAGAAGGCCCGCCGCGTTCGTCGCCACGCTGTACTCCACGTCATTGAAGTCGAAGCGGAGGAGCCGGACCGAATCGGGGAGCGTTGGATCGGCGAGATCCGGTAGCGGGTCGGGTTTCATCCAGACCGCCTCGGTACGCGGGTCGACGCCATGCGCGCGGATCACCGCCAGCGCCATCGACTCGTCGCGCACGGCGACGAGGCGGTGGACGACGAACGCGCGCGGCAGGGTGCCCTCGATCTCGTAGAGCTTCACGGGGCCGTCGTGGCGGAGCCGGAGCCCCTGCACGGTCGGCGGATAGTACGCGTCCGACATCAGGTATTTCGTATTCAGCATCTGAAGCGTCTCCAGGCTATTCATCCCGATCGTGTCGATGAAGGCCTGATAGAGCCGCGGTTTCGCCGGGTGGTATCCCAGCACGGACGCCACGCCGTAGGAGGCCAGGCGCGAATCGTTCCACTGGAGCGGGAGAACGCGGAACTGCGTCGAGTCGCCCCGGAGAAATGTCACTTCCGGCGTCTCGGCGAAGTATTCGGCGTACTCGAGCTTGGTTCCGACCTGCGGATCCATGATGCGCCGGTCTAGCGTCCAGAGATCGCCCGCCGTGATCAGGAGGAGCGCACCCGCCGCCACGCTCTTCCCGATCCGTCCCGCTCGGTAGAGCGCGATGGCGGCGAAGCCGAGCGCGAGGAAAAGGCCCGACTTGAGGAGATCGATGGAGGCCATGTCGAGGGCGAGCCGCGCGAGCCCCTGGTTCATGTTCGGCCGGCTCGCGGCCGCCGCCGCCTCCAGCGAAGGGCGCATGACCTGGAACAGCATGATGCCGCCGATCGCGCCGGCGACCGCCATGGCACAGGCGCGCCACCACCGGCCCGCCGCGGCCGCGGCGGCCGCCGTAGCGACCGAGGGGGCGACGCGCTTCCCCGTCTCGGGAAGACGCAGCGCGCGATCGATGCCGAGAGCCGCCAGGGCCGCGGTGGCGAACTGCACCAGGACGAGGATCATCACCGGGACGCGGAACTTGTTGAAGTAGGGGAGGTGGTCGTAGAGGAGCGCGTAGAGCGGAGCGAGATGCTTGCCGAACGAGATCAGAAGCGAAAGGCCCGCGAGCGTCACGAGAAACGCGCGCAGGGTGCCGCGCAGCCGGACGGCGCCGTAGACGGCGAGCGCCAGCGGAACGATCCCCATGTAGTTCGGGTAGTCGGTGAACGGCATCCCTCCCCAGTAAGTCGGTCCGCCGAATCCAAACATGGAGGGAATGAGGAAGGTCAGCATCTCCTTCGGGTGAAACGACCACGACGTGGCGTACTCGAAGCCGGCGCCGCCTCCCGCGCCGGCGCCTCGGATGGAGTGGGCCGCGTAGTCGCGGATCGGAAGGTAGAGGAACGTGCTCATGCCGAACCCGAGCGCCAGACCCACCGCGAGGCCCGCGAGCGCGCGCGTTCCCTCCGGCCGGCGTCCCTCGCGGAACGCCGCCACCGCCAGGAAGAGCGCGTAGAGTCCCAGCGCGAGCCAGCTGTAGAAAACGATCTGCACGTGGCCGCGCAGGAGTTGCATCGCGGCGGCAAGCGCGAAGGCCGCCAGCGCCAGGAGCGAGCCGCGCCGCGCGAAGCGGTCGAAGAGGAGGAAGAGGAGCGGCAGGTACGCGGCGGTCATGATTTGACTGCCGTGGCCGAACGCTCCGACCGCCACGAGATTCGGTGTCAGCGCCAGCGTGGTCGCGCCGATGGCCGCCGCCTCCGGACCCGCCCCCAGCGCGCGGAGCAGCGCCACCATTCCCAGCG
>JANNMC010000179.1:0-1953 GCA_031397435.1 Candidatus Eiseniibacteriota bacterium
AAGGTCCGCCGGAAGAACCTCACCGCCAGCAGCAGGATGAAATCCGACTGACCCAGCGCGAGTAACAACACGAGATTGAGAAGCACCGGGGTGGCGAGCAGCAGCGGATCGAGCGTGCGAAAACCCCAGACGATCGCTTCCACGGCTACCTCGCGGCGACGTGGTCGCGAGGGTCTCGGCCTGCGCCGCTGCTTTCGCTGCGCACCCGCAGCGATTTCGATCGCGCCGCCTCGTGGTCGAGCAGCTGAAGCACGGCGTATTGCCCGCGCGCCTGATTCCCCCACGGATCGGTGAGGATCGCCTCGCCGGGTATCAGCTCTGCGACGGCGCCGACAGCCTCGCAGAAAAGCAGGCCCCACAGGCAGTCGTAGACCGCGCCGCCCTCCACCACGCCCTCGAGCTGCGTGTACGGAACGAAGGCGACATCGAGGCTGCGGCTCATCGCTTGGAAGATCGGGCGCCCTCGCAGCTGATTTTCCAGCTCGTCGAGCATCCGCAACTTCTCGCCCAGCACGATTCTCTCGGCGCTCTTGGCGCGCAGCTCGGTTTGCAGCTTCAGCAGTTCGAGCTCAATTCGCGTCGCCTGCTCGGTTCTCGACATTCCGCTCTCCAACAACGTGCGGTCGTTCTCGAAAAGCGCGATGCGGATCTGGCTGAGCGTGTGCACTTCCTTGGCTACGTCGGTCTTGGTCACGAGCCGGGCGTCGAGGTTCGCTCGCGCATCGGCCACCAGCGCGCCTTGCTGCTCCGCCATCTCGAGCAGCACACGGCGCTGGTCTCCCAACGCGAGTTCGCTGGGGGCGCGCCCGGGCGGCGCCTTGGAGACGCTCGCGAGCAGGCCCTCGAGACGTGTTACGGCGTCGTCGCCCGCGGCGATTTCATGCTCAAGCGAATCACGCAGCGAACTCGCCTTCGCTCTCTCCGCGTACAACTCGCCGGCCTTCATCTTGTTTTGAAGCACCAACTCGTTGTCCGGCGACAGAATGATTGGGGCCACGAAGCTGTCGGTGAATGCCAGATAGGCCTCGTGGCCAACGAATGCGACCGCCGAGACGAACCCCACGAGCGTGACGAGCGACATGAAGCGCGTGCGGGCGCCGCTGGCAGGCTTTTGCGTCGATTCAGCTGCCAAGTGCTGAGACTCCCGCGGGCTCGAGTTCGTCGAGCCAGGCATGAAGGAAGGTTTGCTCGACTTCAGCCGAGATCAGTTCGAGATCGAGCAGCGCGCGGGCGGCGAGGGCTTTCGATGCGTTCGCACGTTCGATCGCGGCTCGCGCCTCACGCAGCACGCCGATGCGGCGCTGCATGATTTCCGTCGCGCGCTTCGCCTCGGCGCGATTCGCGCGCATCACGTCCTCAAAGATCCGCACGCGGTCCCGAAGCTCCGTCCGCGACTCGCGCAGTTCCTCTCCGCGCGCCGCGAGCGCGCGTTTCTCCGCAGCTCGCTGGGAGAACGCGCCGAGGCTGAAACCCAGCTGGGCGACACCGTAGAAATCTGTCGATGAGCCGCTTGGCGCAGCGCCTCCCGTGACCTTGAACTCCCAGGCGTCGAGCGAACGCAGCTGCGAGGCCTCGCGCTCGTACTCAATCACCGCTGCCTCAGCGGCCTCGAGCAGCGCGCCCATGGATCGCTCGGGAGGCGGCGGCTCGCGCAGCGCTTCAAGTCGTGCGATCTCGCCGCTGAGCGCCGCGCTGTAGCGCTCGAGTTCGACGCACCGATTACGAATCTGGTCGACCTCGAGCAGCGAGACCACCTGCGCAGCGAGCCCATCGAGCACGCGCTGCTCGATCTCGAGCCACATCGTGCACTGTCGTTCGAGCTGCTCGGCGGCGCGCCGCAGCGCCGGCAGCCGGCCGAAGTCGGCAGCGCGAAGCGTCTGCTCCTCGATCACGCGGCCCGCTTCGTACTGTGCGCATTCCGCCTCGCCAACACGAACGACGCGCGTGCCCTTG
>JANNMC010000209.1:0-1079 GCA_031397435.1 Candidatus Eiseniibacteriota bacterium
TTCCGCCGGGCTGGGCGGGGCACGCCGAGAATCTGGTGGGCCGCGATGCGTTCTCTTTCCTGCATCCCGATGATCGAGAGCGCGCGCGCTACAGCCTCGAGCGGGCCGCGGTGGGCCTTGGGCACGAGCCCGGCACCTTCCGCTGGCGCGACGCGGAGAGCGGCTGGCGTTGGTTCGAAGGCCGCGCAGTCTTGTTGGGAGCAAGTTCGGGTGACGCGCGCCTGATCGCTACGGCGCACGAGATCTCACGCGAGAGCGCGCTCAAGCGCGCCCGGCCCGAGGAGACGGGCGAAGTGCTACAGCGCGACAATCTCGTGTTGCTCGCCGGCGGAGTCGCACACGACTTCAATAATCTGCTCGCAATCTCGCTTGGCGCCGGGGATCTGCTCGCGCAGCAGCTCCCGAGCGATTCTCCCCTGCGCCCCTATCTCGAGCAGATCACCATGGCGAGCCGCCAGGCGGCGGATCTGTCGCGCCAGCTGCTGGCCGCGTGCGGGAAGGCCGTGGCGGTGCCCCTCAGCCCTGTGGATCTGAACGAGATCCTCAGAACTCAGGAATCCCTGCTGCGCACGGGCGTCCCGAAGCGAGTGCACTTCGAGTTGTCGCTCGCGGACGGAGCGCTCTGGATCGACGCCGACGCGACGCAGCTGCGCGAGGTCGTGCTGAATCTCGTGGTCAACGCCGGCGAGGCGCTCGGCGAGAAGCGCGGCACGATTCGGGTCGCGACCGGGAGGCTTCAGGACCTCGATCCTCCGAACAAGGAGCCGCCCGGCGACTGGGCGGTGATCGAAGTGAGCGACGACGGCCCCGGCCTCGATGAGGAGACTCGCTGGCAGATCTTCGAGCCGCGCTTCTCAACCAAGCCGAGCGGGCACGGGCTTGGGCTCGCGGTGGTGGGCAGCATCGTGCGCCGCCACGCTGGCCGCATCCATGTGGCGAGCGGCGGGGAGACGGGCACCACGTTCCGGATCGAGATCCCGTCACTGCCCGAACGCGCGGTCCAGGCCGAGCGGGAGTTCGCGGCGAAGCTCGTGCATCCGCGACACGAGGACCTCGGCGTATTGGTCGTTGACGACGAC
>JANNMC010000212.1:0-2430 GCA_031397435.1 Candidatus Eiseniibacteriota bacterium
GCTCAATGGTAGAGCATCCGGCTGTTAACCGGAGGGTTGTAGGTTCGAATCCTACCTCAGGAGCCAGATGAAAAGGTGCGAACTGCAGGGTTCGCGCTGGAGATAGAGGCCCCGGTGGCGAGAGCTGCCGGGGTCGATGTCTAACTAGCCTGTCCCTTCTCATAAATCCATCCGCACACGAAATCACCTCGCCCGGACCCGATCAGGGTCTCGAAACGCGGACGTTCTCGGCATCGAGGGAGGTGTTCGTCTCCGAGTAGTGCGTGGGGTGGGCGAAATGGGAGGAACGTGCGGCGTCAACGCAGACGCTCGGCACAAAGCTCTGCCACCTCGGCATATCGCTGCTCGCGTTTCCGGTGACGCGTAATCCGCGTAGGCGAAGCGATTCCTAGGCTGCGCGGCGGGTGTAGCGGTGGTGCAGGCCGCCGACTCGAGGGAGCGAGATAACACGGCCTGCTGCCGGTGGCTCAATCGCCCTCGCCTCCGGGCAATCCTTCTCAAGCCCCAGATGAGTCCTCGCCTCCGAGTAGTAGCTGACGTACTCGCGGAGCACACGCCGCAAGTGATTCTCGCTCAAGATTACGACGTGGTCGAGACACTCGCGCCGGATCGAGCCGATCAGCCTTTCGACATATGGATTCTGCCAGGGAGATTGCGGCGATGTCCGCACGTCCTCACCTCCCAGGTTGCCGACTGATTGAAGGAACTCCGATCCGTAGATCGCATCGCGGTCCCGGAGGAGAAACGTCGGCGCCGTGTCCCACGGGAACGCCTGGATGACCTGACGTCCTGTCCATAGCGCAGTCGGGGAGTCGGTTACATTGAAGTGAACCACCTGCCGCCTCTCGTGGGAGAGAACCAGGAAGACATAGAGAACGCGGAACGTAGCCGTGGGGACGGTGAAGAAGTCGATCGAGGCGATCGCCGGTGCATGGTTCTTCAGAAATGTCCGCCACGTCTGGGACGGAGGTCTCCTTTGCCGGGGCATGAATCTCGACACGGTGGCCTGGGAGACGTCGAGACCGAGCTTTAGGATCTCGCCGTGAGTGCGGGGCGCGCCCCAGAGCGGGTTCTCGTGGGCCATGCGCCGTACGAGTCCGCGAATCTCGTGGGAGGTGCGTGGCCGTCCCCGATGTCGGCTCTTCCATCTCCAATAGAGACGGAACCCTTGGCGGTGCCATCGGACGACCGTCTCGGGGCGAACGATGGAGAGCGATTTGCGCCAGTCGCTCCAGATGCGGGAAAGCACGAGCCAGAAGAGGCGGTCGCGTTTCTTCAGGCGGATCCTGGATCGAGGGCGTTGCAGGACATAGAGTTGGTGGTGCAGCGCGAGGTTCTCAAGGGGAAGGCTTTCCCGGGATCGAAATATCGAGCCGAGCAGGTGTAGGATGATCTTGAGCATGGCGCGACGCTACCGGGGAGTGGCGCCAACTGCAAGGACGGCAACGCAGACGGAATATTGAGAAGGGACAGCGATACGGGGAGCAGGTCATGCGGACCCCACGCCCTTGGGGATAGCCTCGGCCCCTTCGTTGCGCTAGTTTCCTTTCATGCGTACCGTGGCCACGCAGTTCTCGTGCTTGCTGCTCGTCGTCGCACTCATCGGGTGTGGCAATCGCACGACCCCCGAAGGCGGCCGGAGCCGCCCCGAGTCCACCGCCACAACGACGCCCCCCGAGAGCCCGGCCTTCGACAGCACCCTCGTGGCGCTTGGAAACGAACCCTTCTGGAACGTGCACGTCGCCGCCGGCGAGATCATCTACACCGTCCCCGAGCATCAAGAAGGATACCGCTTCCCGCCTGCCCGCGCGGCTGTCGAGGGGGATGGGCGCGTTTACCGAACGCGACGCGAACTTCCGCAGAGCGAGACCGGTCCGCGCACGCTCCAACTGCGGATTTGGCAGGAACCGTGCAGCGACGGCATGTCAGACCGGAAGTACACGATGAGCGCGGCGCTTCTGATCGACGGGGAGTCGCGCTCTGGGTGCGCGTTTTTCAAAGGAGATGCGTGGACGGGAGAGCGGTAGAACGCCGTCAGCGAATCGGGGGGCATTTCAAAGCGAAGCAAGAAGGCCGCTTGGGGGCGGCCTCGTTGCCCCGAATGTCACGGACGGATTCCTACGTCTTCTTGATGATTCGACCTCGTAGTGTCCGAAAACTCGAATCCCGTAGTGTCCGAAAACTCAAACGTGGTGGAGCGTCACGAGTTTCCACCCGTTTGATACCCTCCCCGGATGATCGAGACCATCCAACTTCAGCTCCTCTTGGCGACCTTCGCGGCGTGGGCCAACCGCCAGCAATCCGGCGTGATCGCCTATCTGATCGAGGAGCACCGCGTCCTCAAGGAACAGCTCGAGTCGGGCGGGAAGCGGTTGCGCCTCACCGATGATCAGCGTCGCCGGCTGGCTGCGACAGGCAAGCCGCTGGGCC
>JANNMC010000192.1:0-16637 GCA_031397435.1 Candidatus Eiseniibacteriota bacterium
GCCCCAGGGCGAGCCAGCTGTAGAAGACGATCTGCACGTGGCCGCGCAGGAGTTGCATCGCGGCGGCGAGCGCGAAGGCCGCCAGCGCCAGGAGAGAGCCGCGCCGCGCGAAGCGGTCGAAGAGGAGGAAGAGGAGCGGCAGGTACGCGGCCGTCATGATCTGACTACCGTGGCCGAACGCTCCGACCGCCACCAGATTCGGTGTCAGCGCCAGGGTGGTCGCTCCAATGGCCGCCGCCTCGGGTCCCGCTCCCAGCGCGCGGAGCAGCGCCACCATTCCCAGCGCGAGCAGGAGGTAGTGCGTGACGAGCCAGGTGAGATCGGGAAACCCGAGCGTCCCATTCAGGAATCCGAAAATCACGTCGGGCGGGTAGACGTAGGGGATGTGCGCCAGGCTCCCGAACGACGGCATGCCGAGGAAGTGGTAGGGATTCCAGAGCGCGTAGACTCCCCGCTGCGTCAGGGCGTCCATGGCGATCTTCGAGAAGCCGGCGGGAGCGACCGAATCGGGTGAGAGGAATACCTTACCGAAGACGATCGGATAGAAGAAGACGAGCACCAGAAGCGCCGTCGCCCCGTACGCCCACCGCCAACCCAGCGACTGCTTCACGCTGCCTCCTCCAAACAGGCCGCGACGAATCGCGCGGCAATGGCGCCCCAATCGTGCCGCCGCGCGAAGGCGCGGAGCGATTCCACGTCGGGCGTGGCGGCCGCGGCTTCCCGGCACGCCGTGACGAACGCCTCGGCGTTGCCGGCCACGATGGCCGCGTCGCTCCAGGCATCCACGTCGTCGCTGAATCGAGTCGTGACGGTCGGAATTCCGGCCGCCGCGTACTCGTAGAGCTTCACCGGATTCACCGCCTCGGTGAGCGGCGTACGGCGAAACGGAATCAACCCCACGCGAAAGGCACGCACCAGCGCGGGAACCTCGGCATAGGGCCGCGCGCCCATCCAGTGGAGATTGGGACGCGACGCCACGAGACGCTCGAGCGCCGCCGCGGTCTCCGGAGGCGCGGGGCCGACCAGCACGACGCGCGCCTCCGGCATCGCCGCGGCGACGGCCGACACGAGCTCGAGATCGAACCACGAATGAAGCGAACCGACGTAACCGAGCGCCGGCATCTCGGGATTACCCGGTAGAACGGCCGGCGCGACGCGGCTCGGGGCGAATCGCTCTGCTTCCACGCCGTTCCCGATCAGGAGCGGCGACGTCGCGCCTCCCGCTCGGGCCAGCGAGGCGAGCGTCGGGGACGTCACGACGACGCGGTCGGCGCGCGCGAGGAGCGTCTCCCATTGCGGCACGAGCCGCGGCGGTACGGGTGCGAAGTGGAGCGGTGCGTCGATCATATCGTAGACGATCCGATCGGGACGCCACGCGTCGAGGAACGGCGTGGCGAGAAAGTTCTGTGTCAGCACGAGCCGGCGCGCACCGCCGCGGCCGAAGCCGCGCCAGCGACGCGCCCAGAGGCGTTGCGCGCCGAAGAGGAGCGACGTCGACACGGCCGACGATCCCAGGCGATAGGCCAAGCGTCGAAGCCGAAGGTCCCGGGCATGGAGCGGAAGAAACGGGAACGAAATCCGCGCGATCCGCGGCGCGACCTCCTCCGGAGACCATGCGGGCGGCGCGCCGAGCGTCCATGGCTCGACGAACAGGATCCGGACGTCCTCGGGAAAGCGAGTCGCGAGCTGCTGCGGCCGTTGCCAGAGGCCCGACCACGGGATGTCACTCACCCATACGACGTCCCAGATCGGACGCACGGCAGCCTCCGCGATCGCTCACCCCTCCAGGCTACCGGGCGGCGCAAGGTGAAGTCAAGGCGAGGGATGCGCCGAACGCCGTGGGTTGACCTGGAACGTCCCCTCCCGTAGCGTGACGCCGTGAACCGCGCCCTCCACGTCGCCATCGACCTCCGGCCACTGGCCCTCGAATCGGCTGGCGGCGTGGGGCTCCAAATCTCGCAACTCCTAGAAGAAGTACCCCGGCTCGGCGTTTCGTACGTCGGGCTATCCGACCGTCCCCTGCCGCCCGGGCGCGTTCCCGCTGGCATCCCGGTGGTGGTCGAAGGCCCCACGGGGCAGCGGATCCGGTGGGAGCGGCACGTGCTCCCCCGTCTCCTCGACTCGCTCAACCCCTCTCCCGACCTCTTCCACGCCCCCTGGAACCACGGGATTCCGGCTGGTCTCCCGATGCCTAGCGTCCTCACGCTTCACGATCTCATCCCCTGGAGGCTCCCGAAGGCGGTTCCCTGGCCCTGGCCGGCCTGGCTTCACCAGGCCGCCTATCGAAGCGCCGTTCGCGCCTCGGCGCGGCGCGCGGCGGTGATCATCACGGTCAGCGAGGCAAGCCGGCGCGACATCGCCGCCCGAATTCCCGACGCCGCGCCGCGCGTGGAGGTCATCCCGAACGCGTTGCCTCGCTGGTTCGGCGCCGCGGCGCCCGCGCGCGTGGCCGAAAATCGCCGGGCCTTCGGGGATCCCTACTGGCTCTACGTGGGAGGCTTCGATCCCCGGAAGGGGCTCTTCACGCTCCTGGCGGCGATGGCGGCCGCCTTCCCGGAAGGGGGCGGCCCGGTCCTGGTCCTGGCGGGCGGGCGAAACGAGCACTCGAAGGCCTGCGAAGCGATGGCGGCCGCGCTCCGGGTCAACGCCATCTTCCCCGGGTATGTGCCCGACGCCGATCTCTCGGCGCTCTTCGCGGGGGCCTCCCTCTTCGTCTACCCCTCCTACCACGAGGGATTCGGGATCCCGCCGCTCCTGGCGCTCGCGGCGGGGACGCCCTGCGTCACCACCGACGGGGGCGCGCTTCCCGAAGTGGTCGGGGATGCCGCGATCATCGTTCCCGCGAGGGATACCTCGGCGCTGGCGATCGCGCTCCGCCAAGCCGCCGACGACCCGGCGCCACTTCGGGCGCTTTCGGCGCGCGGGAGGGAGCGGGCCGCCGGGTTCAGCGTCGAGGCGCTCGCCGCACGAACCCTTCGGGCCTACGAACGGGCGCTCGGCCGCCGAGCAGGATGAGCGTGAAATCGAGGAATCCCGTGAGGAGCGCGCCGGCCGACTCGTGGTCACGGCTCCACGCGGTTCGGAAGAGGAGCCAGAGGGTCCAGGCCCCGTAAGCCAGCCACGCCAGCGGCCGGGTCGCCGCCGGTGCATGCCGCGAGAGATAGAGCGCGCCGCTTCGCAGACGGAAGTACGCCTTCAGGGGAGTCAGCCCGCCTCCGCTCGTGACCGAGACATGGTGCCACCCTCTCGCCTGGGGCTCGTACCAGAGCGTGTACCCCGCCTTTCGCGCCCGCGCCGACCAGTCGACGTCCTCCACGTAGATGACGTAGTCGGGATCGAGCAGACCGACACGCTCGAGCGTTTCACGGCGCAGGAGCACAGCGGCCCCCGAGACGTAATCGATGGCGCCGCTCCGATCGAGAAACGCGCCGTCCTTCCGATTCACCCCGCGATGCCGGACGAGGCCGAAGCCGCGCGTCACGATGCCTCCGGCGAACCAGATCCGGTCGGGTGGATCGAAATAGAAAAGTTTGGGACTCACCGCGCCGCGCGCCGGATCGGCCTCGAGCGCGGCGCGGAGCACGCCGAGCGCCCCGCGTTCCAGAACGAGATCGTTGTTGAGCAGGAGGATCGATCCGGCTCCCCCCTCGAGCGCTCGCTCGAATCCCGCGTTCACGCCGCCGGCGAACCAGCGGTTCTCCCCCAGGGCCAGCACCTCCACCTCGGGAAACTCGGCGCGCACGCGGGCCGGCGTGTCGTCGTGGGAGCCGTTGTCCACGAGGAGTACGTGATTGGGCGCGGGGTCAAGCGCGCGGAGCGATCGGAGACACTCGCGCGTGTAGTCGAGTTGATTCATGGCGAGGACGACGGCCCAGACCGGCGCGGCGGATGGGCTCACCGGCATTCTCCCGCGAGTTCCAGGAGCGTGTCGACGAGCGCGCCCCAGCCATAGCGGATGCGGGCGCGGGCCACTCCTTCCCGAAGCGGCGCGGCCAGCTCGTCGTCGAAGTAGCGTTCCAGCGAGCGGGCCAAGGCGGCGGGCTCCTCGGGCGGGACCAGGAGCCCCGTGGTCCCTTCCTCCACGACTTCCTCCAGGCCGCCCGTCCGTGTCGCGATCACGGGGACGCCGGCGCCGAAGGCGACCTGCGCGATCCCCGAGCCGGTGGCCGAGCGGTACGGGAGCGCCACGACGTCGGCCGCGGCAAAGTACGACGCGACCTCCTCGTTCGCGACATAGCGATCGACGACGGTCACTTTCCCCTGGAGCGCGGGATGGGCGAGCGCAGCGGCGTAGCGTTCGCGCGGCTCGTAGAATTCCCCCACGACGAGGAGCGTGTCCCACGCGTCGGGCCGCGCCAGGCGAAGGGCTTCCAGCAGATCGGCCAGCCCCTTGTAGGGCCGCACGTATCCGAAGAAGAGGATCGTCTTTCCCCGTGCTCCCACGGCGGCGCGCGCGGCGTCCCGATCGGGCGGGGTGCGGCTGAAGACATCGTAGGTCGGATGCGGATGGACGCGCACGGGTCGGCCGTGGGCGCGCGGCCGGAGCCGCTCCTCCTCCGCCCGTGCGTGGACCAGGAATCCATCCGCGGCGCCCAGCCCGTACGAGGAAAGCGCGCGGTCGAGCGGCGTCGCCTCGTGCGGCTCCACGTTGTGACAGAGGAAGATCCGTTTCGGTCCCCCCGCGCCACGAGGGCGTGCGGTGCGCGCCACCGTCCCCAGCGAAGGGCCGAAGAAGGGGTGCCACCACGGCACGACAAGCAGGTCGGGCTTCAGGGCGCGAAGCCGCCGCCCCGCGGCGATCCACGAGATCGGACTCATGCTGTCGAGCGTCACCTCCGGCTCCACCGGCGGGCGCAGCGCCTCGCCGCTCGCGTCAAACTGCGTCGTTCCCGGAAAGAGAAATCCGGGATAGAGGCGCCGGAAGGAAATCATGGAGAGCGAGGAAGCGCCGATCCGCTCCGCGAACGCTCGAGAGAGGAGCGTGGTGTAGTGCGCGATCCCGCCGCGGTGCGGGTAAGTCGGACCGAGGAGTGCGACCTTCATCGCTGCCATCTCGAAGCGGGAGCCGACGCCATGCGCGGGCGCCGAAGCGCTAGAAGCGCTCCCGAACCGGGTAGTCGGGATCCTGGGCGCGCGTGCCGGCGATCAACTCGCCGAGGAACCCGAGCGAGAGAAACTGGATCCCGAGCACGATGAGGACGAGCCCAAAAACGAGCATCGGGCGCAGGCGTAGACCCTCCCCCATGAACCAGGGCAAGGAAGCCCAGAGCGTGGCGCCGCCTCCGACGACGGCGACGAAGATTCCAAGCCGCCCGAAGAGGTGAAGCGGGCGAGTGCTCTGGGTGGTCATGAACATGACCGCGAGGAGATCGAGGAAACCGTTCACGAAGCGGGATGCCCCGAACTTCGTGCTCCCATGGAGACGCGGATGATGGACCGTCCGGATCTCGGTGACGCGGAACCCGTTCCAGTGCGCGAGGACCGGAATGAAGCGGTGGAGTTCTCCCCGCAGCTTCACGGTCTTCACCACGTCGGCGCGGTAGGCTTTCAGGCCGCAGTTCATGTCGTGGAGCGACACGCCGGTCATCATGGTCGTGACGCGATTGAAGAGCTTTGAGGGAATCGTCTTCGAGATCGGGTCCTGCCGCTTCTGCTTCCAGCCGGAGACGAGATCGTACCCCTCGTCCAGCTTTCGCAGGAGCGGGCCGATTTCGGCCGAGTCGTCCTGGAGATCGGCGTCCATCGTGACGACGAAGCGGCCGCGCGCTTCCCGAAATCCGACCGAGAGCGCCGCCGACTTCCCGAAGTTCCGGCGAAAGGAGATCACATGGAGTTCCGGGATGATGCCGCGCAGCCCTCGGGCTGCCTCCAGCGTGCCGTCGGTAGAGCCGTCGTCGAGAACCACAATCTCCATCGAGAGCCCAAGCGGTGCCACGTCCTTCACGAGCTTCTCGAGGAGCGGGCGGAGATTCTCCGCCTCGTTGTAGGCGGGGATGAGGACGGTGAGATCGGGGGCGCTCATGCCGGCGCCGCCGCCAGATTCCGCTGCCATTCCCATTGCCTCCGGAGTCCGTCGCGAAGCGCCGTCGCCGGCGCGTATCCGAGATCCCGCCGCGCGAGCGACGTGTCGGCCGAAGTATCGCGCGGATCGCCCGCCTGCGACTCCGCGTGCCGGCGGGCGAGCGGCCGTCCCGTCACCTCCGCGATCGAATCGAGAAGGTCGCCGAGCTTGACCCGGTGCCCGCCGCCGACATTGTACGCCGGCTCGGGTACGGAGTGCGTCATCGCTGCCATGGTGGCGCGCACCGCGTCGTCCACGAACGTGAAATCGCGCGTCTGTCCGCCGTCGCCGAAGACCGTCACCGGGGTGCCGGCTCGGGCCGCCTCGAAGAAGCGGTGAATCCCCATGTCGGGTCGCTGCCGCGGGCCGTAGACGGTGAAGTAACGGAGCGCCACCACGGGAACGCCGAACGAGGCGTGATAGGCCTGGAGAAGCGATTCGGTCGCCACCTTCGTCACGCCGTACGGCGAGAGCGGGCGCGGCGGTTCGTCCTCGGGTGTCGGGAAGCGACGTGGCATGCCGTAGATGCTGCTGCTCGACGCCGCCACCAGCCGCTCGACGCCGCCCGCCGCGCGCACCGCTTCCAGAAGGCGCTGCGTGCCGACCACGTTGTGCTCGGCGTAGTCGCGAAAGGCCTCACCCCAGCTCGCTCTCACGCCGGGCATCGCGGCCAGGTGGACGACGTGCGTCGCCCCCTCCAGCAGCGGCTCCAGCCGCGCGTGGCGCAGATCGCCTTCCACGAAACGGAATTCGCGCCGGCCCAGGGCTCCTTCCAGATTGGCGCGCTTCCGGGCCGCCGCGTAGTTGTCGGTGAAGGCATCGAGGCCCACCACCTCCGCTCCGGCCTGAAGCAGGGCATCGACGAGAGTCGAGCCGATGAATCCGGCCGCTCCCGTCACCAGCGCGCGCATGGGGCCCTCAACGAACCTTGACCCGCGAGCCCGAAGGACGGAGCCGATCCCCCAGCGACGCCCCGGTTCGGAGCGAATCCTCGAAACGCTTGATCTCCGCCGCCGTCTGCTGATCCTCCGGATGGGCCCGGTGCCAGTTGCGAAGCACCTCGATCGCCTCTTCCGGCTGCCCCGACTGCCAGAGCACCGTGAAGAGGGCGCTGTACCAGTCGAAGTACTGCTGGCTCAGCTCGGTGGCCCGGCGCAGTTCGCGCACCGCCTCGTCGGTCGCTCCACGGCGGTAGGCCAGCGTTCCAAGATGGAAGTGGAACTCGGGCGAATTCGGGAAGCGCCCCAGCCCTTCCCGGTAGTAGGCCTCGGCCTTCGCCGCGTCGCCGGTCTGGTCGTAGAGGCGTCCGAGGTACTCGAGTAGTCCCGGGAAGTCGGGAGAGATCTTCCGTGCGTCCTCGAGCACCTTGATCGCCTCCGGAGCGCGCTGGAGCATTTGCAGCTGGTAGGCCACCTGGACGTGCGCCGCCGAGTAGTTCTGCACCAGCCGCATCGCGTTCTCGTCCTTGTAGACCGACGCGTCGAAATTCCGGTTCGCGTCCAGGAGCCCCTGATACTTGAAGACCTCGTAAAGGTTCTTCATGGTCCGCTCGAGGTCGATCTCGCGCGTGGCGGGCTGGGGCGAAATCCGGTAAACAAGGCCTTCGAGCGTCATCTGGCGCTCCATCCCCAACTGGTCGGGAACGGTGACCGCCAGGTAGACCGGTTTCTTCCAGGCATTCGCCGCGACCATGTCCCTCACCGCCAGGTCCTTCACCCAGACGACCTGTCCCGACTTCTCGTCGAGGTAGGGGTAGAGCTGATTGATCTGTTCGTCGGTGTAGGAGAACGGCACCTTCGGCTCGAGATTCTTCAATTGCAGGATGTACCACGGCGTGTTCAGGAGACTCATGTTCACGACGCGGACGTCTTTGCGGAACCCTTCCACTTCCTGGATATACCAGAGGGGAAACGTGTCGTTGTCGCCGTTGGTCATCACGATCGCGTTCGGTTCGAGCGGCGCCAGCATGTTGTAGGCGTAGTTCTGCGCGATCCAGAAGTTCGACCGGTCGTGCTCGAACCAGCCGGCCCTGGCGGGAAGCGCCGAAAGGCCGACGAGCGCGAGGGCGGCGATCCAGGTGACGGCCGGCGCCGCGGGCAGCGTCGCCGGAGCCGTTTCCTTGGTCGTGGACGGCGCGATCGCCTCCGAAATGGCGTGAAGCAACGCGGCCGCTCCCATGCCGATCCAGATGGCGATGAAGTGATACGAGTTCGTGAAGAAGTAGTCGCGCTCGCGCACTTCGTGGTCGGTGAAGTTGAGGTAGAAAATGAGGAAGGGGCCCATGATGAGGTTCTGGGCCAGGAAGAACCAGAAGGTCTTCTTGTCCCGCTGCCAGTTCCACCACGCACCCAGGAACGCGAGCGCGAGGGGGAGCATGTTCACGAGACGCACCCAGAACGACTGAAGATCGAGCGAACCAATGCGGTCGAGGATCCGCCACTGCTCCCCGACGTACCGTCCGTACATGTGCGTGATCTGGTACCAGAGATCGGCGCGGCGATCGAAGGGGTTCGACGGCCCGTACTGCTTTCGCAGCAGGTAGTCTTTCCAGGCATCGAACGTGGCCGGCATCCCCTCGTTGATGGCGGGCATCTGCTGGCTGCGAATGAGCAGGAAGAGCTGCACCGTGAACCCGACCAGCACCGCCAGCGCCCACCAGGTGGCCAGGTTGTCGCGCACCAGCCGATCGCGCCGCGAGATGAGGAAGGCCGCGATGCCTCCGATCACGACGAGAAGCACGAGCGGCGATGGGCTCCGCCCGGCGCTCTCGGCAATGCCGAGGCCAGCCAGCGTGCCGAGCAGGATGAGCGCGGACGCCCAGAAGCGGCCCGACGTGAAATAGCTGGGGCGGATGAGCGCCAGCAGGAGGAGAAGCCCCGGCGCCACCAGAATGGTTCCGAGATGGACTCCCGTCGAGACGGCCAAGACGTAGGCGATCACGACCAGGAGCTTGTCGTTCCCCGGCTGATCGAGCCGATCCCACCAGCGGAACGCCAGCCACATCGTGAACGCGATGAGCGCCGAGGAAAGGGAGTAGACCTCCGCCTCGATCGCGCTGTCCCAGAACGACGACGAGAAGGCGACGAAGAACGCCGCGGTCAAGCCTCCGACCAGACAGGCCAGCCAGGCCGCGCCCGACTCGAACTTCTCACCGAACGTGCGCCGGAGCGAGCGGACCACGACGAGGTACGTGAAGAAGCAGGTCAGCGCCGAGGCGAGCGCACTCATGAAATTGACGCGCTGGGCGATGCTCGCGATCGGGATCAAGCCGATAATCCGTCCGAGCATCGTATAGACCGGGTTCCCGGGAGGATGCGGGAGCCCCAGGATCCGGGAGGTGGCGATGTACTCCCCTGAATCCCAGAAGGGGACGGTGACGGTCAGCGTGCGAATGAAGACGAAGAGTGGCACCGCGAAGGCGAGCGCGCCGAAGATCGCGTGCCACCGCTTCCATGAATTCACGGAGAGTCCTCCCTACCGATGGAGCCGGCTCCCCCCGCCCGCTTCTCGCGCCGCGCTTCCAGCTTGCGAGCCAGAGCGCGCCGCGGCGAGCGCGTGACGAAGATGAACCCGCCGAGAAGGCTGATGAATACCGACATGAGATAGGTGACGAACGGGATCGTGAACGCTTGTTCCCGCGTCAACCCGGCCATCTGAAATAGAACCACCGAAGCCCCCTCCCGGATCCCGAGCCCATTCATGGATATCGGAAGTGAGACCAGGGCGGCCAAAACAGGCACGAAGAGGAAATAGTACCCCGCCTCGAGCCGGACTCCCAGGGAAAGGCCAACGAGGTAGTGGACGTAGATCCGGCTGATCTGGACGACGGTCGTGGCCAGGAATGCCGCCCGGAGCGCCGCTTTCTCGTTCCGGAAGCCGTGGAGGTCGTCCAGGAGGCCCCCGATCCAAGCCTCCACCTTGCGGAGCCCGAGGAGGCGGAAGGGCCACTCGAACGCCTTCAGGACCCCCCGGCTGAAGATGCTGAGGAAGAGCGCCAGCGCCGTGAGGAAGACGAGGACGACCCCTCCGTAAATGGCGTAGAGGTGAAAGCGGTCGAGCGAGGCAAAGGAGGCGATGACCGCCAGGAGCGAGATGGACACCACGCCGAGGAGCCGGTCCATCAAGGTGGCGGAAAAGACCGAACTGACGTTTGGCGCATGCTTCGCGGCGTCGCTGATTCGCGCGATATCGCCCCCGATGTTCGACGGGAGGAAGTTGTTGAAGAAGAGGCCGACGAAGTAATAGGCGGCCGCCTTGTGGTACGGAATCGTGACCCCCTGCGCGCGGAGGAGGCGCGCCCAGAGCCACGAGCCGACGAGATTCGAGAAGATGAAGAGCGCCGCCGCCGCTCCAAGGTAGGCCGGGTCGGCGCGGCGGACCACGGCCCAAACGTTTCCGGGTGACACCTTGGCCACCACGTAGGCGAAGAGCGCGATCGAGAGGGCCAGCTTCACCGCCACGAGAAAGAACTTGTAGCGGTGGAAGAGCTCGCTCCAGCGCGGTGTCACGCGGTCGCTCCCCGCGACGCCGCCGCACGGGCGAAGCAGGCGCGGCTTTCCCGATAGCAGGTCTCCCAGTCGAAGGTCGCAGCCCAGCGCCTTCCCGCCTCCGCCATCCGGAGCCGTTCGGCGCGGTCGCCAAGGAGTCGCGTGATGCCGGCGGCCAGCGCCGCCACGTCTCCATGCGGCACCAGGAGTCCAGTTTCTCCCTCGCGGACCGATTCCACCAGACCCGGACTCCGGCTTGCGACAACGGGAGCCCCGCAGGCGTTCGCCTCGATCACGGTAAGGCCCCACCCTTCCTTGGGCGAGGGGCAGGTCGCGACCTGCGCCTCGTTCAGGGCGGCCACCTTCGCCTGGTGGGAGAGCGCTCCAAGGAATCTCACGCGGGCCGAAATGCCAAGGCGTTCCGACAGCCGCTCCAACTCGGCCCGATAGGGACCGTCCCCGATGATGTCGAGGCGCGCCTCCGGCGCCGCGGCGAGCACGTGGGGAAAGGCGCGAAGGACGAACTGCGCGCCCTTGTACTTCCGGAGCCGGCCCAGAAAGGCCACGACCGGGCCGCGCTTCTCCGGCGGGTTTGTCACCGCGTAGGCGGACTGATCGAGGCCGCACCGCACGACGGAAATCCGCTGGCGTGCGATACCCCGGCGGACCAGATCGTCGCGTGTGCTGTCGGAAATAGCGAGGAAGGGTGTGCGCCGGTAGACGAGCGGCAGAAGCGATTCGTGTGCCCAGACGACGGCGCCGACCGGGAGCGGCGCTTCGCGGAAGACGGTCGCGCCGAAGAGGTGTGGGACCACCGCCAGCACCGGCGCGCGCGCGAAGAGCGGCGTGAAGAACGGCACCTTGTTGATGTCCTCGACCACCAAGTCCACGCGCTCCCTCCGAAACCGTGCGCGGTAGAGCGCGCCGAGGGCGAGATGGGCATTGTACCACGCACCTGCCCGGACGATTCGGATCCCCTCCACCTCGTCCTCGGCGGGGGCGCCGGCAAAGGCCTCGGCGAGCCAGGTGACGCGGTCGCCGTCGCGGACGCAGCGTTTGAGAATCTCGAGGAGGTGGAGTTCGGCTCCCCCCGCTTCGGGATGCCGGGGATCACGCCAGTTGAGGACGACGATTCTCAAGCGCGCCGCGGCGCCGCGTCGGCGCCTTCTTTCCGGCCCAGCGCCCCGATCACGAAGTACGTGTGCATGGCGAAGGGGGTCCGTTCCCAGATCCGGCGGATCGCCGCGGCCACCGGAGTGACGATCGGCACCGGAGGCGGATAGAGCGGAAGGCGCGCGATGCCGAGCTTGAGAAAGCCAAGCCGAAGCGCCCGGTAGAAGAGCCCGGGAATCATCCAGGCGCCGTAGCGGCCCGTGATGCGAACGCCCGCCCGGCGCATCACGCGCTCCAGTTCCCCGATGGAGAACTCCGTCTCCCAACCGGCGAACCACTTCCCCATGGCGATGAGGACGTGCTTCGCCACGGTGTAGAGGTGGAACCGCTGTGGAACGTCGACGAGCAGAAGCGCCCCCGGCGCCAGCACGCGCACATTCTCGAGAAGAAGCGGGGCCGGGTCGCGGAAGTGTTCCAGGAGCCCCTGGTGGAAGACGACGTCGAAAGCACCGTCTCGGAACGGAAGCCGAAGCGCGTCAGCCCGGACGAAGTGCGCGCGTACCCCCTCCTGCTCCGCCACGCGGCGCGCCGTCTCAAGCGACGGAACCGAGTAGTCGAGGATGACCGCCGTGGCGCCCGCGGCGGCCAGCCGGACGCTGTCGCGTCCCGATCCGGCGCCGACCTCCATGATCCGCTTCCCCGCCACTGGCCCCTCGGCCACGATCTGCTCAACGACGCGGCCGTCGGTCGGATAGACCGCGTCGATGTCGGCGCGTTCGGTCCCGAATCGATTCCAGTGATCCTCGGTGGAGACGCGCGGCGCCACGTTATTCCCCCGTGGCGAGGCGGGTGGCCAGGACCTCGGGAAGGCGCGCGGCCCGGATCTTCTCCTGCGCTGCCTCGACGGGATAGGGGACGCGGACGTATTCGATGCGGCTGGCCAATTCGTGGAAGACAACGAAGCAGGCGCGCGGGTCGCGATCGCGCGGCTGGCCCACGCTGCCGACATTCACGATGTAGCGTCGCTGCGGGTCGAGCGAGAGCGTCCCGACCGGAAGCGAGCGGCACCCCGCGGGGTCGGCCATGAAGATGGCGGGCTGATGTGTGTGCCCGATGAAGCAGACGGGAG
Organism: Candidatus Eiseniibacteriota bacterium; assembly: GCA_031397435.1. Lineage (GTDB taxonomy): Bacteria > Eisenbacteria > RBG-16-71-46 > SZUA-252 > SZUA-252 > SZUA-252. Next base: position 12,791 of record JANNMC010000192.1, read on the forward strand.
CGTTGAAGTAGGCGAACTGCGGCTCGGCGTCGAATCGGTCGAGCAGGTATTCCCAGTCGCGAGGCGTCGCCGGCGAGGCGTGCACACAGAGAAATCCGTTGCCTTCATGGGAGAGTGGGAGACGCTGGAGGAACTCCCGATTTTCCCGCGTCAGAACGCGGCTCGTCCACTCGGCGGCGACGCGCGCATGGATGTTGAAGCGCGCGATCTCCGGTCCGCCGCTGGCGGCGGCATCGTGGTTCCCCAGGAGAACGGTTTTGCAGCGAGACCGGACGAGGTCCAGACACTCGTTCGGGCTCGCGCCGTAGCCGACCACGTCGCCGAGGCAAATGACCCTGTCGGGAGCGTAGGTGTCGACGACCGCGAGGACCGCCTGGAGCGCCTCGAGATTGCCGTGGATATCGGACACGAAAACGGTGGTCATTTCGCGGAGGGTCGCGCGTCATGGGCGATGCGGTCAAGGATTCCGTTCACGAACGATCCCGATGTCTCGGAGCCGTACTTTTTGGCGATCTCGATCGCCTCGTCCAGCACGACCCGGGTCGGGGTCTCCGCGTGATGCAGGAGTTCCACGACCGCCAGGCGGAGGATCGAGCGATCGGTCGCCGCCATGCGGCGGAGCGGCCAATTATGAGCCGTTCGGGAGACGATCGCGTCGACATCTTCGCGATGCTCTTCCAGTTCCTCCACCAGGGTGGCGGCGAACGACCGCATATCATCGGAGGAAGGCGTCTCCTCCAGGATTTCCTCCAGGCAGTGCTTCGGGGTTTCTCCGGTTACGTCGGCCTGGTAGACCGCGCGAAACGCCAGTTCCCGTGATTGCCGGCGGGACGTCATGCCGATCTCCTTGCCCGGAGACCGCGGGCGACCTGAGCCATCTCGATGCCGGCCCGAGCCGCATCGGCTCCGCGGTTTCCCAGCCGTCCGCCGGAGCGGTCGAGCGCCTGCCGCGCGCTATCGGTGGTGAGGACTCCGAAGAGAACCGGCACGCCCGTCTCCTCGGACGCGTGCGCGATGCCCCGCGCGGCTTCTCCCGCGACGTAGTCGAAGTGGGGGGTGCCGCCCCGCACGACCGCCCCGAGGCAGACCACCGAGTCGTAGCGTCCCGAGGCCGCCAGGCGCCTCGCGGCAAAGGGGAGTTCGAACGCTCCCGGTACGAACACGACGGCGAGATCCTTCGCGCGCACTCCGGCCGCTTCCAATACCTCGAACGCTCCGAGCAGGAGACGGTTCGTGATCCGGTCGTTGAAGCGCGCCACGACGACCGCGATGCGGAGGCCACTCCCCCGCGTGGGATCCCCCACGATGACGCGCGCACCCCGAGGAACCGTGAACGACTCCCCTTCCCGGCGACCGAGCGGACGAACCGGACTCATACGCCACGCCCCCGGCGACCGTTTCCAGGTGCGGGAGCCGCCTCGCGGAGAAGCGGGTTCTTGAGGAGATGGCCCATCCGCTCTCGCTTCGTGCGCAGATAGCGCTCATTCGCCGAATTGGGGAGGATCTCGATCGGCTCCCGAGCTTCCACGGCAACGCCGTAGTCGCGTAGCGCGTCCACCTTGTGCGGGTTGTTCGTCAGGAGACGCACCTTCTCGTAGCCGAGATCGCGCAGGATCTGCGCGGCGATTCCGTAGTCGCGAAGATCGGCCGCGAAGCCGAGGCGGACGTTCGCCTCCACGGTGTCGAGGCCCATATCTTGAAGTTCATAAGCACGAAGCTTGTTCGCGAGTCCGATCCCCCGCCCTTCCTGGCGGAGGTAGACAAACGTCCCCGCGCCCTCTTCCTCGATGCGCTCGAGCGCGGCCACCATCTGCTCGCCGCAATCGCAACGCATGGAGCCGAAGACGTCTCCGGTCAGGCATTGCGAGTGAAGCCGGACGACGTCGGCCCGTGAGGCGGAGGGTGTCCCTTTCACCAGTGCGACATGGTGCGCCCCGTCAAGCGGGCTCTCGTAGACGACAACACGGAAAGTGCCGTGCTTCGTCGGAAGGCGCGAGGCGGCGATTCGCTTCACGAGCCGTTCCCGTTGATAGCGGTACCGGACGAGGTCTCGAATGGTGATGAGGACGAATCCATGCTTCCGCGCCAGGCGGATCAACTCGGGTCCGCGCGCCATGGTGCCGTCTGCGGCCAGGATCTCGCAGAGGACGCCGGCGGGGCGAAGTCCCGCCAGTCGCGCGAGGTCGAGCGCCGCTTCCGTGTGGCCGGGCCGGCGAAGCACGCCCTGATCGTCCGCCTTCAGCGGAAAGACGTGCCCCGGCCGCGCCAGCGCCTCCGGTTTCGTCTTGGCCGACGCGAGCGCGCGGATGGTGAGCGCGCGATCCTGGGCCGACGAGCCCGACGTCGTTCCACGAAGGAGATCGACGGAGACCGTGAAGGGCGTGGCGAAGCGGGCCGTGTTCGCAGGAGCCATGAGGCCCAGCCCAAGCTGCTCCAGTCGTTCGCCCGGAAGCGACACGCAGAGAAGCCCACGCGCTTCCCGAGTCATGAAGTTCACATCCTCGGCGGTCGTCTTCTCGGCCGCCATGACGAAGTCGCCTTCGTTCTCGCGATCCTCGTCATCCACGACGACGATCATCTCCCCGCGCTTCAACGCCAGGAGCGCCTCGTCGATCTTGCCGACGCCATTCACGGCGGCCGCGCGGCGGCCCCCCAGTCCCGTCCCATTTCTTCGCTTTGTTTCCCGGCTCATCGTGCCTCCGTCCGCGGCGCGGCAGCGCCCTCGACCTCGCCCGCGCGTGCCGCGAGGAGGCGATCCAGGTAGCGCGCCACGACGTCCACTTCAAGGTTCACACGCGTGCCCGGGCGCCAGGCCGACGCGGTGGTCTTTTCGAGTGTGTACGGAACCAGCGCCACGACGAGGCGCGGCTCCTCCCAAGCAGCCACCGTGAGGCTGACGCCGTCCACGGTGATCGAGCCCTTCTCGGCCACGTAGCGCCGGAGCGGACCCGGCACCTCGATGGCCACGCGCACGTCATCGGGGCGAGCCTCCACCGCCGTCACCGCGCCGACTCCATCGACGTGGCCCTGGACCCAATGGCCCCCGATCTCATCGCCGACGCGTAGCGCGCGCTCCAGATTGACGCGCGCGCCCGCAGCCAGACTTCCGAGATTCGTCCGGCGGAGCGTCTCCGCCACCGCGGCCACGTCGAAGGCACCCTGCGAGGCGCGTTCGACGGTGAGGCAGACACCATTCACGGCGATGCTCGCTCCGGGGACCGGCTCCGGATCGTATCCGGCGCGCACCAGAAAGCGAACACCCGCGGGCACCTCGGCGCGGCGCTCGATCGTGCCGACGCGCTCCACGATGCCGCTAAACATGCGACGGCTCCGGGACGCGAATCGTCCCCTCGATCCAGAGATCGCGGCCGACGCGCCTCGAGCGAAGCGATTCGATTTCGATGGCGTCGCTCAGGCGCGCCCGGCCCAAATCTCCCGTCCAGGAGCGCGAGGTCGAGCCGCCGACCAGGAGCGGCGCGATTCCAACCGCCACCCCAGTCGCCAGCCCTTCGCGGAGGAACGAGGTATGGACCGCGGCGCCCCCCTCGACGAGGAGGGCGTAACGTCCCTCGCTGGCCAGCCGCTCGAGGAGCGGCCGAAGCGGCACCTGGCCCGCGGCGTCCGCCTCGAAGTGCCAGACGCGCGCGGCGCGTGCCTTCAGCGCCGCGACTCGGGACCCCGCGCCGGCGATCGTGGCGACCGTGGCGACGATGAGGGGCGCTTCGGCGGTCGTGCCGAGAATCGCGGCGCTCTCCGGGATGCGAAGGCGCGATTGGAACATTAGGTTGATTCCAAACTGGTTGAACCTGTCCGCCCCAGATGAAGCCATTCGGCGTTTCTACAAAGC